>NZ_CP104209.1:2384826-2705989 GCF_025244765.1 Empedobacter stercoris | reverse complement strand
GCTTGTGTTCCTTTACCACTGCCAGGAGGTCCGAACAATACAATGTTTAGCATGTTGTTTAATGTTTTATTTGATAAATATCTGGTAAATTTCTTCCTAATCCGTCAAAATCTAATCCATAACCTACTACAAATTTGTCAGGAATAGAAATTCCTACTAAATCTACTTTCAACTCTTTTTTGTAAGCATCTGGTTTAAATAATAAAGTAGCTACTTTCAAAGACTTCACCTTTTTCTCTTTCAGGATACGGTGCAATTCTACTAACGTATTACCTGTATCTACAATATCTTCTAAAATAATTACATGACGTCCTTCAACACTCATCGGAATATCCATCTCAATTTGAACTTTTCCTGTTGATTCTGTTCCTTCGTAAGATTTTAACTTCAAGAAAGAAATCTCACATTCTCCTTGATATTGTTTTAAGAAATCGCTAAAGAACATGACAACTCCGTTTAAAACTCCGACAAAAATCGGCCTTTCGTCTTTGTATTCTTCATAAACTTCGTTTGCCATATTTTTGATGGCGTGTTCTATTTCTTCAAATGCGATGTACGGAATAAATTTTTTACCGTGAATTTCTATTTCTTTCATTGTTTGAGATATTCAAATATATACTTTTTTTGATAAAGTTTAAAACATTTATCTATTTTATTAGATTGTCATTGAGAAAATACGTGTTTCAGGCTCGTTATCTATCATTCTCTTATCGAATGTCATACATAAATTTCGAACAAATGGACGTCCTTGTTCTTTCACGATTAAACCATTTTCTACAAATTCAATCAAATTATCGTCTACCATGCCTTGTAACATCGTTTTAATTCGCTCTACATCATCAAATCTCATACTTTCATCAGCCCAAGAAGTTTCTAAATTACACATTAAATTTAGAATATGACGACGCATAATTAAATCTTCTTCTGATAAAATATGACCTTTGAAAACGGATAATTCTCCGTTATGGATTGATTTTTCGTACTCTTCTACTGTTTTTTCATTTTGTGCGAAACTATACCAAGAATCGCTAATAGAAGAAACTCCTAAGCCTACCATTAATTGTGTTTTCGAAGAAGAATATCCCATAAAATTACGGTGTAATGTATGCTCCTTCATCGATTGATACATCGAATCGTGTTCTAATGCAAAGTGATCCATTCCTATTTCGAAATAATTCATTTCTTCGAACATTTTTTTTCCTTCTTCGTACAAAGCACGTTTCAATTCTGGCGTAGGTAAATCTTCTTCATGAAAACCACGTTGTCCAACTCCTTTTATCCATGGTACATGTGCATAACTATAAAAAGAAATACGATCTGGATTAAGTTGTTTTGTCAAATTAATCGTCTCTAACATTCCTTCCATTGTTTGATGAGGAAGCCCAAAAATCAAATCGTGAGAAATCGATGAAAAACCAATTTCACGCGCTTCTTCTGTTGCTCTTTTCACATTTTCGAAAGGTTGAACACGATTAATCGCTTTCTGAACTTTAAGATCATAGTCTTGTACACCATACGAAATACGTCTAAAGCCTAAATCGTATAATACTTGTAAATGTTCTTTTGTTGTGTTATTCGGATGTCCTTCTAAACTAAATTCGTGTCCTTCGGCAGCATCCGCATATTCAAAAATACCATCAATTAATTTCTTCAAATTTTCTGAAGAGAAAAAAGTTGGTGTTCCTCCTCCTAAATGAATTTCCTTAATTTTTGGTCGAGATGAAAATAAATCTACATACAATTTCCATTCTTTCAAAACTGTATCAATATAAGGAATTTCTACCGAATGTTGTTTAGTAATACGTTTGTTACATGCACAAAATGTACACAAAGACTCACAATAAGGTAAGTGAATATAAATTGATATTCCTTCTTCTGCATTACTTTCATCAAAAGATCGTTGGAAAGTTTCCACCCATCCTTGTTTTGTAAATCCATTATTGTCCCAAAATGGAACTGTAGGATAACTTGTGTAACGAGGTCCTGGAATATTGTATTTTTGGATTAAATTATTCATATCTAAAAAATTAAAAATACTTAATCAAGTTGATTAAGTATTATTTAATATCATTGAATTCTTAAAAAAAAAATTAAAGAATTGCTTGACGAACTCTAACTAATTTCGTTAATAATCCTTCTAACAAATCTAATTGTAACATATTTGCTCCGTCGCTTTTTGCATTTTTAGGATCTTGATGCGTTTCGATAAAAATACCGTCAGCACCTACAGCAATTCCAGCTTTTGCAATCGTTTCGATTAACTCTGGTTTTCCTCCTGTAACACCCGAAGCTTGATTTGGTTGTTGTAATGAATGCGTGATATCTAAAATAACTGGCGCATAGTTTTGCATCACAGGAATTCCACGATAATCCACCACTAAATCACCATAACCTAACATTGTTCCTCGTTCGATTATAGCTACATTATTGTTACCTGAATCTGTCACTTTTTCAACAGGAAATTTCATTGCTTCTGGCGAAAGAAACTGTCCTTTTTTCAGCGTAACATGCTTCCCTGTTTTTGCAGCAGCAACAACTAAGTCCGTTTGACGAACCAAAAAAGCAGGAATTTGTAAAACATCTACATAAGCTGCAGCCATTTCTGCATGAAAAGGTTCATGAATATCCGTTGTTGTAGGAACATCAAATGTTTCGCCTACTTTTTGAATAATCTTCAATGCTTTTTCATCTCCAATTCCTGTAAAACTATCAATACGAGAACGGTTTGCTTTTCTGAAAGATCCTTTAAAAACATAAGGAATCTCTAATTTATCAGTAATGTTAATTACTTTTTCAGCAATTCTCAAAGCCATATCCTCATTCTCGATGGCACATGGACCAGCAAGTAAAAAGAAATTTGGCGAATCTTTGTGTTTTATCTTTGATAAAGTTTCTATCATTGTGCAAATTTACACAAAGTTATCGACTTATTTTTCATAATTTTGCCTATACTTTATCATTCTTATTTATCATTTTATGGATTTTTTATCTAATATTGGTATAGCTGATATTTTTGGCTATTTAGCTTCAGTCTTTATTGTACTAGCATTCTTTTTTTCAAAAATCACAACCATTCGTATTATCAATGCAATAGGGTGTATATGTTTTGTGATTTATGCTGCAATGATTGAGGCTTGGCCAGTTCTTATTCCGAATGCGTTATTATTTTTAGTACAGGCTTATTATATTGCTTTTAAACCTGGAAAATAACCTTTAAAAACCACAACATTGAAAATTCTTTCTGCAGTATTAAATAATATTGAAACGGATCAACGATTAGATAAAGTTTGTCATTCTTTATTGAAATTTGGATATGATGTAGAATTAATTGGCGCAACATTAAAAGGAAAGCCAAATTTGAATAAACCATACAAAACGCATTTGATTGAGATGAATAATCAATCAACGATGAAAATGTATGCCGAATTTAATTGGAAATTATTTTTTACTTTATTAAAAAAAACAGATAAAAAGACCATTTTATTAGCAAATGATTTGGACAGTTTATTCCCTTTTTACTTGGTCAGCAAAATCAAAAATAGACCTTTAGTTTTTGATAGTCATGAGATTTTCTCAGAGTTACCATCACTTCAGAATCGTCCAAAAACAAAAAAAATATGGAAAACTTTAGAACAATTCTTACTTCCAAAAATCAATCATTTTTACACCGTTAGTGATGGATATGCTAATTGGTTTCATAAAGAATATGGCGCTAATCCGGTTGTGATTAGAAATGTTCCCAATCGAACAAAACTGAATGATAAACAAGATTTTATTTTCTTTCGCTTACCCGAAAATCCAACGAATGACAAAATTTTAATGTATCAAGGAGCAATCAATATGAGTCGAGGAATCGATAAAATGATTGAAGCATTTAAGTATGTCGAAAATTGTCAATTTTGGATTGCTGGAGAAGGTCCAAAAAAAGCAGAATACGAGCAATTGGTAAAAAATTTAAACCTTACAAATCGCATTCATTTTTTAGGAAATATCCCCCCAAAAACTTTAAAAACCATAACACCTTTAGCTGATGTAGGAATGAGTTTGGAAGAAGATTTAGGTTTAAGCTATCGCTATGCTCTACCGAATAAACTATTTGACTTTATTCAAGCAAGAGTTCCTATTTTAGCGACAAATTTACCAGAGATAAAAAAAATGGTAGAAGAATACAACGTAGGTAAAGTGATTATAAACCATGAACCAAAACATTTGGCCGAAACATTACAAGAGATCTTAAACGAAGGAAAACGAAGTTACCAAGAAAATCTTGCAAAAGCTGCAAAAGAACTTTGTTGGGAAAACGAAGAAATAAAACTTAAAGCAATTTTTGAACAAATAAAAAAATAGGTTAATCTCCTTAACCTATTCTTTTTCTTTTTTATATACATGCGGATTTTCGACTACTCCTTTCTTAAAAACCTTTCTAACCCCCATTCTCAACGCATTATCAACTTGTAAAACTTGATCCAACACTTTTTGTTCAGGACGCCCTCTAAAAGATGTAACATGAAACGAATCTGTTTCTCTTAAAGGTTCTTTCGAAAAATAATAATTCGACACGCATTTTCTAAACCCTTCATATTTTATTGGTGAAACCGAATGCAACGATTCATTATGCGTCGCCATTACAGCTAATCGATTGAATTTACTAAAAATTGTAATCTGCTCATTCTTCAATCCATTTTGCCAAATTTCTAAATTTCCTCCATATTCTTCTCTCCAATCTGGTGTCACATAATACAATAAATTTAATACGCGCCATAATTCTCTTTTTGCATCATGAGAATTATCTAAATGTGGTTGTAAAAATTGTTTATTCCCCATCATCGACAATCCGCCAGCATACAAAGAAGAATCTGGAATAGGTTGCTTTATATCACATATTTCTGCAATCAAACTCACAATTCTTTCGTCTTGAAAAGCATAAATAATCTCTTCCAAAATAGGATGATATTGGTTCATTTGAACAGCGATATATTTATCTTCTTTCAAACTTTTTTTCAAAACCATTTCATCTTTAGAAGGAAAGTTTTCATTAATTTCCAATGCTAAATCTTTTGGCAATAAATCATCTATCCAAAAATATCCAATTTTATTTTTAGAAGTATGATATTGCTGTTTTATAGTGTCTTTTTGGTCTTTAATTTTTTGTAAAATTAAATCTGCAAAATTTTCTCTGCGCATATTCGTTGTTAATTGTATTTAAATTTAAGAAAAAATTTCGTTTAAAATATTTTTTGCATTCATTCTGTCATTTAAATAAGTTTCTAAAATAGATTTGTAAGTTTCTGAAGCAATAAATGGTTTATTTTTCAATAAATTAATTTGTTCAATAAGCTCCTTTTTATTCTTAACTTCAATACATAATTGACGAATATGATCGTCATCTATCACATTGTCATTAATAATAGAATATCGACTATTAAATAATGCATTTACAACTTTCAATTTCGTTCCAGACTGCTGAAAAGACCAACTAATATTCATTTGAGCATTTTTAAACAACGTTAACAGATGTTTAAAATCTTCTAAGTAAATAAATTTAATATTCTTTCTACCAACTATTTTATCTTCAACCCATGCTTGTTTAGAACTTGAAGCGATGATTAAAGGATAATCTATATCGTTAAAAACATCAATCAAAAATTCTACAGCTCTACGGTTATCTGCTGCTCTTAAATCCCCATGATACAAGGCATAATGACCACAACCTTTTAAATTAAAAAAGGTATTATTCCCATGAAAAACAGGTATAAATTTACCTTTAGAAAACGTTTGATATATATAATCTTGTTCATAATTAGACAACGTGAAAATTTGATCAAAATGACTCATAATCGGCTCATATTTAATGTACTTTTTAGCTTCTAAGTAATACATCACTCTCTTAAAAATATTTGTTTCACTTAAAGCTAAACCTTCAAAATAATTTTGCTCAATATTATGTAATCTTAAATATTTTTTTTGATTTGATAAATTAAATTTTCGAATAATATCTGTCGTTTTAAGGCTTTCAAAAAAAATTGGTGCGTCAATTTTGGTTATATTTTCAAATAATTTATTTCCATTTCTTGAACAAACTGAAAATGGAGATTTATTAAAAACCAAAAAAGGATTTTGCTTGATAGGATAATAGTAGACTTTTTCAGCATACTTTTCTAAACCACTCTCTTTATTTTCTTTAAATCCAAAAACATGTAAATACACTTTTACCCCTAATTGATGAAAAGCCTGTAATTTAAAAAACACGTCTATCACTCCTCCATAACTTGGAGGAAAAGGCGTGTCCATGCTTACAAAATGTAATGGTTTATCTCTAAACATTTTATTAGTTTAATATATAAAAAAAAGAGTCTACAACTAAGTAAACTCTTTCTTTAAAATTATATTGTATATAAATTTTTATTCTGTGATTGCTTCAGTAACCTCAAATAATTTTCCGTCTTCACAACGTACTTTACGAGCAGGATAACGACGAATAATTTCGTAATCATGTGTAGCCATTAAAACTGCACAATTATTTTGTTTTGACACAGATAACAACAAATCCATTATGTCATTTGAAGTTTCTGGATCTAAGTTTCCTGTCGGCTCATCAGCTAAAATCAATTCTGGATGATTCAACAAAGCACGAGCAATAGAAACACGCTGCTGCTCACCACCTGAAAGACGGAATGGCATCATTTTCTTTTTAGACAACATACCTACTGCATCTAAAACCTCATCGATACGTTTATCAATTGTCGCTTTATCTTTCCAACCTGTAGCCTTCAAAACAAAGATTAAATTTTGTTCAACTGTACGGTCTGTTAATAATTGGAAATCCTGAAAGACAATCCCTAAATGCCTTCTAAGGTCTGGAATTTTACTTGTTTTTAATGATTTCAAATCCATTCCAACCACAGCTCCTTGCCCTGATTGTAGTGGTAAATCACCATAAAGTACTTTTAACAAACTACTTTTTCCACTTCCCGTTTTCCCGATTAGATAAACAAATTCACCTTCGTTTAGTGTAAAATTAACGTCCGATAATACTAAATGATTTCTTTGATATATAGATGATTGACTTAACTCAATTACATTTTTAGCTTCCATACTTATTACAGTCTTTAAAACAAATGTAAAAAAAAAGCTTGAAAGAACGACCTTCAAGCTTATTTTTTATGAATTGTAGCGATTATCTTTTAGCTCTTACTTCACTAACAGTTAATGCTTTTCTTCCTTTCTTTCTACGAGCAGCTAATACTTTGCGCCCGTTTTTAGAAGCCATACGCTCACGGAATCCGTGTTTGTTTCTTTTTTTTCTGTTACTTGGTTGAAATGTTCTCTTACTCATCTTTACTAAGTTTCTAATCCATTACTCGAATGGGTTGCAAATATACAGTTAATATTATTAATTCAAAAATCAAAATGATAGAAAATTACAAAAAAGCTGAATTAATAGTAAACCGCGTTCCGTTCTACACTTTGTAATTTTCGAAGTGCAAATATAAAAACATTTTTTTGTTAAGCAAGAGAAAATTAAAACAATAACAATTAAAACTTATCAACATTTTGTTTCACTTAATCAAATCAACCAATTTTCGGAACGATGTAAAATGAATCCTTAAAAGTTTCATAAAACATCAAATATCTTGTTTTTATCAGTCTTTTTTTTGCTTAAAATTCGTATATTAGCCACCTTATATAACAAAACAATATGACTGAAGGAGAAAGACTAATCCCAATTAACATTGAGGATGAAATGAAATCCGCTTACATCGATTATTCGATGTCGGTAATCGTATCTCGTGCGCTTCCGGATGTGCGTGATGGTTTAAAACCTGTACACCGTAGAGTATTATTCGGAATGTATGAATTAGGTGTTTTTTCTAATCGTTCTTACAAAAAGTCGGCACGTATTGTAGGGGAAGTTTTAGGTAAATTTCACCCACATGGCGACCTTTCTGTTTACGACACTATGGTACGTATGGCACAACCTTGGTCTTTGCGTTACTTACTAGTTGACGGACAAGGTAACTACGGTTCTGTAGATGGAGATCCACCCGCTGCAATGCGTTATACTGAAGCAAGACTTCAAAAAATATCAGACGAATTATTAGCTGATTTAGATAAAGAAACAGTTGATTTTCAACTAAACTTCGACGATACAATCCAAGAACCTACGGTTTTACCAACACGTGTTCCTAACCTATTAGTGAATGGTGCATCTGGTATTGCAGTTGGTATGGCTACAAATATGGCTCCGCACAACTTAACAGAAGTTATTGACGGAACTATCGCTTATATTGATAATCGTGAAATTACAATTGACGAATTAACACAATATATCAAAGCACCAGACTTCCCAACTGGAGGTACTATTTATGGTTACGACGGAGTAAAACAAGCCTTCGAAACTGGACGTGGACGTGTTGTTTTACGTGCAAAAACTAATTTCGAAGAAGTACATGGGCGCGATTGTATTATCGTAACAGAAATTCCTTACCAAGTTAACAAAGCAGACATGATTGCAAAAACTGCTGAGTTGGTAAAAGACGGTAAATTAGATGGTATTTCTGAGATTCGTGACGAATCTGACCGTAAAGGTATGCGTATCGTTTATGTCTTAAAAATGGACGCAGTTCCTAACGTAGTTTTAAATAAATTATTTAAATTCACTCAATTACAATCATCTTTCAGTGTAAACAATATTGCCTTGGTAAATGGAAGACCAGAGCAATTGAACTTGAAAGATATGATTTATCATTTCGTAGAACACCGTCACGAAGTTGTTATTCGTCGTACTGAATACGAATTAAGAAAAGCACAAGAAAGAGCACACATCTTAGAAGGTTACATGAAAGTAATCGGAACACAAGATGATTTGGACCGTGCAATTAAAATTATTCGCGAATCTGCAACACCAGAGGATGCTCGTACAGGATTAATGGAAGCTTTTGAGTTATCAGAAATTCAGGCACGTGCCATCTTAGATTTACGTTTACGTACATTAACTGGTCTTGAGATTGATAAGATTCGTGAAGAGTACGAAGAAATCATGAAAATGATTAATCACTTAAAAGATATTTTAGCAAACAAAGATTTACGAATGCAAATTATCAAAGACGAATTATTAGAAGTTCGTAAAAAATATGGTGATGAACGTCGTACAGAGATCGATTATGCAGGTGGTGATTTAAATATAGAAGATTTAATTCCTGATGAACAAGTTGTTTTAACAATTTCTCACATGGGTTATATCAAACGTACACCACTTTCAGAATACCGCAAACAATCTCGCGGAGGAGTTGGTAACAGAGCTGCTACAACTCGTGACGAAGATTTCTTAGAATATATGGTTTCAGCATCTAATCACCAATACATGTTATTCTTTACAGAAAAAGGTAAATGTTTTTGGATGCGTGTATATGAAATTCCAGAAGGTTCTAAAACATCTAAAGGTAGAGCTATACAAAACTTAATCAACATCGAACCAGATGACAAAGTAAAAGCTTATATCTTAACACACGATTTAATGAACGAAGAATACGTAAATAATAATTACGTAATTATGGTAACTAAAAATGGTATCATCAAGAAAACATCTTTAGAAGCTTATTCTCGTCCACGTGCAAATGGTATTAACGCAATTACAGTTCGTGAAGGTGATACATTATTAGAAGCATTATTAACAAATGGTAAATCCCAAATTATGATCGCTTCTAAATATGGTAAAGCAATTCGTTTCGAAGATGAAAAAGTTCGTCCAATGGGTCGTACTGCTTCAGGTGTTCGTGGAATTAACTTAGGTGATCAACCTGATAATGAAGTTGTCGGAATGATTGTTGTAACTGATATAGAAAAAGAGACTGTATTAGTCGTTTCTGAACAAGGTTATGGAAAACGCTCATCTATAGAAGATTACCGCGAAACAAATCGTGGTGGAAAAGGTGTCACAACTTTAAATATCACTGACAAAACAGGTAAATTAATCGCAATTGAAGCGGTTACAGATGAAGATGATTTAATGATTATCAATAAATCTGGAGTTGCAATTAGAACAGGTTTAGATGAAATTCGTGTAATGGGTCGCGCAACGCAAGGTGTTCGATTGATTAACCTGAAAAAGAACGATGAAATTGCAGCTATTGCAAAAGTGCAAGTTGAAGAAGAATTGGAAAACGAAGTGGAACATGATGAAGAAGGAAATCCAATTATTGTAGAAAATACAAACGAAAACAACGAAACTCAAGCAAATGAAACACCTGCTGAGGATCCAAATAATGAATAATCAATGAAAAAATTATTATTTAGTTTAAGTTTAGTTTTAGCAATGTCAACATCATTTGCTCAAACAAACTCAGAAGAATTAACAACAGAACCTACAGTTTTAGCTGAAAAATACAATAAATTAGCAAAAGAAAACTTAGCAAAAGGTGACGTTACAAAAGCAAGTCAAGATTTAGCAAAATTATCTAAATACGAAAACGGCAAAGTTTGGCAAGTCAAAAATAAAGACACTAAAAAAGATGAGTTTTACTATTCTCAAGCTGATTTAGATAAAGCAACTGCAGCTGGTAATTATGCAAAAGCAAAAGAAGTTGCATTACAACCAAAATATGGTTTCTTATTGCAATCAGAAGTTTCTACTTTAGCGAACAAAGAATTAGACGCTGCTAACAAAGCAATGGATGCTAAACAATACACAGAAGCAGGAACAAAATTCTTGAACGTTTATAATTTAGTTGAAGCTTTAGGTACAAAAGAAGATATATATAAATACCAAGCTGCAATCTGTTTTTACAATGCAAATGATTATGACAAATCATTAACAATTTTGAAAGAATTAGCTGCAAAAGGATTCACAGGTAAATCGGCTAATCAAACAAAAGATTACAACCGTGATATGTATATTTTAGCTCTTAATGGTTTATACAATGCAAAAAAACACGATGCAATTGTAGAAGAAGCTATTGATAAATACCCTACTGATGCTGACATCAACACCATTGCGACTGCAATCTACCAAGTATCTGGAAATTCTGACAAAATGTTAAAACGTATCGAAGAAGCGATTAAAATTAATCCAAATGATGCGCAAAACTATTACAACTTAGGCGTTTTATATTTAGATGATAAATCTAAAACAGAAGAGGCTAAAAAAATGTTCCAAAAATCGATTGAGTTAAACCCAAAACATTTCGAATCTTATAACAATTTAGTGTTAGCTATTTTACAAGCAGACAAAGAAATTGTTGAAGCGATGAACAACAATTTAGGAACATCAAAAAAAGAGAAGGAAATTTACAATGCAAACGAAACAAAACGTAAAGCTTTGTTTACAGAAGCAGTTCCTTATCTTGAAAAAATGTACGAAATTCAACCAGAAAATCGTTTGGTTATTCGTAACTTAATTCAAGCATACAAAACATTAGGAAACGATCAGAAAGAAACTTTCTATCGTGAAGCTGAGAAAAAAACTTTAAAATAATTCTCACAATTATATAACAATAAAAAAGGACTTCAAATACACTGCCCCCAAAAAGTTAGACACTTTTGGGGGCATTTTTTATGACAAGAAAAGTAAAATATGGTGTAGCATTTAAGTTACGCTGTGTGAAAGAAGTTTTAGAAAAACATCGAACAATACGTTCAATTAGTAAAAAAGAAAATATACATGCTTCTTTATTAAAGAAATGGGTTTCTGATTATCATAATCAAGGAATTTCAGGTATAGAACCTAAAAAAAACCAAACGTATAGCGTTGAATTTAAGTTGAAAGTTATTAAGACTATAACTAGTCAATATCTTAGTTTACGAGAAGCCAGAGTTAAATTTAATATTCCAAGTGAATCGGTTATTATAAAATGGCAAAAAGATTTTGCTACCTTTGGAATAGACGGATTAAAACCCAAACCAAAAGGCCGTCCCAAGACTATGAGCACATCTAAGGGTGGACCTAAAAAATCGAAACAACCATTATCAAGAGAAGAAGAACTATTGTTAGAGATTGAACGTTTACGTTGTGAAGTTGCACTCTTAAAAAAGTTCAATGCCTTAATTCAAGCCGAGGAAGAAAAACAAAAGAAACTTGGACACAAGCCATAAATGAATTAAGGCCAGAATTTCATCTAAATTTACTTTTAGATTGTACACATATGGCTAGAAGCAGCTTTTACTATCATATTTCACGTAGTAAAACAGATAAATACGAGGAATTAAAACTTAAGATAAAATCCATTTATCATCAGCATAAAGGGCGATATGGCTATCGACGAATTACCGATGAATTAAGAAAATCAGGAACTATCATCAATCATAAAACTGTTCTTAAACTGATGAATAGCTTAGGATTAAAGAGTTTGATTCGAAGAAAAAAATACAAATCTTACAAAGGAGAACAAGGAAAGATTGCACCAAACATCTTGCAAAGAGCATTTAAGGCTGATAAACCCAACCAAAAATGGGTAACAGATGTTACCGAGTTTAAAGTAAAAGATAAAAAACTATATTTATCACCGATAATGGATCTGTACAATCAAGAAATTATCAGCTATGAGTTAAGCGAACGACCTGTTTTTAATCAAGTAACTCAAATGCTTAAAAAGGCATTTAAAATAACGAAAGACACCAAAGATTTGATATTACATTCCGATCAAGGATGGCAATATCAAATGAAACAATATCAGGCTTTATTAAATGAAAAAGGAATCATACAAAGTATGAGTAGAAAAGGAAATTGCTTAGATAATGCTATTATCGAGAATTTCTTCGGAATACTGAAATCGGAACTATTTTATTTACAAAAATTTAATTCTATTGAAGAGCTAAAAAAAGAAATAAAACAATACATTTACTATTACAATAACGATAGAATAAAATCGAACTTAAATAAAATGAGCCCGATACAATATCGAACTCATTTTTATAATTATTAATTTTTAATCTGTCCAAACTTTTGGGTGCAGTCTAAAATGAAGTCCTTTTTTATTTGAATTAACTCATTTCTATTTCTGCATTCATTCATATTCTTCTAAATCATTAAAAGCTCATAGATTCCTCGACAAACTCAAAATGATTCCACTAAAAACTTAGAACTTAGAACTTAGAACTTAGAACTTAGAACTTAGAACTTAGAACTTAGAACTTAGAACAAAGTTACAACTCCCAGTTTCTTAAATCTGTCAAAAAATGATGCGCTGTTAAATCATAACGAACAGGAACAACAGAAATATAACCTTCTGCTAAAGCTCGTTCATCAGTATCTTCTCCTTTGTCTAAGTTTTTAAACTCACCACTCATCCAATAGTATTTTCTACCACGAGGATCTTCGCGACGATCAAATTTTTCTTCCCATTTTGCGTCTGCTTGTCGACAAACTTTAATTCCTTTAATTTCCTCTTCTTTCAATTTCGGAATATTAACATTCAACACCACTCCTTTTGGTAATTTATGTTCCAAAACTTGTGCAATAATTGTTTTAACAAACTTTTCTCCTGCTTTAAAATCTGCATTGTACGAAAAATCACACAACGAAAATCCAACTGCAGGAATCCCTTCTATTCCAGCTTCTACAGCGGCAGACATAGTTCCGGAATAAATCACATTCACAGACGAATTCGATCCATGATTAATTCCAGAAATACACAAATCTGGCTTACGAGGTAAAATTTGCGAAACAGCTAATTTTACACAATCTACCGGTGTTCCCGAACACGCATATTCTTTTACTTCTGCATCAACTTCAATCTCATCACAAAATAAAGTCGAATTAATCGTAACCGCATGCCCCATTCCACTTTGTGGACTATCAGGCGCTACAACGTAAACTTCCCCAAACTCTTTTGCAACTTCTATTAACGCTCTTATTCCAGGCGCAGTTACCCCATCATCATTTGTAACTAAAATTAGCGGTCTTTCCATATTTATTTATTACTTTTATTCATCATTTATACAAATGTAAAAAACTTCCTTCTAATTTCTTTTTGTTTTATATTTGAAGGATACTTAAATTATTAATTTATATAACACCATCGCAATATGTTAATTAAAAAAACGTATGTTTTACTATCGTTTTTATCAATGAGTTTACTTGCTTTTTGCTTTTGCAAACCCATGTTAGACACTGACGAAGAAAGAGAAAAGTTAATTGTAAAAAACACACGAAATACCTTAACTTATCTACACTATAAACCTGCAACAGTTGATGATAAATTTTCAGAAAATGTATTCAATAAATATTTAGAATATATAGATCCAAGCAAACGCTTTCTTTTGCAATCTGATTATGATTTATTCAAAAAAGATTTTCACAATTTAGATGATTATTATAAAACAGAAAATTTAAACTTTTACAATGCATCTGTAGATACAATTTACAAACGTATTGCTGAAGCGGAAAAATATTCGATGGAAGCATTATCGAAACCTTTTGATTACAATCAAAAAGAGAATTTCAATATCGATTACAAAACGTCTAAATACGCTAAAGATAAAAACGAAGCAAAAGATTTATGGCGCAAATACCTGAAATACAACGTAATGTTGGAAATCATTTCTATGCAAGATGACGTAAAAGGTGAAAAGAAAGACACCTTGAACAATTCTACTTCGTTAAAAGATGCTAAAGATCCTTTGGCTGACAAAGACAAAAAGAAAATCACAAAAGATACTCCTTTTGCAGAAGTTGAAAAGATAGCACGTGAAGAAGTAAAAGATTTAATTTCTGATTATTTCCGTCGCATCAAGCAAACAAAACGCGAAAATTATTTCTCTATTTACATGAATTCGCACACAGAACAATACGACCCCCACACAACTTACTTCTCACCAACGAGCAAAGAAGATTTCGAATTCGAAATGTCTGGACAAATGGAAGGTATTGGAGCCAAGATTCAAGATAAAAAAGGTTACGCAACAATTGCAGAACTTATCGTTGGAGGTCCAGCATGGAAAAGCGGTAAATTAGAAGTCGGAGACCAAATTATAAAAGTTGCTCAAGGGAAAGACGGTGAAGCGAAAAACATTGTTGGAATGATTTTGAGCGATGCCATTCGCCTAATCAAAGGGAAAAAAGGAACAGAAGTTGTCTTAACAATTAAGAAAAAAGACGGTTCTCAACAACAAATCTCTTTGATTCGTGAAGTAATCGAAGCTGAAGAAGTGTTTGCTCGTTCCTCTGTAATTACCGACGACAAAGGAGATAAATATGGAATGATTTATTTACCTGAGTTTTATACCCCGATGGGTAAAGAAGGTGGTCGTTACCCTTCCGAAGACATCAAGAAAGAAATTGAAATATTGAAGAAGGAAAACATCAAAGGTCTTATTTTCGATGTTCGTAACAATGGTGGTGGTTCATTAGAAGAGGTAGTTAAAATCTCTGGATTGTTCATCAAAGAAGGACCAATTGTACAGGTGAGACGTAGTGACGGAATGCTTAAAATTCACGAAGACAAAGATAATTCTATCGCATACGACGGGCCATTAGTTGTCATGGTTAACGAGCTTTCTGCATCTGCCTCAGAGATTTTTGCTGCAGCTATGCAAGACTATGGTCGTGCTGTTGTCGTGGGATCGCCTCAAACCTTTGGTAAAGGTACAGTACAAACTATCTTGCCTTTAGACCGTCAAACAGGAAGTGATGAGTATGGAGCAGTGAAGTTAACAATACAAAAATTCTACCGAGTTAACGGAGGATCAACACAATTAAAAGGAGTTCAGTCGGATATTTCTTTAGTTGATCAGTTCACTTACGAAGATATCAGCGAAGCTTCTCGACCAGAAGCTTTGAACTGGGATCAAATCAAACCATTGGTTATTGCAAAATGGCCTACAACTTTCGATTTAACAAAAGTAAAAGCCAACAGCAAAGCTCGTTTAGAAAATAACACTCACTTGAAACTAATGAACGAAAGTTTCAAATTCATCAAATCAATGGAAGAGGTGAAAGAGATTCCTTTGAACTTAGAAGATTATAAAACATACCGTAAAACACGCGAAGATAAAATCAAAAAGTTCGAAACTTTAGATAAGTACAAAAACAACTTCAAGTTTACAATGAATCAAAACGACTTGACAACAACTAAAACTGATACTGTCTTAAAAGCAAAACGTAACAATTGGTTCAAAGGAATGCAAAAAGACTTTTATTTAAACGAAGCGGTTAACGTTTTAAGAGATCTAAAATAATGGAGCAAGAAAACGGTTCATTTTCACAAATAGTATTCAATAAATTAAGAAAGAACACCCTTGGTGTTCTTTCTTTTGGTGTAATAGTATTGGCTGCAATTATCTCTATTTTTGCCTATATCTTTGCGACAGACAAAACAGAAAATGCAAACAGACAAGACCTAACCATTGCATATGCACCTATAGGTTATCAGCAAAAAACAATCGAAATTCCATTACCTAATTATACAGGAGAAACAAGTTTTACTGATTATATATTTGGGAAAGAGATCGATTCGGAACAAATAAGTATCTCATCTTACAAGATCAATGGACAAAATATTACCTATGTTCCTTATTTAGGAAACGGACTTAGTGGCGAACCTATTACCATAGATGCATCAAATTGGACAAAGCATAACATCAAAACAAAAGATATAGAGAAACAATATATCTATACAAAAACCTATCTTCTTGGTACAGATTCGTATGGAAGAGACTTTTATTCGAGGTTAATCATCGGGACAAGAATTTCATTTCTTATCGGGTTTATCGCAGTATTCATCTCATTACTTGTAGGAGTTTCCCTGGGCGCTATCGCAGGATATTACAAGGGAACAGTCGATAACATGATTATGTGGCTGATAAACGTAGTGTGGTCTATCCCAACATTACTATTGGTTATTGCCATTACTTTGGCTATTGGAAAAGGATTTTGGCAGATATTTATTGCCGTTGGTCTAACGATGTGGGTAGAAGTTGCCCGTGTTGTACGTGGACAATTCTTATCGTACAGAGAAAAAGAATTTGTAGAAGCAGCAAAAGCCTTAGGTTTTTCGGATGCAAGAATCATCTTCAATCAAATATTACCCAACGTGGTTGCTCCTATTATTGTGATATCGGCAGCCAATTTTGCTTCGGCAATTTTAGTAGAAAGTGGGCTTAGTTTCCTTGGAATTGGCGCACAACCTCCTACTCCGTCTTGGGGAAATATCATCAAAGAACATTACAACCATATCATTCTTGGGAAACAACATTTGGCAATCCTACCAGGTTTAGCCATCATGTTATTGGTTCTTGGATTTAATATCTTCGGAAATGTTTTGCGAGATATCATGGATATTAAACAGTAAGAAGCAAATTAAACTTTAAACTTTTTATAGTTAACTACACAAAAACATAGGTTTAATTTTTAATAAGATTATGTCATTATTATTGACTTAATATAAAGTAATAAATAGTTCAATATAACATTCATAATAAAACGTAGTTAGGTTTTAATCAAAACGTCAGTAGGTTTTACTCAAAACGTCAGTAGGTTTTACTCAAAACCTACTGACGTTTTTTTATTGGCCTCAATTAGAAGTTAAAAAAATTACATTAACTTTTCTTTTTTTCATACTTTAAAGTCGCTAAAGTCTCTCGAAGATCAATGCCAGGTCTAAAAAGTATTTTAGAATTTTTAATAGAAGCAGAAGTTACTTTTGAAATTGAATCTGCACCTTCGCTACTTATACTTATCTGAAAAGATCCAAAATCTCCTAAGCGAACAATTTTACCATCTGCCAAATGTTTAGCTAACATTTTTGCTAAATCAATCAACGATGCATAGACATCACTTTCACTAACGGAAGAAGTTTGAGCGATTTCTTTACTTAATCTACGAAGAGAGATTTCACCATCTGCAATAGAATTTGCATAAAACTTTTTAGGACCAGTAGGATCTCCTGGATAAGCTTTTTGAATAACGTTGTATTTTATTGCCATAATTAAAAGTATTTTCAGGTTAATAGTTAATTAACTCTAAATTAATACTTTATATTTAATTCACAAAATAAATTTGTTGATTATCAGTATCATACGAAAAAAGAGCATTAAAAAAAGCTTTCAAATGAATGAAAGCTTTTACTTTTTATGATAAAATTTAATGAAGATTGTGCACAATATGCAGCCTTATACTTCTTTGTTCGTCTTATTTCATCGAATCTTTTATGGGTGCTTTTATAGGATAAGTATCGGTAAGCCCTACTAATCTAAAGGCACTATATATATTTTTGTTCTGCTTATTTCCTAAAGCTATTATCGTGAATTGATTGTTAACATCGTGTACAAAAACAGTATTGTTCCCGTGCCACCAACCATTGTGATACAACAATTTTTTACCATCTTCGTATTCTAACAAACGTATTCCAAGTCCATAATTCTTATAACCTTTTTGCTCGTAACTATATCCTTTGAAAGCTTCTTTCTTGATTTTCTTTGGTAAAAAATTGTTCGAATACATGGCAATGTCTAATTTGTACAGATCTCTTGGTGTAGAATAGATGTTTTTGTCGCCATAAGTACGGTCAAAATCGTCCCAAGCCCACTCATAACCATTGTATTTGTACGAACGAGCTACTGTATCTTTATCGCGATCATACTCAAAAACAAAGGTGTTTTTCATCTCAAGCGGGTCAAAAACCATGTATTTCATCGCCTTAGGGTAAGGCATTTTCATTATCTTTTCGATGATTAAAGCAAGAAAAGCATAATTGGTGTTTGAGTAATAAAAACCTTTATCTGCTGAACGAATTTGTTTAACATCGTGTTCGGTGAAGATATCTAACACATCTTGATTAGAAATTGGCTTCTCGCGATCCATCATCACCTTCTTACCATTCCACAAAACGTTGGCATAATTTGGTAAACCACTGCGGTGATTTAGCAAATGACGAACTGTGATGTCCTCGTAAGGAAAATTATTTAACAGTGTATTTACCTTTTGATCTAATGTAATTTTACCTTTCTCTACCAACTTTAGAATAGCAACAGATGTAAAAACCTTCGAGATAGATGCAATATGAATAGGGGTTTCGGGAGTGATAGGACGCTGATTTCTTTGGTCTGCCATCCCTTGATATTTCTCTAAAAGTACTTGACCATTCTTAACAATCAGCAAACCTCCACTTACATTTCCATTGACCCAAAAGTCTTGATAATAGGTATTTACTTTGTTTCGGTAATCATTAATCTCTGCTTGTGTGTAGTGCATTGGCTTGAAATCTGCCTTCCAATCCAACGAATCAAAGCGCAAAGCATGCGGATCCTTCTTTCTAAGTTCTTCTTTTTGTTCGTTTTTCTTGCTACAACTTCCCATAAAAAGCATGGCAGAAGCAAGAACAACCGCTACATATTTCATGTGTTTTTTCTTAATCTATTTGTTTGTTCGCACTAAAGTATATATTTATTTGTGGAATAATAACCCGTTTGCAAACATTAAGTTTTTTTTATGATTTGTGCGAAAGTTGAGACTTAAACTCGCCTAAGATGACACTTGTTGCAACGGCAACGTTTAGACTTTCTGTAGAACCATTTGTCCCAAAAAACGGAATGCTTAGTTTATTTGTCGTCAACGCCTCAATTTCTTTTGAGATACCATTTGCTTCGTTCCCCATTACCAAGATACCTTCTTGTGGAAGTATCTGCTCGTATATAGACTCTCCTTCCATAAAAGTTCCGAAAATGTTTCCTTTATATTGGGATAAATATTTTTCTAAATCAATATAATGCACCTTCACTCGTGTAAAAGATCCCATTGTCGACATCACAACTTTTGGGTTGTACATATCAACTGATTCTTTGGAACAAAGAATATCCTCTACACCAAACCAATCAGCCAAACGGATAATTGTGCCTAAATTTCCTGGATCTCGAATATCATCCAACGCAATCGACAAACCTTTTAATTGGATATTTTCATCATAATTTGGTAATTGACAAAGTGCAAGACCAACATTAGGAGTTGTTAAGAAACTGATCTTTTTCAACTCTTTTTCTTCTATAAATGTCTTTTTGATGTGTGTTGCTTCGGGCCAAAAGTCTTCAATTATAAATAATTCTTTAATATTTATAGAACTTTTTATAACTTCCCCAATATTTTTAACACCTTCTACGACAAACAAATTATATTTTTGTCTATATTTTTTAGAACCGAGAGATGTTATTATCTTAATAACGTTATTTGATAACATATTTATGCAAAAAAAAATTACAACAAATATAGCACTTATCTCTTGTTTGGGATTACTTTTTTATAGCTGTAGTACAACTAAAAAAGTTCCTGAAGGAGAATATTTGTTTGTAAAAAACAAATTTGAATACGATAAAGAGGATCCTGATATAAAGAAGAAAAAGGCGATAATCAACAAAGATTTAAGTGATTATGTAAAACAAAAGCCTGCTGGAAAGTTCTTAGGATTTTTTCCTCTTTGGCAATGGGTGTACAATTGGTCGCCTGCAAAGTTTGATGAGACATTTCAGGAATATTATCGTGTAGACGCCCCTTTCCGTAACCAAAAGTTATTGGATAGTTTGTTAACAAAAAATAATCTGAACCAATATGTTGGACAAAGTTTGTGGAAAGAACGTCTTTATTTTAGCCAAGGTGAAGCACCAATTTTATTAGACGAAGAACAGTCAGAATTTTCGGCAAAGAACTTAAATCGATTATTTCATGACAAAGGTTATTTCGATTCGAAAGTAGCTGTTTCTTATGACAAAGATTCGGTTTCGAAAAAAGCAGAAACCATTTATGATATTAAATTAGGTGAACCATCTTATATCGAAACGTTTACTCAAAAAATTTCCGATGTTAAAATTGAAGAATACTTGAATTCTCCTTTGGGAAAACAAACTGTGTTACATGCTGGAGATCAATACAACTTTGATAAATTTGAAGAAGAACGTGATCGTATTGTTGATTTATTAAAGAACAGAGGTTACTATGATTTTAATGACACGGGAGAAGATTTATACTTTGAAGCGGATACATTAAAAAGCAATAAGCGCCTTGATGTCACGATGTTTATTGATAAACTTAGTCAAGATTCGTTGAAAATTGATAGTATTACTCCTTTTACGCAATATCGTTTTGGGAAGGTCAATATCTATGCCGATTCGCGCAATATAGTTGATGACGAAAGTTCATTAATCAAAAAAGAATACAAAGATTACAACGTTTTTTATACAAAAGAACCAGAATATCGTCCTCGATATTTTACAGATGCATTTGTAATTCGACCAAATCAATTGTATCGCCAACGACAAGAAATTCAAACAAAACGAAATATTTTCAAAAAAGAAAATATCAACTTACATGGATTTAGAATAACCAAACAAGATTCGATTTTGAATGTTGATGTTTTTTTTACGCCTAAAAAGAAATACGATTTGAATTTATTTGTCGAAAGTTACGCTTCTCGTTATATGAATTTTGCAATTTCTCCCGGGATGACCTTAACTTCGAGGAATTTATTTGGTGGAGGAGAAAATTTAGAAACAACGTTAAAAGGAACATTGGGTTCGGTTAACAAAGATTTCTCGATGAATAAAGCTTTCTTGAATGCTTACGAAGTTGGAATTGAAACCAAATTGAAGTTTCCTTATTTGTTAACACCTATTAATCTTGATAATATTTTACCTAAACGTTTCTCTGCTGAATCGGCAATCAGAATGAATGCAAGTACGCAGAAAAATGTAGGTTTAGATAAAACGACTTATGGCTTTGGTTTTGATATGGATATTTCGAGTTCAGAATTTCAACACAAAGTCTCTATTTTCAACACTGAATTTATCAATAATCGTAAAAAAGATCGCTATTACGAAGTTTTTACTAGAGATAATACAACAAAAGAAGAAGTAAAAAAACTCTATTACGAATACAATCCAGATGCACCAATTTATGTAACAGATGATGAATTAACAGACGCTATTGAGGCAGACAAAGGATTTCAGAACTCGTTAACAGGAGAAGATGCAAGATTATATGTTGATTTTGAAAACATGTTATACAGAAAAGCAAACATTTCTCAAAATATATTGATTAATTCATTTATATATCAATTTACATACAATCAAGAAAATGCCTTTCGTCCAAAAAGTAATCCGTGGTTTATACAAGCTAGAATTGAGTTAGCTGGAAATGTTTTACGAGGTTTGGACAAAGCCTTTGGTTTTAATAAAGCTGAACCTGATCGAGATGGAAATCAAGCAGGATTAATTTTTGGCATTCCTTATTCTCAATTCGTAAAATTGGACATTGATGTTCGTCGAAAATTTAAAATGAATTCGAATTCAAGCATAGCTGGTCGATTTTTATTTGGTATTATTCAACCTTACGGAAATTCAGACACAGCGCCATTTGTAAGAAGTTATTCGGCAGGAGGTGCAAATGATGTGCGTGGTTGGGCTCCATTGACATTAGGTCCTGGAAGTAAACCTCGTATCAATTCAAAAAATCAGAGTTTAGAATTTGAGAGTATGAAATTGTTATTCAATGCTGAATATCGTTTCCATCTTTTCGGAAGTTTAGAAGGTGCATATTTTATTGATGCTGGTAATATTTGGGGCGTTAATAAAGATCGACAAGAAACATTATTCAAGTTCAAAGATTTTTATAAAGAATTAGGAATTGGGTCTGGTGTAGGTTTCCGTTACCACATTGGTACGTTTGCAATTGTAAGATTTGATTTAGGTTACAAAATTTATGATCCTTCATACGAAATAGGTGAACGTTGGCAATTTGATAATTTTAATATCTTGAAACCAAGATTACACTTCGGAATTAATTATCCTTTCTAAAAAAACATCTATATTTGTTTCACAAAATACTAACATAATGAGCAGAAAATTTCCAGCCGGGGTTGCAACCGGTTCATTAGTTCAAGACATCATTAATGATGCAAAAGCTAATCAGTACGCTTTACCTGCGTGTAATGTCATTGGTTCAGATACAGTTAATGCTGCAATGGAAGCTGCAGTAGAAGTCAACTCTCCTCTTATTATTCAATTTTCTAACGGAGGTGCTGCTTTTAATGCTGGAAAAGGATTAAAAGGTGAAAATCAACTTTCTGCTATTAAAGGAGCTATTGCAGGTGCAAAACATATTCATACATTAGCTGAGGCATATGGAGCTACAGTAATTTTACATACTGACCATTGTGCAAAAAAATTATTACCTTGGATTGATGGTATTATGGATGCTAACGAAGAACATTTCAATAAATTCGGAAAGACTTTATTTAGTTCTCATATGTTAGACTTATCTGAAGAGCCATTAGAAGAAAACGTAGAAACGTGTAAAAGATACTTAGATCGAATGTCTAAAGTCGGAATGACGTTGGAAATGGAATTAGGTATCACAGGAGGTGAAGAAGATGGCGTTGACAATTCCAATGTTGATAACTCTTTGTTATATACTCAACCAGAAGAAGTAGCTTATGTTTACGAGAATTTAAAATCAGTTTCTAATAATTTCTGGATTGCAGCTGCATTTGGTAATGTACACGGAGTTTACAAACCTGGTAATGTTGTTTTAACACCAAAAATTTTAGATAACTCTCAGAAATACATCAACGAAAAATATAATGTAGAAAACGCTGTAAATTTTGTTTTCCATGGAGGTTCTGGTTCTACTTTAGAAGAAATCAGAGAAGCAATTAGCTATGGAGTGATTAAAATGAATATTGATACAGATTTACAATATGCATTTATGGAAGGTGTTCGCAAATATTTTGACGAAAATGCAGCGTATTTACAAGGACAAATTGGTAACCCAGATGGTGCTGAATCTCCAAATAAAAAATACTACGACCCACGTGTATGGTTAAGAGCAGGAGAAATTTCTTTCAAAGAAAGATTAATCCAAGCTTGCCACGATTTAAATAATGTTAATACTTTAGGATAATCTTCAAAAGAGATTTTTCTATTCAAATAAAAACAGAGAATATGCCTTGGTTTATAAGAAGCAAGAAAAATATTACAACGCCTACAGAGTCAAAAAAAGACGTTAAGAAAGGCTTATGGTACAAAACACCATCAGGAAAAATTATCGAAACTGAAGAATTAAAAGCGAACGCGTATGTAAGTCCAGAGGATGATCATCACGTACAAATTGGTTCTCAAGAATACTTTGACATCTTATTTGACGAAGGAAAATTCACAGAATTAGACACAAAAGTAGAAAGTAAAGACCCTTTGAATTGGACAGATACAAAGCCTTATAAAGATCGTTTAAAAGAAATTAAAAAGAAAACGGGAATGACAGATTCTATTCGCAATGCGACTGGAAAAATTCATGGCCGTGACATTACTATTTCTTGTATGGATTTCAAATTCATTGGAGGTTCTTTAGGTTCTGTAATGGGAGAAAAAATCGCACGTGCAATTGATTATTCAATCAAACACAAAACACCGTATGTAATCATTACACAATCAGGTGGAGCGCGTATGATGGAAGCTGCAATTTCGTTAATGCAATTAGCAAAAGTAGAAGCTAAATTAATTCAATTAGCAGACCACAATATTCCTTACATTACAGTGTTAACGAATCCATCTTTCGGAGGTATTACAGCTTCTTTCGGATCTATTGGTGACGTGATTATGGCTGAGCCAGGCGCATTAATTGGATTCGCTGGACCACGTGTTATCAAAGAAACAATTGGTAGAGATTTACCAGAAGGATTCCAAACTTCTGAATTTTTATTAGAAAAAGGCTTCGTTGATATGATCGTTCACCGTAAAAAGATGAAAGATAAAATAAAAGAAGTAGCTGATATGTTAATGCCTATCAACTAATTAATAGAAGTGCAACTATATTTTTGAAATTTTATTCAAATTTCATTTGGATTATTAGAAATTGATTTTATATATTTGCACTCCAATCGCGAGAATAGCTCAGCTGGTAGAGCGCAACCTTGCCAAGGTTGAGGTCGCGGGTTCGAGCCCCGTTTCCCGCTCTTTGAAATATTAAATTCAAAAATCAAATTTTGCCTTGGTGGTGGAATTGGTAGACACGCAGGACTTAAAATCCTGTGTCCATTAGGACGTGCGGGTTCAAGTCCCGCCTGAGGTACTTTTTAATTTGATTTTTACAATTTACACGCGGGAATAGCTCAATTGGTAGAGCGTCAGCCTTCCAAGCTGAATGTTGCGAGTTCGAGTCTCGTTTCCCGCTCAACTTCTTTCTTAGAAGTGGATGCCTTGGTGGTGGAATTGGTAGACACGCAGGACTTAAAATCCTGTGTCCATTAGGACGTGCGGGTTCAAGTCCCGCCTGAGGTACAACAAAGCTCAAGAATTTATTTTCTTGGGCTTTTTTTATGCTTCAAATAATTATATCTTTATCGCTTTAACAAAGTACGTTTTTAACACATGATTCAACAATCATTTTTAAGAAAGGCCCTATTTACTCTTACCTTTTTACCTTTATTTTCTTATAGCCAAGAAACAAAAAGTTCAGATGATTTATTTCTAGAAGCTCGACACAAAGCTTTCGAAGAAAAAGATTATACAGCTGCAAAGAAATTAGCTTTACAAGCTTTAGCACAATCTCCAGAATATACTGATATAGCTGTTTTCTTGGGAAGAATTTACACATGGAATGATGAAACGGATGAAGCTCGAAAAGTTTTTCAGAATATAGAAAAAACCATGGATCCTTCAACTGATTTTTATTTGGCCTACACTTCGCTTGAATATTGGAATGAGAATTATACAGAAGCTATATCTATCATTGATCGTGGTTTAATTAAATACCCTAAGCATGAAGAACTATTATTGTTAAAAGCTAAGATTCAGAATTCAGGGGATCTTTATAGTGATGCATCAGAAACAATCAAAGAATTAATTGCGATTAATCCTAAAAATACGGAAGCACGCGAATTGGCTAATCGCATCGAAATTAATAATACGAAAAATGCAATTGGTGTAAATTACAATTATTCACATTTCGATAAACAATTTGCTGATGATTGGCATCAAGTTTCAGTCAGTTACAAACGTCAAACTGCTTTGGGCTCATTGATTTTTAAAGTGAATTACGCCAACAAATTTAAAGATAATGGTGTACAATACGAAGTAGAAGCTTATCCGAGACTCTCTAAGACATTTTACATGTATATTGGTGGTGGATATTCAGATAGTGATGGTATTTTCCCAAAATACCGTACAGGGGCATCATTATATGCAAATTTACCAAAGAGTTTTGAAGCTGAATTAGGATATCGTCAACTTCATTTTTCTGATGATGTTTGGATGTTTACAGGATCTATCGGAAAATACTACAAAAATTATTGGTTTAACTTAAGAGCATTTGTTACTCCAAGCGATCATAACATCTCTCATTCGTATACCTTTACAACGCGTTATTATACGGGTGATGCTAATAATTATTTAAGTTTAGCGATAGGGACAGGTATTTCTCCAGAAGATTTTAACAATAATCTTTTAGAAAATACTACTTACAAATTGAAATCCTTTAAAATTGGAGCTAATTATAATTTTTCGATCAAAGATTTGAATTTAATTACAATCGGTGCAAATTATTATAACCAGGAATATCGTCCAAATCAAAAAGGAAATCAATTTGATGTAAGCGTTTCGTACAGCCGAAAATTCTAATTGATATAACGGTTAAATATAGAATCAGGAACCATTTTTTGAATATTTTTCAACGAATGGTTTTTTGTTTTAAACGACTTCATACGATTCTTTAACTCATCTTCCATTTTTGAATTTTGTTCAAGATCTTCTGTTAAATTCTTTTCGATTCGATATAACTTCCCTCCTGACAAATGATAATTTTCGAAAACATAATCATCCAAAATATTCTTGTTTTGCATTAGCGGAACACCTTGTTTTCTGAAATTTGACTTACCATTTTCCAGATTTTGTCCCATCCATGTTACATGGTGCGGTAAGTTCATTCTATATGAATCTCTAAAATAAGTCGCAAATGTTGGGGCAATATCAAAATGCGTGACAATATTCGACATCTTTTTTGGTGATTTCAATAACGGTGAATACACTATAATTGGCACATGAAAACGATCTATTTTCGTTTCCATCGGCACTTCTGGCATTCTATGATCTCCTGTTATCACAAAAATAGTTTGATTAAAATCTGAACGTTTTTGATATGTTTCAAAAAAATTTTTTAACGCATCGTCTACACTTAAAAAAGTAACCAATTGCTGCTTATATTTTTTGATTGTAGCTAAAGTTGTCGCATCATA
Source organism: Empedobacter stercoris (assembly GCF_025244765.1). Taxonomy (NCBI): domain Bacteria; kingdom Pseudomonadati; phylum Bacteroidota; class Flavobacteriia; order Flavobacteriales; family Weeksellaceae; genus Empedobacter; species Empedobacter stercoris. The sequence continues at coordinate 2,678,783 of NZ_CP104209.1, read as the reverse complement.
ATTTCTTGTTTCAACCAACTTATCAAACTGTTTATTGTATTTCTCAACATTGTTTATCAAGAATGGACTATGCGTCGCTAAAGTCATTAAAACATTAAAATAAGGTTGACCATCTTCTTTCTGTATTGTTAAATATTTTTTAAAAACCGAATGATCATCATATCCCCAAGAAAAGCCATTATTCGAAGGGATTTTCGCATAATCGTTTCCGTAATCATCTTCATCTATAATCGTTTCCACTTGCGAATAATACAAATACTTAGACATAAAGTCAAAATCTGCATCACCACCATAAAAATACCCCGTTTTATAACCATTACTTTTCAATAAATTATACAAGTTGAAATGTTGAGGTAAGTTATTTTGCTCCATAAAACCATTTTCAGCAAATGGCAAAGAACCTGTTAACGCTGGTAGAACACCATATGTTCTTCCCGTCGTACTCAATCCATTTTCCCAATACAAACTCTTTTTAGATAGTTGATCAATATAAGGTGTAAACGATCCTAAATACGCTCCGTCGTTGCTATATGCTCTCCCCAAACCTTCAATTACAATAAAAACAACATTTGGCTTTTCAGTTGATAAATTGAATTGTTTTGCAAAAAAGTTTTGGTTATCATCTTGGTATAAAAATGGATAATTTTCTTTGTCTGGATAATTTCGGTTATCTTGATTCTTTGCAGTTGAATTTGCATTCAAGAAATCAATTTCGGTTATTTTATCTTCAGCAAATTGTTCTAAAGAATTAGAGAAAAAATAAGACGATTTACTTAAAACTAAATTAGACGAAAACTCATCATTCTCTGCATCCTTTACAAACAGATTAATCGGAATAATAATCGCGAAAAGACTTAGTACAATCAGCGGAAATTGGAGATATTTCTGCTTGATTTTTAATTTATAACTGTACGTAAAAATCAACGTCAATAAACTAATTACAACCAGAGATAGAATAATATTGGTAACATTCATAACACCAGAAGCTCCAATAATCAGCTTTAACTCATCGAATGTGTATAAAAATAAATCGGAACCTAATAAGTTGAGCGTCGTTTCAAAATATTTTATCAATCCTATATTTGCAACAATTAAAAATGAATAAGCAAAAATAACCCATTTCTTCGCCCAACCGATAGAATAAAATTGCAATAAGAAGTAAATTAAACTAACGATAAAAATACTGTCTAAAGCAAAATCAATATTGTGAACAAATAAATCAAGAAATAATGTTTGATGAGCATGTGGGGTTAAATTTTGTTTATAAAAAGAAATTTCAACAATTGTAGATACCCCAAAAAGTAAAAGATAAATCAATGAAATAAAAGTCGTTTGTTGAACTAAATTCACAAATCCTAATTTCATTTTTTGCAAAACAGACAACTCTTTTGCTTGATTTCCTCCAAAACCTTGTCGCGTCATTTCTCCCCATGAATTATTTTTCAAAAAGAAATCCTTTACTCCTTTTACGGCAGCTAAAACTACAAAAGGATGAAAAGTAAATGGCTCTATAAACGCGGTTAAAAACAATTTTGGAATATCTCCTTTCTTGTTGTAAACGTTATACGTCATCAAATCAATCAAAATGGCATAAATCGAATATAAAATTCCGTAAAGCAATACAAAAATCATTAAAGGAAAGAAAATATGCCAATTGATCAACCCTAAAAACATTAGAATAAAGAAAATAATCCATCCAAGATACTCGATAATTGGACCTAAAAACTCAAAGAAAAACCAATAAGGATAGCTCATCATCCCTAACTTTCCATATTTCGGATTGAAAAATAAAATACGATGTTTCCACAATGTTTCTATCGTTCCACGCATCCAACGATTGCGCTGTTTATTTAAAATTTCTTTACTTTCAGGAACTTCGGTCCAACAAAGCGGATCCGGAATATTAACAACTTTATAAGGTAACTTGTTTTCGTGCATATAACGACGCATGCGCACCACCAATTCCATGTCCTCTCCTACAGTATCGTGATCGTAACCTCCACATTGCAATACAATTTCGCGATCAAAAGCACCAAAAGCACCTGATATCAACATCAATCCATTGGCACGCGACCATGCCATTCTTCCCAAAACAAACGCTCTGATATATTCTAACGCTTGAGCTCTACCCAAACGAGTTTTTGGCAAATTAACATCTACAATTTTACCGTCGATAATCGTACAATTATTGGCCAATCTTATCACGCCACCACAAGCAATTACTTTAGCTTTTGCTTCGTCCATAAAAGGTTTAGCAAGCTTTAGGATGGCATCTTGTTCTAAGATACAATCAACGTCAATACAAACAATATAATCATTTGTAGCGATGTTAATTCCAACATTTAACGCATCCGATTTTCCACCATTTACTTTGTCAACAATTACCAATTTTTTAAAAACAGGATTGGTACTTTTATAAATCGCATTTATGGGTTTTGTTTTGATATTTCCCTCAACAAAATAATCTATTTTAATCAAATCATACGCCTCAATTAATCGTTGCAACGAATCATCTTTGGATCCATCATTTACAATAATAATTTCGAGCTGATTATAATACAACGACAACAACGAGCGTACATTTTCTACAATTGTTGCCCCTTCATTATAAGCTGGAGCAATAAGACTAAACGTTGGCGCATTTGAAGAAGTTGCAATCAGGGAATAATCTGTAAAACTATTTTTTCGGATATATGATTTAATCGCTCCTTTTGCGTAAAGTCCAATCCATCCATACACAATAATTAAAAGGATAGAATAAAAAAGAAATCCATAAATAAAAAAATCGAAAGCGGTTTCAAGCCAATTCATGATTAGTGTTCTTGAATAATTTGATTAATAATTTGTCTTAATTCGGGAGAATTTGATTGAGTTGAAAGTTGTAATACCTCATTTTTATCACAACAATGGATCAATGCTTTCACACTTGCTTTTTTTACTGAAAATGATTCATTTTCTATCGCCTGAGTTTTCAAGAATAAACTATTTTCTGGATTTGAAATTAGTTCTAAAGCTTTCAAAATTTGCAATTGAAATTTCTCTTCATATCTTTCGTAATGATGAATGAATAAAGTTGAAGTGGTTTCACTTTCGATTCTAACCAAAGTTTTAATTGTTTCTTTCAAGGTTTTTTCATCAGAATCGTGCAAATTTTCCGCAACCAAATCGTGCATTTGTAACAATTGAAACTTACGAATCAATTTCATCGCAAAAACTTTTACACTCTGATTCGTTGATTTCAACCAATTCGAAATTGACTGCTCAACCTCATCATTATTTGGTAAAGTGTTAATTGCTTCCAATAATTTTAATTGATGCCAATCTGTTAATTGTTCTTGTAAATCATCCAAAAAATATAAACCTTCAAAACCAGAGAATTTCACCAAACCATATTGAGCTTCTGTACGAACCAACTCATTTCTATGATGTAGCAAAGTTTTAATTTTAGGCAAAGTTTCGATGCAATTCATGGCTGTCACTTCTTGTATAGCTTCGGCTATTTCGTGTCCTTTTTTACTGTTTAATTTTTGTAAGGATATTTTCTTGAGTTGATATTGTCCAAATAAATTACGAATATTCTCTTTAGAATTTCCCGAAAAGTTATGTTCTGCTTTTAGGAGTTTTTTAATGAAATAATGTTTGAATAAACTTGATTTTAAATAATCATTAAAATCTGTATTCTGTTGATTATTTTCTTCTAAAATCGTTTCATAAATCTCTTGATCAATAATCGCATTCCACTTATTTTTCTTTGTAATGATTTTATATTCAATAATACTTTTCAACAATGTATATATGATAATCAAATAAAGTAAAATAAGTAGAATATAAATTCCTACGATTAACTCGGTATATGTTATGATTTGTAGGATAATCATTGTATTATTTTAAGATTTTTTTTACGCGTACTGATAATTCAACAGGACTAAATGGTTTTACCATAAAATCATTTGCACCAAGATCAAAAGCTTCCACAACCACATCTTCTTGTCCTAAAGACGACAAAATAATAATAGGTGTTTCAGCATTTTTACTCTTTCTAACAGCACTAATAATCTCCAAACCAGAAGCAAAAGGCATCATAATATCAGTAATAATCAGATCAATATCTTCTGTCTCTATTTTGTTGATTGCTTCTTTTCCATTTCGTGATAAAACAACTGTATAGCCTTCTTTTTTAAGTTTATGCTCAATTGTTTTTAAAATCAATTCGTCGTCTTCGGCAATTAAAATCTGCATTCTATTGGTTTTTAAATATTTTTTAAATAATTAATAACTAATTCAATTTCGTTTTCTATTCGCATAATAAGTTGGTTTTCTTCTACGTAGTTAATCGTAGTTGCTTTTTCAATTTGTTCAGTTAAATCAGCCAAAATAAAAAGTCCAGCCGTTTTCGAAGTTCCTTTTACTTTGTGACCTAATTGATTGATTTGTGCTAAATTTCTATTATTACTATGCGTATTAAACGCTATTTTGTCTTTTTCTAATTCATTGATAATAATTTCGATAAATGTTTTTCTGAACGATTCATCATCTTTTGTATAATTATCAATCATTGATACATCAATATGATTTCCAAAATCTTCGTTTTCATTTTGCGTTTCTTGAGAAAAATCCAACCATTTTTTCATCATATCTACTATATCATTTTCTCGAATTGGCTTCGCTAAGAAGTCAGTCAAACCAACCTCAAGACATCTTTCTTTTTCGCCTTTCACATTTCCCGCTGTAACGGCAATAATCGGGACATCTTGATAATTATTAATCAATCGAATAAATTTCGTTGCATCAATACCATTCATTTCTGGCATTTGAATATCCATTAAAATTAAATCAACTTGATTTTCTTGACAAACAGCTACTGCTTCAGCTCCATTTATAGCCGTGTACAACACACTATTTGGTGCTATATTTTTTATGATTTGCTGATTCAGTGCCATATTCACCATATTATCATCAGCAATAAGAATATGAAATTGTTTAGAAAAATCTTGTGTATTTTCGTTTGGTTCTTCTATTTCTAATGTTTGATTTTCCTTCGAATCGATGATACTTTTTCGTAATGTTTCGAATAATTCTTCTGATTTTATTGGTTTTAATAAACGAGAATTTATCCCTAATTCTTTAGCTTTCTGAATCAAAAATTCATCTTCAGATGAGCTATGCAATAACACTAAAGGTATTTTTGTTTGTTTCGACTCAACGTATTCTTTTATTTTCTGAATTGTTTCTAAACCATTTAAAACAGGCATGTGATAATCCATCAAAATAACATCATACACTTCACCATTCAACACTTTTTGCAACGCCTCCATTCCGTTATTTGCAAGGTCAGAAGTGATTTTTTTAAACTCTAACATATGCTTCAAAATAACCTGATTACTTTGGTTATCATCCACAATCAGAACATGTTTTATCTCGTCTAAATGGTCAAATTGTTGATTAAAATTATACTCGTAATCCACTTCCAAATCAAAGTAAAATGTAGAGCCTTTGTCGACTTCACTTTCCAATTCTAAATGACTTCCGAAGTAATTTAACAATTTATTTGAAATGGTTAACCCTAATCCTGTTCCTCCAAAACGTTTACTTACAGTACTATCTTCTTGTGTAAAAGCATCAAAAATTTTGGATTGTTTCTCTGGTTTAATCCCAATTCCAGTATCGCGAACAGAGAATCTAAGTTTCGCTTTCTTCCCTTCTTTAATTGGTTCGACTTGACTAATTTTAAGTTCTATTTCACCTTTTTCGGTGAATTTCACGGCATTCCCAAGTAGATTAATCAAAACTTGTTTTAGACGAACTTCATCAATCCAAATAAATTGAGGTAAATTATTATCTATATTCAACAATAATTCAATTTTTTTGTTTTCGGCTTGATAAAGAATCACATTGATTACTTGATTTCCTAACTCGAACAAATTATTTTTTTCTATCAAAACATCCATTCGACCGGATTCAATTTTAGAGAAATCTAAAATATCATTTATTATTGACAATAATGAATTTGCAGAATCATTAATAAAATTCAAATATTGTTTTTGAGTCGGATTAAGTGGCGTTTTCAACAATAAATCAGAGAAACCAATCACACCATTTAACGGCGTTCGAATCTCGTGGCTCATATTTGCTAAAAATTCAGACTTTGCCTTACTAGCGAGATCAGCATTCTTTTTAGCTTTTTTAAGTTCTTTATTTTTCTTGACAGATTCTGTTATATTTTGCGAAAACATAATCAGACCACCAATCTGTTTTTTGTTGATATACCACGGATGAATCGCCCATAAATAGTGTTGATCCGTATCATATTTTGGTGTGCGATAAATCATATCTTCATCCGAATAACTTTCACCTTGCAAACAAGCGTCATAAATCGCTTTTCTTTCTTCTGGAACATTGTACATTTCATAATGAGATTTTCCGATCACATTTTTCTTTTTTACTACAAATTCATCACACCATTGATTACTCAAAGTTAGATAATTCATATCCTTATCAAACATTGCAACAGATGCAGGTACATGATTAATAAATGTTTCGAAAATAGCTTTTTGTCGAGCCAACTCTAACGTATAACGTTTTCTCTCATCAATATCCTGAAAAGTTCCAAAAACGCTAACACATTTTCCATTTACGAACTCTGGAATTCCTTTACATCTTACCCAAATTGTTTTTCCTTTTTGGGTAACTATTTGTAACTCCATATCATATCCGATTCCTTTTTCTACCGCATCTCTAAAAGCTTTCTTTATTTTTGGATAACTACTTTTTGCTTCATAAAAATTGAGTGAAGTTTCTACATTTGGTTCATAATCTAGTTCAACTTCATGGATTTTTTTCGTTATATCAGTCCAAATTAATTTTTGCTTAACTAAATCGTATTTCCAACCTCCAACATTGGCAACTTCGTACGTATGATCTAGTAACTGACGAACACGATTCAAGTCTCTTTCCAAGATTATTCGTTGCGTCATATCAACCGCAGTACTCATCACAATCGGATTTCCATCATTATCTTTGTCCAAAATATTATTGTATAACCAATATGTTAACGAACCATCTTTCTTAATCAAGCTCATCAAACCAGAATCTTGCTTTTTACTTAAAATCGTCTCTATATAGATTTGATATTCTTTTTGATTAGATTTTGGGATTAATTTTTTAAGATCCAAATCTTTCGATTCTTCTTCAGTATAACCTATCGATTCTAAACCTTTTTTGTTAATGGATAAAATATTACCATCCAAATCGTGAATCGTCATTAAACCAAGCGAAGAATTGAAAAAATTTCTAAACTTACGTTCACTGTTTTCTAGTTCCTCCTTTTTAGAGTTTTCAAGTGTAATATCTCGTCCAAATAAGAAAATCTCGTTATCATACGAAGTGTTTAATTTAGTATACCATTCAACCATTTTTTCTTCTTTCGTTTCTATTGAACACATCAAACATTTGAAGTCAATAGAACCTGAATTAGTTTTCAAATCAGCCAAAAACATTTGAACTTTTTTCTTATCCTTTTCCGAAACAAAGTCTAAGAAATTTTTTGAACGAATTAATTGGTCATTTTTAACTTCTAAAACTTTTTTAAAAGCTGGGTTAATTGATTTCAATACACCATTAATATCAGCAACTCCAATTAAATTATTCGAAATTTTATAGATATTTTGAAAGTAAGCAGCGTCTTTTTTTCGTTTTTTACTGACCAATAATTTTGTAATATTTTTCCCTAATTGAATCAATAAATTGCGTTGTTTTTCGTCTAACGTTCTTGGATAATGATCGTTTACACATAATGTCCCCAAAACATTTCCATTGTCATCAATCAACGGAACACCAGCATAAAACTTAATATTTGCAGCTTTTACTCCAGCAATATTTTTTGCAGGTTCAAATTTCGTCACATCATCAATCACCAAAATTTCTTCTTCCATTAAAGAAAATTGACAAATAGTTTGTTGACGTGGAACAATATCTACATCTATTCCACAATTTGCTTTAATCACTTGATAATTTTCATCAAAAATAGAAATTAACGCAATTGGCGCATTACAAATCAAACTCGCAGCATTTGCAAAAACCTCCAACTCTTCGTCTTTATCATGTCCTTGCAAATTATAATCGTAAACGGCTTGCAATCTTTGCTTTTCGTTCGTTGGGATGTGAAAATTTTCCATTAAAAATTGATCTTATTTAAAAGGTAAGTAGAGGTGGTTAAATATATTACATAATTATAAATTTTTGTAATCAATTAATTTTAAAAAAGTTTAATTTTTTCAAATCATAATTATTTTCTTACATTAGTTGCACAAAAGGGAATCGAGTGCAAATCTCGAGCTGTCGCGCAACTGTAAGTAGTGAACACTATAAGCCAGACCACTTTTTAGATGATGCTTTCGCGATTGAAGCTCAATCAAAACTACAATAATCTCGGTTTTTGTTGAATTGATTGCACTTGATTTCGAAAGCATTTTTATTAAAACTTAGTTTATAAAAACATGCTAAAAGAAGAAATTCAACACCTTATTGACCTTAAAACAAAACCTCTTGGAGCTTTAGGTTTATTAGAAAAAATCGCTTTGAAGATTGGTTTAGTTCAACAAAAAAATCATTTAGAATTAGTTAATCCACATCTAATTGTTTTCGCAAGCGATCATGGTATTTCACAATCTGGCGTAAGTGCTTATCCTGCGGAGGTTACACCGCAAATGGTTATTAATTTCCTAAATAATGGGGCTGCTATTAATGTTTTTTGTAATCAAAATGAAATCGATTTAACAATTGTTGATGCAGGAGTCAATTATAATTTTGAAGATTATTCGGTTCTGAAAAATTGCAAAATTGCAAAATCAACCAAAAACTTTTTGTACGAACCTGCAATGAATGCAGAAGAATTGCAACAATGCTTTGATCATTCGAAGAAAATTGTTGATGAAATCGCTCAAAACGGAACGAATATTATTGGTTTTGGGGAAATGGGAATTGGAAACACTTCATCTGCATCAATGATTATTCACTATTTAACTCAACTTCCACTTGAACAATGTGTTGGCCGAGGTACAGGCTTGAATGATGAACAATTACAAAATAAGATTAATATTCTGACTCAAGCAAAGGAAAATCAAGGTGAAATAAATGATCCGAAACAAATTTTAGCAACTTTCGGAGGTTTTGAAGTCGCGCAAATGACAGGTGCAATGCTCGCTGCTTATGAACATAATATGCTGTTGATGATAGATGGTTATATTGCTTCAGCTGCAATTTTAGTCGCATCGAAATTGAAACCTGAAATTTTGAAAAACGCTATTTTTTGTCATCAAAGTGATGAAATTGGACATCGTTATCTATTAAATTATTTCAACGAAGAACCTATCTTGAAAATCAATTTACGCGTAGGAGAAGGAACAGGTTGTGCTTTGGCTTATCCAATTATTAAAAGTGCAGTAAATTTCTTTAATGATATGGCAAGTTTTGAATCTGCTGGTGTCAGTAATAAAGAAACTGAAGTGGAATGCTAAAAAAAGAAATTACTTATTTCCTAACGGCATTGATGTTTTTTACTCGAATTCCAATTCCATTCAAGATTCCTTACAGCAACGAAATTATGAATCAATCGCAAAAATATTATGCTGCGGTTGGCTTATTGGTTGGTTGTTTTAATGCAATTATTTATAGTGTTTGTCAATTTATTTTACCTGTTGATATTGCAATTATTATCACCATGATTACAAGTATTTTGTTGACTGGTGCTTTTCACGAAGATGGTTTTACTGATGTCTGCGATAGTTTTGGAGGAGGTTATGGTAAAGAAAAAATTATGACAATTATGAAAGATAGCCGAATTGGAGCTTATGGAGTTATCGGTGCAATCTTGTTATTGTTATTAAAATTCACCTCTCTGAAACACATTGCAGAAGATAATTTTTGGTTGATTATTTTCACTTTAATTGCTGCACATTCGGTAAGTCGTTTTTTTTCTGGAATGATGATTTACACCCACGAATATGTCACCGATATTGACAAAAGCAAATCAAAACCAATGGCGAGTAAAGCTTTACCGATTAAAAACTTGCTCATAAGTTTTCTATTTTGTTTACTTCCTTTTATAGTTTTTGGCGAATGGAAATTCTTGTTGATTTTACCACTTTGTTATATAGGTAAAGTCTATTTGGGTTGGTATTTTAAGAAATATATAGGCGGTTATACAGGCGATTGTTTGGGAACTGTACAACAAGTTACCGAAGTTTTATTTTATTTAGGAATACTGATTATATGCAAATTTTTGTAATACGACATACAAAAGTCAAAATCCCTTCATCGGTTTGTTACGGACAAACCGATGTCGATTTGACAGACACGTTTTTAGACGAAGTAAAAGAAATACATGCTAAAATCGATCACGATTTTGATACTATTTTTTCGAGTCCATTGAATCGTTGTCAACAATTAGCCTACACTTTTTCTACAGAAATTATTTTAGATAATCGATTGAAAGAATTCAATTTTGGAGACTGGGAAATGAAACCTTGGAACGAAATTCCTTCGGAAGAAATCAATCCATGGTACGATGATTTTGTAACGATACCAACTCCAAATGGCGAATCGATGTACGAAATGTTTTTACGCATCTCTGATTTTATGAACGACTTAAGAAATACCAAACTTCAAAAAATATTAATTGTTGCTCATGGCGGAGTAATTCGATTAATATGGTGTTATTTGTTGCAAATACCAATTAAAAATGCATTCAAAATCCCTGTAAATTACGGTGAAATTTTTCAGTTTAATTTAGGTGAAACAAATGAGGAAGATTTTATAATGAGAAAAATGTAGACTAATTCAACATCCAATCAACTAAACTTTCCTTCTCTACTATATTCCAAGAATGCGGATGTTTCTGACCATTTGCTCTAAAGCCTCTATTCTCCGTTTCAATAAACTCTACACTCTTCGCTCCAATTGCTTTCAAATGCGAAGCCATTTTTTTTAATTTAAAAGCATTCAAATCTTCATAAGTTCTATTTCTATTCGAACTTTGCCACTCTATATCTGGCTCACAATATAATCTTATCTTAATATTTTTTAAAAATTGAATATTCTTATTAGAATTTTTAGACATTAAATAGGGTGAATAATACTCGTAGTTCTGAATCGAATCTTCTGGAGCACCTAATTCTTTATTAAAAAGCTCGATTAAAAATTTGCCTTCTTCTACCGCAGCTTTACTTACATTCTCTTCAATATCCTTTTTTGCACTTTTATATAATTCTTCTAAATCAATTGGAGAATCGACTACAAAAACACCTTTAGGCTGGATACTATTTTGTTCTTTCATCAGTTCATTTCCTATCAACATTGCTACATTCCCTCCACTCGAAAATCCTCCTATATAAAGGTTAACTTTATTTAATTGATGTTGATTTAATATATCAATCAGTCGAGTTATTATATTTTTTTTCTCCTGATCGGATAAATATAATTTTTGGTTAAAATTAAATAACAAAGTCGTAATTCCTTGCTGGTCTATATGTTTTATAAATTTCGCTTCTTGTTTTGTATGTTCTATATCACAAGGAAAACAAGGAAATAAAATCAACAAAGCTTTTTGGTTTGATGCAATTTTCAACTCGTAATCTAACTCTTTACTCACTTTTGTTTCTATCACAGATTGTTTACAACTAAATGCTACGTAAGCAAACAGGAATACGAAAAGCAACTTCATAATTTTAAATTGTTTCATTATTCGCTACAAACTCATTAACAATTGTTCTCAAACTTTTATTCAAATCAAGGTCTACAATATCTTTTATAGACATCAAACTCTCAACTTTCCATGCATCATTTGTTAAAGAATAGGTTTCTAATTTAGAAATTAAACGATGATAAAAAATTTCCTCTCCTATTTCATATTCAAGTTTACCTATAAATTCTTCTAAAGTTGTTGAAGGTTCTGACCAATCATTTTCGGCATCAAAAAGTTTTACAGCTACAATAAAATCATTTTTTGATTTGAAATTATTTCGCTCAATTAAGTTAAATAAATCTTCAAATGTCATTCAAATTATATTTTAAACTAATTTCTAAAAAAAAATCAACAAGTCAAATGTTTCAAAATTAATTTATTAGAAAAAAGTTATAAAATTTATTCTAAAAACACTTGCAAAAGTGGTTTTATTGACCTTATATTTGCACTCACAACGCGGGAATAGCTCAATTGGTAGAGCGTCAGCCTTCCAAGCTGAATGTTGCGAGTTCGAGTCTCGTTTCCCGCTCTTTGAAATATTAGATTCAAAAAATCAAATTTTGCCTTGGTGGTGGAATTGGTAGACACGCAGGACTTAAAATCCTGTGTCCATTAGGACGTGCGGGTTCAAGTCCCGCCTGAGGTACTTTTTTAATTTGATTTTTATAATGTATGCGGGAATAGCTCAATTGGTAGAGCGTCAGCCTTCCAAGCTGAATGTTGCGAGTTCGAGTCTCGTTTCCCGCTCAACAAAAGCCAAAGATTATTTATAGTCTTTGGCTTTTTTATTTTAAACTTTTTATTTGCACATAAAAAAAACCTCATCAAATAAAGGTTTGATAAGGTTTTAATTATTTTTCAATACGTATCGAACTAAATTTCTTGTTCAGCTAACATTTGTTTGTATTTTTTTCCTTCGATAAATTTTTTCTCTGCCCAAATTGTTCCTCCTGGAATAATTGCTGCAACAAAAAAGATCCAGAAAATTTTCATCGACCAATTGTATTTTTCCTTTAATATGTACAACAATATAATATAAGCAATAAAAAGTCCTCCGTGTACTCTTCCTGCGTGCGTTACCCAAGTCGGGTCATCCCAAATATATTTCATTGGCATGGCTATAAAGAATAAAATAATTGCAGAAAGTGCTTCTAAGTACCCCGTTATTTTAAATAATTTCAACATTCATCTTAAATTTGAGCCAAAAATAAACTGATTTTTTTAGATTTTAGCTATTACTTATCAATAAAACAAATACTTAACTTTTAATTTATACGTTATTACAAACAATATGCGATATTTTGTTCACATTATTTTTCTTTTATTCACATCTATTCTTGTGTTTGCACAAGAAAAAAAATTACAATTTTATCGATACAATGATGAAACAAAATCATATACAAAAGATTTTGAAAGTAAAAACCTCGATTCTTCTTTAGACTCACTTCAAAAAAATGGTTACTATACTTTAACGATTGATTCCATCAAAAATGAGAAAATCTATTTGAACAAAGGGAAAAACTACCAAACAATTTGGGTGAAAAACAATGATTTATTTGAGAATAAAAATGATTATTTTCCAACCAATAATTTAGATTCTATTCTGAATAAATTGGCCAAGCCAAACATTAATGAAGGTTATCCCTTTGCACAAATAAAACTTGTTCCAAATGGTTTTCAACAAAGTGAGCAACGAATAGAATTGCTATTAAACAAAGGGAAGCAACGAACAATTGATGGTGTAAAATTAATTGAATATGAAAAATTATCAAAAGGTTATTTGCGTCATGGACTTAACATCAAAAATGGAGAAATTTACAGTGAACAGAAATTAGCATCTATTTCTACTTTAATGCAGCAAACCAATTATATTGCAGAAGTACAACAGCCACAAACCTTATTCAAACCAGATTCTACGATCTTATATTTGTATCCGAAAAAGATTAGTTCCAATTATTTTGATGGTGTTTTAGGTTTTGGAACAGATGATAATGGTGATTTCAAATTAAACGGAAACGTACAACTTTCGTTGAATAACGTGTTTAATAGTTTAGAAGAAATTCGATTAAATTGGATTGGAACTGCCAACAAAAACACATCACTAAATATCGGTGTTAAAGTACCTTATCTATTCAAATCTCCGATTGGTTCTGAAACTAATTTCAAACTTTTCAAACAAGATTCTGTCTTTGTAAATGTAGATTTTTCGGAACGCTTGTTTTATCAACTCAACCTCAATTCAACTATTGGTGTAAGTGGAATGGTGCAAACTTCGAACTTTTTATTAGAAGATGATTCGTATCTAAAATCGAGCTATGATGATTATTCTAAAACAGGAATTGGTTTGAGTTATAATTATTTTTTAAAACACCCTTTTCGTTTGATGGAAGGAAAATCGATGTTAGATGTTGCGGTAAATTCGATTCGTAAAAAGGAAAAGAATTTTTCGTGGACAGAAGAAATTGATAATAAAACGGTAAACCAAATTGAAATAGGGCTGAAGACCTTTCGCTTATTCGAATTAACTGACAAACACTACATCAAAACTGGTGCAGAATTTAGAGGTTTACTCACGAAAGACGATGATTTTTCTGAAAACGAATTGTATAGAATTGGTGGTTTTGGAAGTTTTAGAGGCTTCAATGAAGAAAGTATTACCGCCAATATGTATGGTTTTCTGAATGTCGATTATCGTTTTGTTCCAAGTGAAGCTTTCTACATTGGTTTATTTGCTGACTATGGTTTTATTGATAACAAACGTGCAAACCTAAATACCTCTTTGTTAAGTTTCGGAACTGGAATTTCATTTTTAACGAAAATGGGTATTTTCAATTTGAGTTACGCCGTAGGAAAAACAGACGAAACCTCTTTCGATTTCAAAGAATCTAAAATCCATTTTGGAATTTTAAGTCAGTTTTAGTTATTTATAATATTCATCAACAAAATTTAATTACAAACAAGCCTGTTTTACCTTTCCCGAGGACTCAGTTGATTACAAACAAGGTTGTTTTAGCTTAACAAATGTATTGTGTGAATGGATACTAAGAAGTTTTATTAAAAAAACTTTAAATTTTTATAGGTTTATTGTTAACATTTTCGTGAAATTAGCTACTTATAAAAAACTCACACAAAATAATTTTAAAAATGCGTAAAATTTTTTATCCAATTTTCGCTTCAGCAGTAATGCTTGCAAGTGCTCAATTGGTATCTGCACAAGACAACTTAGTTAATGCCTTAAACAAAAATGTTAGTGAAAATAGTAAAGAAGCTTTTCAATTTACAGATGTTATCAATTTAGCTAAAACGCCAGTAGAAAATCAAGGATCTTCAGGAACTTGTTGGTCATATTCAGGAAATTCTTTCTTCGAATCAGAAATGATCAGAATGGGAAAACAACCTATTCAATTGTCTTCTATTTTCAATGCAAGAAATACATACGTTGAAAAAGGAAAACAATATGTACGCATGCATGGTGCTACAACTTTAGGAGATGGAGGATCTTTCTTTGATGTTTTAAACACGATCAAAAAATATGGAGCTGTTCCTACAGAAGTTTACACAGGCTTAAATTACGGAACAAAAATTAACCAATTTGGTGAAATGGCTGCCATACAAGAAGGAGTATTAAAAGCTGTTGTTTCTAATCCAAATGGAAAATTAACTCCTAATTGGGAAAAAGCATACACAGCTGTTTTAGATAGTTATTTAGGAACATATCCGTCTGAATTTACGTACAACGGGAAAAAATATACACCGCGTACATTTGCAGATCAAGTGGTAGGAATTAATCCAAACGATTATGTTGCGATTACATCGTTCAAAGAGCATTCGTATTACAAACCATTTGTATTGGCGATTCCTGATAACTGGGCATACGAAGCTTTTTACAATGTTCCGATGACAGAAATGACGGATAATATTGATTATGCTTTAAAAAATGGATTTACTGTAGCTTGGGCGACGGATGTTTCTGAGAAAGGATTTAGCTGGAAAAATGGAATTGCTTATGTTCCTGAAATTGATTTTGCTGATATGACTTCAACACAAAAAGCAGAAATGTTCAAAGGTCCTAAAGCAGAAAAAGTAATTACAGAAGACATGCGTCAAGCGGCTTTCGATGATTACCAAACGACTGATGACCATGGAATGCACATTGTTGGAATTGCAAAAGATCAAAACGGAAAAGACTATTACATCGTTAAAAATTCTTGGGGATTAACAAACGACTACGAAGGATATCTTTATGTAACAAAAGCTTATGTTCAGTATAAAACAACAAATATTTTAGTTCACAAAAACGGTGTTCAAAAACAAACATTGAAAAAATTAGGAATTTAATTACTAATCTCATCATAAGTAAGAAAAGCTTCTATTGGAGCTTTTCTTATTTTACATTAAATGTAAGTTGTTTTGTATTGGATGGAGCATCTTTCTCCCAGCCTCTTTTGTAATCAAACTGTATTGTACACTCTCCTTTACTACCAGCTATCACTGTATATACATTTTTACTTGGTACGCCTACCATTCCTTCTTGCTGTTTTTTTACATTCGACTTATCAACAATTTTTACACTACAACCATCAGGTTCTGTAGTAAACCAATCGTATCCAGTAGAAGGATTAGAAGTCTCTTCTAATTTTATTTGATCTCCTACATTTAAATTGATTGTTTTGGCATTTTCGACTGTATCCAAATTGATTGTTTTCTCATTATTTATATTCGCTGCACAAGCCATTAACAAGGTTGAACTTCCTAATAAGAGTAAAGTTTTTTTAATCATAATTTATCGTTTTGATTATTTTTTTTTATAAAACAGTTACAAAGCTATTCAACTAAGCGCTTTTTCAACTAATTTTGTGTTTTATTTTTTAGTCAATAATTATGCCTCAAAATGTAACTATTCGTATTTCTCCTGCAGAAGCAGCAAATGAAAATATTTTAAAACAACGTTTAGCATCTGCCGTTAAAACTAAACCCGAGAATATCAATGCTTATCAAATCATTCGTCGCTCATTAGATGCGCGAAGTCGAAATATTATCACTCAATTACAAGTTAATGTTTTTATCAATGAAGATTTTTCGGATGCTTTCGAGTTTCATCCAAATCTTCAGAATGTAGAGAATAAACACGAAGTTTATATTGCTGGTGCTGGTCCAGCTGGATTATTTGCTGCATTAGAATTAATTGAGCAAGGTTTAAAGCCTATCATCATCGAACGTGGAAAAAATGTTCGTGATCGTCGTCGCGACTTAGCTGCAATGAACAAGGAAGGAAAAGTAAATCCTGAATCTAACTATTGTTATGGTGAAGGTGGAGCTGGAACTTATTCGGACGGAAAATTATATACACGTTCTACAAAACGTGGAAATATTCTGAAATCTCTACAATGGTTTGTACATTTTGGCGCAACAGAACGCATTTTACAAGAAGCTCATCCTCATATCGGAACCAATAAATTACCAGGAATTATCGCCAACATGCGCGAAGCAATTATCGAATGTGGTGGAGAGGTTTGGTTTGATACAAAACTAACGGATATTCTTATCGAGAATAATCAAATTAAAGGAATTGAAATTAATCACGATAAGAAAATTAAAACATCATCGCTTATTTTAGCAACAGGACATTCGGCTCGTGATATTTTCAATATGTTGAATGAAAAGAATGTTTTAATTGAAGCTAAACCATTTGCATTAGGCGTTCGTGTAGAACATCATCAAAGTTTGATTGACTCTGCTCAATACCATTGTCCAATTGAAAATCAACGCAACGAATTACTTCCCCCAGCATCCTATTCATTAGTTTCGCAAGAAGCCGGTCGTGGTGTTTTCTCTTTTTGTATGTGTCCTGGTGGAATTATTGCGCCTGCTTCTACAGATGAAGGAGAATTGGTCGTAAATGGTTGGTCGCCATCTAAACGAGATGGTTTTTTTGCTAATTCGGGAATGGTTGTAACAGTTGATGAAAAAGATTTTGCAAAATATGGATTTACTGGACCTTTGGCTGGAATGAAATTTCAACAAATGGTAGAACAAAAAGCATGGCAAGCAGGTGGAGGAAAACTAAAAGCTCCTGCTCAACGAATGACTGATTTTGTTTCAGGAAAATTATCAAATTCGTTAAATGACTGCTCATATTTACCAGGTTTAACATCAGGATTATTAAGCGATGTTTTACCAAAAGAAGTTCATCAATCATTACAATTAGGTTTCCAAACATTTGGTAAAAAAATGAATGGTTACTATACCGAAAATGCAAATATTGTGGCAACAGAATCCAGAACTTCTTCACCTGTTCGTATTCCGAGAAATGAAGAAACCTTAGAACATACGCAGGTTGCAGGATTATTTCCTTGCGCTGAAGGTGCAGGTTATGCGGGTGGAATTATTTCTGCCGCCATGGACGGAGCAAAAGTTGCAATTGCTGTGAAGAATTTTATCGAAAAATAGTTTTATATTTAATACTCAAAATAAAATACAGATGTCAAGCTGAACTTGTTTTAGCTTCGCATCTTTAGAAATGATGAATTTAGAAAAAGTAAATAATCTCAAATTTTTATTGATTTCAATAGCGCTGATTTTAATAGGTTATTCAATCAACTTAATCGGTTGGAATATTGGAACAATTACAATTGTTTATTTTGGATTAGGTTTATTCTTTTTAGGAATTATTTCATTCATCATTTTACTATATTTAGCTTTGATTAAAATTGTAAACAGAATTTAATGAATCTTTTAAAATCTATACTATTTGTTGGTTTAGGTGGCGCTTTTGGTAGTGTTGCAAGATTTTTAATTTCATACGGAATCGGAAAATATTATTCACAACCATTTCCGTTGGCTACATTTTTGACAAATAGTATTGGTTGCTTTTTGATTGGTATTTTGTACGCTTATTCAATTAAGAATAATATAGGAAATACGTATTTCAATTTTTTATTCATCACCGGTTTTTGTGGAGGATTTACTACTTTTTCAAGTTTTTCATATGAAAATTTCAACTTAATTCAACAACAAAACGTAATGACATCCCTTGTTTACATTTTATCAAGTGTTGTCATTGGAATTTTTTTTACACTAATTGGATTTAGGCTTATAAAATAAATCATTATCAACATATTATATTTTTCTTTATGGTAGATAATAAAAAAATCTTATTTTTAAGAAATATAAAATTATCACATGAGGAAATCTTTTCTATTTTGCGGAATTATGTTTACTTCCGTTTTAACTTATGCACAATTAAAGACTGTGAAAAAAACAGACAACAAAGGATATACCTACGAAATGGTAGAAAATGATCCTTCTAATACAAGAATCTATACCTTAAAAAATGGTTTAAAAATTTATTTAGCTCAAATAAAAGACGAACCAAGAATTCAAACACATATTGCTGTAAAAACAGGTTCTAACAACGATCCAGAAGACAACACTGGTTTGGCTCATTATTTAGAACACATGGTTTTTAAAGGAACTTCGAAAATTGGAACTCAAAACTGGGCTGCAGAACAACCTTTGATCCAACAAATTTCTGATTTATATGAGCAGCATAAAGCAGAAAAAGATCCAGCTAATAAAATCGAGCTTTATAAAAAAATCGATCAAGTTTCGCAAGAAGCATCTAAATATGCTGTAGCAAATGAGTACGATAAATTAATTTCATCGCTTGGAGCTTCAGGCACAAATGCACACACTTCTTTAGAGGAAACAATTTACCATAATAATATTCCGAACAACGAATTAGAAAAATGGTTAAAAGTAGAATCAGAACGTTTTAACGAATTAGTTTTACGTTTATTTCATACAGAATTAGAAGCTGTTTATGAAGAATTTAATCGTTCGCAAGATAATGACGGACGTTTAGTTTTCTATAAAATGATGGAAACATTGTTCCCAAAATCGCATTACGGAACACAAACAACAATTGGAACTTCAGAGCATTTAAAGAATCCTTCAATGGTGGCAATTCATAATTATTTTGATAAATATTATGTTGCGAGTAATATGGCAGTTCTATTAATTGGAGATTTTGATTTTGATACAGCTGTTCCGATGATTGATAAATATTTCGGAAATTATGCTACAAAACCGGCTCCTACACAATATGTAGCAAAAGAAGAGCCAATCAAAACAATCGTAACAAGTGAAGTGTTCAGTCCATCTTCAGAGAGTGTACAGTTTGCTTACCGTTTTAATGGTGCAAATAGTTCTGATGCTAAATATGTTACGCTAATTGATTACATTTTGAGTAATTCTACTGCAGGATTAATCGATTTAAATATCAATCAACAACAAAAAACATTAGGTGCAAGTAGTTCTTCTTCTTTCTTTAGAGATTACGGAATGCATTCTTTTTCTGGATCACCAAAACAAGGTCAAAATTTAGAAGAAGTTCGTGATTTATTAATCACTCAAATCGAGAAAATTAAAAAAGGGGAATTCGATGATTGGATGATTGAGGCTGTTACGAATGATTTGAGAAAGTCGCGTATGAAAAGTTGGGAAAACTCACGTTCGTTAGCTGCAAGTTTATACAAATCGTACATTAATGACATTCCTTGGGCGAAAGTTGTGGATCAATACGATGAAATGAGTCGTGTTACGAAGCAAGAATTAATGGATTTTGCGAAGAAAAATTACACTGATAATTATGTAATTGTTTACAAACGTCAAGGTGAAAACAAAAACTTAGTTCGTGTATCGAATCCTGGTATTACACCAATTCAATTAAATCGTGATGCTGAATCTACTTGGTACAAAGACTTTATGAACATCAAATCGAGTGAGATTAAACCAGTTTTTGTTGATTTCAAAAAAGAATTGAAGGAAGGAAAAATCAACAATACAAAGTTTACTTCAATCCAAAATAAAACAAATGATATCAGTTCTGTTTACTACATCGCTGATATGGGATCTGATAATAACAAGAAACTTGGTTTAGCGATTAATTATTTAAACTACTTAGGAACTTCTAAATATTCACCAGAAAACTTAAAAAAAGAGTTTTACAAAATTGGAATTGATTATGGTGTGAATACAGGAACTGAGAGAACTTCTGTTTATATCACAGGTTTACAAAAGAATTTAACAAGTGGTATCAAATTATTCGAACATCTTTTAAGTGATGCTGTTGCTACTAATGAATCGTACCAAGAGTATGTAAATAAAATATTGAAATCAAGAGAAAATTCTAAAAAGAATAAAAATGTGATTTCATCTATGTTGAATACGTATGCTCAATATGGACCAGACAATCGTTCGCGAGATATTATTTCTGAAGCAGATTTGAAAGCAATTGATCCGAAAGAATTAACACAAATCATTAAAGATTTCTTTAATTACAAGCATCAAATTTTCTACTACGGAAATAATGAAGCTGAAACGAAAAAAGCAATTGAACAAAATCATAATTTCGGGAAGAATTTAGATTATCCAAAGAAAAAAATATATCCTCAACCAGCGACCGATGGTAAAGTATATTTTGCACCTTACGACATGGTACAGTCGGAAATTAATTTCTTTGCACGCGACTCTAAATACGATCCAACGTTATTAACATCAACCGGAATTTTCAATGAATATTTTGGTGGAGGTTTATCATCTATTGTTTTCCAAGAAATTCGCGAATCTAAATCTTTGGCTTATTCAGCTGGATCTTTTTACATCAATGCGAACAAAAAAGATAATTACAACTATGTGAGAGCGGTAATTGGTACACAAGCAAACAAATTACCACAAGCTGTTGATGCTATGAAAGAGTTAATGAATAATATGCCAAAAGCAGAAAATCAATTCAATAATTCGAAGCAAGCAGCGCTTAAGCAAATCGCTACAAGTCGCTACACAAAAGCAAATGTATTCTTTTATTGGCTGTCTTTACAAGATAGAGGTCTTAACTATGATATCAACAAAGATATTTACGAGCAAACATCTAAATTAACATTAGATCAATTGGATCAATTTTTCCAAAAACACATCAAAGGTCAGAAATTCAATGTAGGTTTAATCGGTAAAAAAGACAACTTAGATTGGAATGCTGTTCAAAAATTAGGTGATGTTAAAGAATTAACATTAGAAGAATTGTTTAACTATTAATCTTGTATTCAATTATAAAATCAATAAACGCGTTTAGGAAATCCTACAACGCGTTTATTTTAATTAACAACTTACTCTTAATGAATATCTAATCGAAAATTAAATAAGGTTCAATCTCATTAAACTTTTCTTCACTAATCGCATAACATTTTTTCAATGTTTTTGCATCCTTAAACTTACCTCCTAACGAACGTTTAAATTTTAAAATTGTGTTGACTTGTTGTTCCGTAAAGCCCAGTTTTATCCAATCTTCATGATTCAAATTATTCGGATTAAACTTTTCTGTTAACTCAATTTTTTCAACTTTATTTTCTACTTTTGGTAATTCAGCTTTATATTCAACATTAGTTGGTAAATCAATATAAGGTTCCATTTCTTGATACTTTTCATCCGAAATTATATAGCATTTTTTTATTTGCTCTTTGGTTTTAAACTGACCACCCAAAATGGTTTTATATTTCAAAATAGAAATTGCTTGTTTTGACGAAAATCCTAACTTTTGCCAATCTTTTTCCGAATAATTATTTGGATTAAATTTAATATACTGAATATTTTTTCCAATTTGTTTACTTGATAATTTTTCGTCTTCTTTTGATTTTTCAGGCAATAAAATATAAGCGTTCATTTCTGCATATTTCTCATCATCAATCACAAAACATTTTCTAATTTGTTCTTTTGAAGTAAATTTTCCACCAATAATTTGTTTGTATTTCATAATTGTTTCAGCCTGTTTTGGAGAAAAACCAAGCTTTTCCCAACCTTGTTGAGGCAAATCATTCGGGTTAAAATTCTTATAAACAACTTTAGTTTTTGAAAATGTATAATCAATAAAATTTGATTTAGATTGTGTAGGTAAAAGAATAAACGGAGATAGTTCCCTGTACTTTTCTTCATCAATCACATAACACTTTTTGATTTGCTCTTTTGAGGTAAATTCACCCCCAACTATTCCTTTATATTTAATAATAACCTCAGCTTGACGTTCAGAAAACCCAAGACTCATCCAACCTTCCAAAGACAAATCATTTGGATTAAAAGGTTTTAGCGAATCTTTTAATTTATTTACAGAAGTTGTATTAAAAGCATAATTCTTAGAAGATATTTGATATTTAGCCAACAATACTTTATCCGCTTCTGTTAATTCATAAGTTTCTTTTTGGACTGAAATATGCTGAAAAATTTCAAACAATAAAATCAATACAAATAACAAATACAACCCAAATCGCTGTGATTTATTTAAATAAAAAGTAGACTTTTTCAAATATTTCATTTTAGTCAGAAAAGAGATGAAAAAAATTATATATCACACCCTTACATTATCATTAAAAATGATATAACATTCAAATATTTAGCAAGTTAAGAAGAATAAAATAAATTATAGGTTTTAAATATTTGTAAATAACAAATTACAAATCAAAGACTGATTTTCGTTTGATAATAAAACAATCTTTTACCCAAAAAAAGAACAACATCATAAAATAGCCAACAAACGCTAAACCAAAAGTCGCGAAAGCTAAATAGATAAAAATAAATCGTAATTTAGCAACACGAACACCTATTTTATCTGCAAATCTCGAAATAACATTAAACCATTCTCTTTCTGCAAAATTTCTTATTTGATCTTTCATTTAACGTAAAATTTGTTGTCCGATAGCGCAATTTAAACATTTTTTCTCGGAGCAATATCTTTTTTTGAGTTGAATTAATTGTTGTGAATCTTTCGCGGTTTTATTTTCAAAGCCAATGCGTTCAAATTCATTCAAAATCGAATTATTTTCGGGATCCATTTCATTTAACAAATCAAGGTAAAAATCAATTTCAACTTCATCTTTTTGTCGCTCGAATGCATATCGTATTGGGATAATTGTATTAATCAACAAATTATTTATTTTGTCTTTTGAAAGATTTTTGAGTTGAAATTTAGATTCGTTTTTAAATGTATAATGTGTGTTCCAAAAAGAATTCAATTCTTGTTTGTCAAAAATTTTATAAAATTCTTTTAAATTTTTAGGTTGAATAATTACTGAAAATAAACTTAAATATTGCGTATAAATTGCGGCCAATTGCGCCAATCGAATAGTAGGAAAGCCTATTGGTCGCATTTTAGAAAAACGAAATAAACTATTTTCAATTGCTTGGATTTGATATTTATTTTTCAGAAAATTATATTCTTTTTTTAATTGATTAAAATATGCATTTTCATAATCTTCTTCCAA
The DNA here is from genome assembly GCF_025244765.1 of Empedobacter stercoris. Classification (NCBI taxonomy): domain Bacteria; kingdom Pseudomonadati; phylum Bacteroidota; class Flavobacteriia; order Flavobacteriales; family Weeksellaceae; genus Empedobacter; species Empedobacter stercoris. Next base: position 2,654,732 of record NZ_CP104209.1, on the reverse strand, counting down.
AAAACCTGCTTGTCCAAAAAATAAAGCCTCTACTTTTAACGCATCAAATTGTATCTTTTGCAACACGTTAAATGGAAAAGAATTTGACCACAATTCAAACGTTTCTACATTCACTTTTAAACCAAAATTTTTAGCTAAACTTTTGAACAATGTTTCTTCCCAATTCGAATTATTTTGCTCTAAAATGTATAAAATATGTGTTGTTTTCTCTTCGAATCGTTCGATTAAAATTCGTTCAAACCAAAAATCAAATTGTTTAAAATCAAGTGTACTTAAAAATTCTTCGCAATAAATTTTATCCAATTTAGAATGAATAATATTTTGATAATTAAAAACAATTTCAGGTTTTACAAAATCTTGTAAAATCAAGGTTTGTACATTTCGTTGGCGTAAAATATCCACTTCACAATCATGGTTCCAAACCACATGTAGAATCACATTTTGGTACGCTAAATCATCTGAATGTTGGTGCGTCAGCCAATCCGACGAGTTTACATGCATTTCTACACTACCAATCCATACTTTATCACCAATAATAATTTCTGCTTCCAAAAAATCTGGTCCTGCATGATGATTCAGTTTTCCAACCTTGATAATTTCAATAAAATCACCATGAAAAGTTTGCAAATTTTGATATAAAAATTGCTTCGAATTCCAAATATAATGTAGAAAAACCTCTTTCATAGGAAAAAGATAAACAGTTTTTTACAAAATTTAATTATAATAAACATTTAAAAATTAAATGTTTACAAATGAAAATAAATTATCTTAGTAACTTATTACTTTTATTACTATTTATGAAAAACTTTATACTTTCATCTGTTACAGCTTATTTCTTCTTTTCCTTTTCTGTAAATGCTCAAAAAGTTTTCACATCAGATGTCGATAATTTTTGGATAGCATATGATAAAATAGCTCAAACTAAAGATTCTGTATTGCAATATAAATATTTGAATGATGAGTATTTATCAAAAGGTACGGAAGGTTTAAAATTAATTAGAGAAACAAGAAATTATACCGAAAAAGATTATATCAATGCAATTAATTCTTATCCTAAATTCTGGAATTCGGTTCGAAAAAACACATTAAAATCTAAAAATATATCAAAAGATTTGAATAAAGGAATTAAAAAACTTCGATTGATTTATCCTGAATTGAAACCCGCTAATATTTACTTTACAATTGGAGCATTACGTACAAATGGGACAATAAAAGATAAAAGTGTTTTGATTGGAAGTGAGTTAGCCATGACGGATAAAAATACAGTTACAGACGAATTTCCTAAAAACCTACGCAACGCAAGACGTGTATATTTTGATAGCGAGCCTATTAATGATTTGGTATTATTAAATGTACATGAATATGTTCATACACAACAAAAGCCATTTGTAGACAATCTTCTTTCTTATGTTATTTACGAAGGTATTGCAGAATTTGTTTCTACAAAAGCAATGAATGTACCGTCCGCAGCTCCCGCTATTGCCTATGGTAAAAATAATAATGAAAAAGTAAGAGCGCGATTCGAACAGGAAATGTTTTATATGAATAACTTATATAAATGGCTTTGGGGAGATTCTCCAAACGAGTTTGGCGTGAGAGATTTGGGATATTATATAGGTTATCAGATAGCTGAAAATTATTACAATCAAGCTGAAAATAAAAAATATGCAATAAAAGAATTAATCGAGTTAGATTATGCAAACAAAACTGTTATTGAAGATTATGTCACTAAATCAAATTATTTTTCTAAATCTTTAGAAGAACTTCAAAAAGATTTTGAAAGCAAAAGACCTACTGTTCTTGAAATAAAACAGTTTAACAATTACAGTAAAAATGTTGATCCCAAAACAAAAGAAATCACAATCAATTTTTCTGAACCTTTAAATGGATTTAATACTGGAGTAGATTATGGTGAATTAGGCGAAGTCGCATTTCCTAAAAGTGATTTCAAGAAAAGATATTGGTCAAATGATAATAAAAGTTGGACAATTCAAGTAGAGTTAGAACCTAATAAAAAATATCAAATCCTAATTTCGAGTAATTTTAGAAATATGAATAATTATCCTCTAAAAAACTATCTGATAGAATTTGAAACTTCTAATTAGGTTTGAATAAGTAAAATCCTTGTCAAGATTTAAAGCTTTGACAAGGATTTTTTATTGTAAATTATATTTTTATTATTTCAATTCGTTTTTCAAGAATTTTCCTGTTACGCTTTTCGGATTATTCGCAATTTCTTCTGGTGTTCCTTCGGCAACAATTTTACCACCTTTTCCACCACCATCAGGACCAATATCTATGACATAATCGGCTAATTTTATGACATCTAAATTATGTTCGATAATGATTACTGTATTTCCAAATTCTACAATTTTATTGATGACTTTCATCAATACATTTACGTCTTCAAAATGTAAACCTGTTGTTGGTTCATCTAAAATATAAATTGTTTTTCCGGTTTGTTTTTTTGCTAATTCTGTCGCCAATTTTACACGTTGTGCTTCTCCTCCACTCAAGGTTGTCGATTGTTGTCCAAGTGTGATATACCCCAAACCAACATCTTGCAACATTTTGACATAACGATAAATTTTCGGAATAGCTTCAAAGAATTCTACGGCTTCATTTACAGTCATCTCCAACACATCCGAAATCGATTTTCCTTTGTAACGTATCTCTAAGGTTTCTCTATTAAAACGTTTACCATTACATGTTTCACACTCGACATGAATATCAGGTAAAAAATTCATTTCTATCACACGCAAACCTGCTCCCTGACAAGTTTCGCAACGACCACCTTTTACATTAAACGAAAAACGTCCAGGTTTGTACCCTCTAATTTTAGCTTCGGGTAAATTGGTGAACAACGAACGAATATCAGAAAAAATTCCTGTGTAGGTTGCAGGATTAGAACGAGGTGTACGACCAATTGGTGATTGATCCACTTCGATTACTTTGTCTAAATGTTCTAAACCTTCAATTTTTTTGTAAGGCATCGGATCTTTTTCTGCACGGAAAAAATGATGATTCAAAATTCGATATAACGTTTCATTAATTAACGTAGATTTCCCACTACCAGAAACTCCAGAAACCACAACCAATTCACCTAATGGAATAGTAAGATTTACTTTTTTTAGATTATTTCCTGAAGCACCAAAAAGTTTTAGGTCGTTTCCATTTCCTTTTCGTCGTTCTTTCGGAACTTCTATTTGTAATTGATTATTTAAATATTTTGAAGTCAATGTATTTGATTTCAACATTTGTTTAGGTTCTCCTTGCCAGACAATTTGACCTCCATTTTTCCCAGCTTTAGGACCAACATCAATTACATAATCAGCTTCTAAAATCATGTCTTTATCATGCTCTACAACCAAAACAGAATTTCCGATATCACGTAATTTTTTTAAAGAATCAATCAAACGAACATTATCACGTTGATGCAAACCAATACTTGGTTCGTCTAAAATATACAAGACATTGACTAACTGAGAACCGATTTGAGTTGCTAAACGAATTCGTTGCGCTTCTCCTCCAGAAAGAGTTTTCGACGAACGATTCAAACTCAAATAATCCAATCCGACATCTAATAAAAATGACAAACGTGTATAAATTTCTTTCAGAATTTCATGCGCAATTTGTTGTTGATTAGCTGACATAGAAGCTGGCGCTTCTTCAATCCATTTCTGTAAAGATTTAAGATCCATTTCGGCAACATCACCAATATTTTTATCATCAATACGAAAGAAAAGAGATTCTTTTTTAAGACGCTTTCCTTCGCAAGTAGGACAAATTACTTTTTTCCCAAACTTTTTGCTGATCGAATTTGAAGAAGGATTATTCTTATCCTCCATGATTTCGGTAAGAAATTCATTTAATCCCTCAAAATCTATTTTATATGTTTTTTTGACTGAAGCAAATTTCAAATCGACGTTTAAGGTTTCTTTCAAACCATTCATCACATCGTCAATTAATTCTTTCGGTAATTTTTTGAAAGCTGTTTTTTGATCGACATTATATTTAACAAAAATAGCCTCTAATTGTTTTTCGATTCGAGAAGAAGTTTTTAAGGCTTCAAATAATTCTTCTAAATTATCAAACAACGATTTCTCTTTATCTTGAAATAATTTTTCGTGATTCACTACTTTCAATTCGCCTAAACCAGTACAAGTTGGACAAGCTCCTTTTGGTGAATTAAACGAAAAAGTATTGGGTTCGGGTAGTGCATATGAAACACCTGTTTTAGCACACATTAATGAACGAGAAAAGAATCGAGATTCGTTTGTTTCGTAATCCAAAACCATTGTAATTCCGTTTCCTTGTTGCATTGCATGATCGATACTTGAGCGTAAACGTTGATCATTCACTTTCTCATTCAAAATCATTTTGTCAACCAACAACTCGATATCATGTGTTTTGTAACGATCTAACATCATTCCTGGCGCAATATCTTGTAACGTACCATCAATGCGCATTTCGAGAAAACCTTTTTTAGAATAAGTCACAAAAACTTCACGGTAATGACCTTTACGAGAACGAACAATTGGTGCCAGAATAGCTATTTTTTTTCCTTCATATTGCGCACGAATCAGTTCAATAATTTGATCATCTGTGTATGCCACCATTTTTTCATTCGTTTCAACAGAATAAGCTGTGGACGCTCTTGCATATAATAAACGAAGAAAATCATAAATTTCTGTAATTGTTCCTACTGTAGAACGCGGATTCTTATTGGTTGTTTTTTGCTCAATTGCAATAACAGGAGACAACCCATCAATTTTATCAACATCTGGACGTTCCAATCCTCCTAAAAATTGACGTGCATAAGCCGAAAATGTTTCAATATAACGACGTTGACCTTCTGCATAAATCGTATCAAAAGCAAGCGAAGATTTCCCACTTCCACTTAATCCTGTGATCACCACAAGCTCGTTGCGAGGAATCTTAACATCAATATTTTTTAGATTATGTTCACGAGCTCCGTAAACTTCAATAAAATCTTTGTCCATGTTTATTTGTAAGATTTGCAAAAGTACAAAAAAAGCCACATTTCTGTGGCTTAGTCTATTTTAAAAATTGTTAATTCTTTCTAATTTATTATTTTACAATCGGAATATAAATACGTGAAACAAGTTTTAAGCTATCTGTTTCTTTTGGATCATTCAACATCACTTCTAATTGTCGTTTTCCTAATTCTATTTTTTTCGATTGTGCGTAATTTTTCATTTTCGTAATTGTTTGATGACGTTTAGAACGTGGTCCTATATGCAAGGTTAATAAATAATTACCTTCAGGCACAACTACTTTTTGCATTCCTTTTTGCAAAGGTAAGTCCTCTATTAATTGAATTCCTGAGAAAAAAGTAACCTGATCTTTTTCTTTATTAAAATCAGTAAAATAGATATAAGGAAAACCTAAATCGAAATCGTACCCCCCTTCTTCCTTGTTGATTAAAGCTTTATAAATGGTTTCGAAAGATTCATCTACTTTTTCCATAATCACTTTATCAGAAAGTTTAGCTTGTTTTTTAATCGCTAATAAATTCGTTCTTCCTAATGCTGTGATACGGAATTCACCATAATTTAGTCTTCCTTCTTTTTTATCTTTATCTAAACGTATTTTAACTTGTTCGTTTAAATTATCTAATGATTCTTGAAACTTGGATTCTGGATTTTTGAAATACGCGAAATAACGGTAAAAATAGGGAATCTCTTGGCTCAAATAATTTAATTTAGCGATTGTTTTACCACTTTCATTTTGATCAAATTTCACATTCAAACTATCTAATTTTTCCCAACCATCATATTTTATTGTGTAATTCACGAAACGATTCACTGCAAAATTATCAATCGTTATTTTTCCCGAAGCAATTGCTGCATCATCAGAATCCCACGTAACCGAAATTTCATCATCATCTTGTGTATCCGTAAACTTTTTGATAGTCAATGAATCAGCTGCCGTAAATTTTTCCCATTTAGAAAACTGTCGAAGATTATAAAATTCATCATAAACCAATCCCACAGGCGCATCAAACTCATACTCGATTTCTTCATCAAACCGATCTGGCAATACGATTGGCAACAAAGCTATAATCGCAATAAGAATTACTAAAAGAAGATTTATTTGTTTCATTTATAAAATTAAAGTACAAAAATAGAAATACTTTACGGCACTTATAATATTAATCTAAATTAATGTTTTAAAAATACTATATTTGATTAAATAAATTTAAACTTATGGACTTTACAAATTTAATTCAAGGAGCTATTGGTCAACAAGTTGTTGGATCTGCTGCGAAACAATTAGGTATTAATGAATCTCAAGCACAAAGTGCTGTTGCTGCGGCTGTACCTTTTTTATTATCAGCTTTAAATAAAAATGCACAAACTGGTGGCGCAGAAGGAATTTCGAATGCGTTAAAGCAACACGATGGTAGTATTTTAGATAATCTTTCTGGATTTTTAGGACAAGGAGGAAATCAACAAGATGGTTTGGGAATTTTGAATCATGTTTTAGGCAATAAACAACAAAATGTAGCGTCTGCAATTTCTCAACAATCTGGTATAAGTGTAGGACAAGTAACACAAATATTAGCTTTGGTAGCACCAATTGTAATGGGATATTTAGGAAAACAAAAGCAATCAGAAGGTTTAGATTCTAACGGAATTGCTGGATTATTAGGCGGTTTAGTTGGAGGAACTTCTACACAATCAAATCAAGGAGGTGTAAACTTAGGAGGTTTTGAAAAGTTATTAGATCAAGATGGAGATGGACAATTAGGACTTGGAGATGCGATGGGATTTTTAGGCGGATTCTTCAAAAAATAATTCAATGTCTTAAATTGAATAAAAATATAAAATTTATCAAGCAGGAAAATTTCCTGCTTTTTTTGTTTCTAAAATTATCAAATTAAACAATCTAACCTAACTAAATTACTGATTTAATAATATATGAAACTTTTTATTATTTAAAGAATTAAAAAAACACACCTTCCTTGTATTTTTATAAAAAATTAAGCACAAAAAATCATGGATACTTTATTTTACACAGACGATTTTATTCAATCAATCCAATCAAAAAATCCGAATGAAAAAGAATTTCTGCAAGCTGTAGAAGAAGTATCTGAAACTTTATTACCTTTTATTGATGCTCATCCAAAGTATAAAAAATTTAAAATACTGGAACGAATTGCAGAACCAGAACGCGTTATTCAATTTCGAGTAACTTGGGTAGATGACAAAGGAGAAATACAAATCAATAAAGGTTATCGTGTACAAATGAATTCTGCTATTGGCCCATACAAAGGCGGTTTGCGTTTTCATCCTTCGGTTAATTTATCAATTTTAAAATTTTTAGCCTTTGAACAAGTTTTCAAAAATAGTTTAACAACATTACCTATGGGAGGCGGAAAAGGAGGTTCAGATTTTGATCCAAAGGGAAAATCCGATATGGAAATCATGCGTTTTTGTCAAGCATTTATGACAGAATTATCGCGTCATATTGGTGCTGATGTAGATGTTCCTGCTGGAGATATCGGTGTTGGAGCGAGAGAAATTGGTTATATGTTTGGACAGTATAAACGAATTCGAAACGAGTTTACAGGTGTTTTAACAGGTAAAGGATTAGACTTTGGAGGTTCTTTAATCCGTCCCGAAGCCACTGGATATGGATTACTTTATTTTGTAGAATGTATGTTGGCAGAAAAAGGGGAGAATTTAGAGGGGAAAATTATTACGATTTCAGGAGCAGGAAATGTTGCACAATATGCAGCAGAAAAATCAATCGAAATGGGTGCAAAAGTAGTAACACTTTCAGATTCTTCTGGGTATATTTATGATGAAGATGGTTTTGATCAAGAAAAATTAAACATCATTTTCAAAATTAAAAATGAAGATTACGCACGTATTTCTACTTATATTGATTATTATCCTAAAGCCAATTTTTATCCTAATCAAACACCTTGGAAAACCCCTTGTGATATAGCTTTACCGTGTGCAACAGAAAATGAATTAGATTTACAAGATGCGCAAACGTTGCATCTCAACGGATGCACGTTAGTAGCAGAAGGTGCGAATATGCCAACAACTCCAGATGCGGTTCATTATTTTTTAAATCATCATATTTTGTACGGTCCTGGAAAAGCCGCAAACGCAGGTGGTGTCGCAACATCTGGATTAGAAATGTCTCAAAATTCAATTCGTCAAAATTGGAACAGAGAAAAAGTAAATTATCGACTAAAAGAGATTATGATAAAAATTCATCAACAATGTAAAAAGTATGGAGAAGAACCTCATCAACGTACTATAAATTATTACAAAGGAGCCAATATTGCAGGTTTTGTAAAAGTTGCTGACGCGATGATTGCGCAAGGAATATAAATTAAAAATCCATTTATATATTTAGTTTTCGAACTAAGTTTAAATTCAATTGTTTGTTATGAAAGCCTCTTAAATAGAGGCTTTTATTTTAGAGGTAACTCGATCTTAAATCCAATTCCACGAACAGATTCGAATTTTATTGTTTCATCGTTCTGAAAATATTTGCGCAAACGTGTCATAAAAACATCCAAACTTCGTCCCATAAAGTAATCATTTTCGCCCCAAATGGTTTCTAAAATTTCTTTTCGTGTGACCAATTTTTGATTATTTCGAATAAAATAAAACAACAATTCGGTTTCTTTTTCTGTGAGTTGAAAAAACTCATCTTTAAAAGATAAAGTCAATTGATTTCGATTAAAAACATAGGTTCCAATTAGAAATATTTCTTCTGAAATAGGATAATTTCTTCTCAAAATATTTTTGATTCTTAAGACCAATTCTTCAGGATCACAAGGTTTTGTAATGTAATCATCAGCACCCAATTTTAAACCTAAAACTCGATCAAAGCTTTGTGCTTTTGCTGTTAAAAACAAATAAGGAATCGAAATCGTTTTAACCAACTCTTTTGCCAAAGAAAAACCATCAATTTCAGGTAACATTACATCCAAAATAATCAATTGAGCTGAAGATACAATCGACAAATCATTCAATAATTTTTGTGGATGATTGAACCATATTACTTCAAAATCAGAAAATTCAAGATATTGTTTGAGAACAGTTCCCAAATCTTGATCATCTTCTACTAAAATTATTTTAGTTTTCATTCGGCAAAACGATTAAAAATTGAACACCTTTTTCTTTATTATTCTCAACGTTGATTGTTCCTAAATAGCGTTCAATAATCGTTTTAACGAGATATAATCCAATTCCCAAACCACTAACATTTTGATTGATTGAGCGATCGACTCGATAATATTTATCAAAAATAAAAGGCAAATCATTTATAGGAATTCCTATTCCATTATCTGAAAAATTCAATGTTATTTCTTTTTGAAATTTAAAATCTAATAAAATTTCAGAAGCACCATATTTGATAGAATTTTCGATTAAATTCTGGAAAATTTGTTGAAAATCTTTCGTTAGCAATCTTCCATTTTTTTCAAAAATAATTTGATGCGTGATATTAATTGCTGGAAATTGCAATTGTATTTTCTGAATAATCTCATTTAAAATCACTTCATCTAACAATTCATTATTTTCATCATTTTTTACAAAAATTGAATCAACTGTATTCTCCAAACGATTAATTTGACGATTTATCATTTCTTTGATTTCGTTATGTTGAACTTGATGTAAAGCAAATTTCATGGTCGTAATCGGTGTGTTCAATTCATGCGCAATTGAGTCGATGGTTAAATGCAATTGATTGATTTTTTCTTCTTGTTTCGATAAATTTTGAATCGATTTCCAATATAAAAAAATGATTAATGCAATAATTAGTAAACTCACCACAATCAAAGGAATTATTTTTTTGAGCACTAAAAAATTCAAATTCAATAATTCATAGTTAGTTTGTGATTTTATTTTGTATTTATGTCGCTCACTTTTATCAATTCCTAAATCTGAATCTGTTTGATTACTTATATCATCAGAACTCCAAACACTTTGATTAATCGATTTTGGATGAATTATTTTGGTCGATGAACGATACATAACCAACGGTTTTTGGGGTAATAATTCTACATGATTGATTTCATCATAAACAGAATAAATTTCCATTTTTAACGCAATTTGATAATTTCTTTCTTTGGAATAAAAATCAATTAACGAATCTACTTTTGATGTAAATAGTTGATGATTATTATCTATGTTCAAACGAATAACATTCAGTTCATCAAACTGTTTTCCTTTTTCGTGCGATAATTTTTTAAAACTATTGATCAAATTATCTTCATCTATTGCTTTCTGAAATTCGTTCATTTCATTCATTACTTTCAATGCAATTTCAGCAGCTTCTTTATTCATATCTTTTTCCACTAACCGATACGAATTGTAAATGTAATAAACTTGCAAAGCGACTAAAATCAACAATACAAACGCAAATAAAATTGAATAATATTTTTTAGAAAGATTCATACTCAAAAATACATTGTTTTTCATCACAAAACTCACATTAACGCATCGTTAACCGTTCATTAACCGAAAAAAAACGACGTTTAAAATCAACTTTGTTAAAACTATTTGAATGAAAACAATTGTTTATATCTTACTTTTATTTCCATCCATAATTTTTGCACAGGTTATAACTGGAAAATTGATGGATGAGCAAAATAATCCATTAACAAAAAATTCTATTGAAATTGAAATTCCTTCACAAGATCCTATTATAACTGAATCGAATGAAAATGGCGAATTCAGTTTTGAACTTCATCAAGCAAAATTATTTACGATATATATTAAAGAATTCGGCTACCAAGAATTTGAAGAAAACTATCAAACTAATAATACAAAATCTATTCAAATTGTACTTAAAAAAGATGAAACAATAAACCTAAAAGATGTTGTTGTTTCAGCTCAAAAACCTTTGTTGAAACGAAAAATTGACCGAATAGAATTTAATGTAGAAAATACGCCTTTGCAAAATTTAAGCGCTTGGGATATCGTGAAAAACACACCAAATGTTCTCTTAAAAAATAATCAATTAAGCGTAAGAGGAAACACACAAATTTTGATCACGATTAATGATAAAAAAACTTTGATGACGGAAGATCAATTGAAACAATTGTTAGAAAATACAGATGGTGCCACAGTTTTTTCGGTTGAAATCATTACAAATCCACCTGCTAAATATGAGGCGTCTGGAAGTGCGATTATCAACATCAAAATGAAGAAAAATGTACTTTCTGGATACAAAGGACAAATCGCTGCGCGTTATCATCAATCGATTTATAGCAAAGGAATGTTGGGAACAACACAGTCTTACAATACAGAAAAATGGCAATTGACAGGAAATTATTATTTTGTGAATGGAAAATATGTTCGCAAAAATTTTGATGTTGTAACTTTTCAAGATGATAAAACACGTTGGGAGAGCAACATGATTCGCAGAACAGTTGCTAAACAACAACATATTTACAATTTTGCTTCTCAATATTCAATCGATAGCTTGCAGCATTTTCAGTTCGGAATAAATGGATCAAGAAACCCTGCATCAATTGGGAATTATAATGTTCCGACAAATATTTACAACACAACAAATAATCAACTCGAATCTTTTTATATCACACAAAATCATCGTCGCGAAGCTTCAAATAATTTCAACACGTATTTAGTTTATGATAAAAAGTTTGGAAAAAACAATTTGACTTGGAGCAACAATTTTAGTCATCGCTATTACAAAGAAAATCAAGATGTTTTAACGAAATTAAATTTCAAAGATAAACCTTATGAAGAAAACCGTTTTTTAAGTACTGTACTTCAAAAATTGAATTTATTTTCTACTCAAATTGATTATAGTTTAACTCATGAAAATTTTGGTTTGGAGGCTGGAGCAAAACATAGTTTTGTGAAAAATGACAATGATTTAGATTTTTTTGAATCAATTCAAAATCAAATCGAATATCAACCCGAAAAAAGTAATGTTTTTAATTACAAAGAACAGATTTTTGCCTTATATCTTTCTGGAAATTACAACTGGAAAAAGTGGGAAGCAAAAGCTGGTTTGAGAACTGAAACAACTTGGATTAATACGATTTCTGATCACCCAATTAATCATAATAAACGAACAAATACAGACTTATTTCCAACAATATATTTGATGTACAGTTTTGAAAACGCAGGACAAATTGGTTTGAATTATGGTAAAAGAATTAATCGACCAAATTATAATTTCTTGAATCCTTCGAAATCGTATTACAATCTATTTTCATATTTTCAAGGCGATGCAAACGCAGTTTCTACGATTATTCACAATTTGAGTTTATCTTACACTTTAAAAGATTGGAATTTTGAAATGTATTATCGCTATGAGAAAGACCCTGCAATGGAAATTTCAATTCAAAATCCTGAAACTTTCGAAACGGTTTATCATTTTACTAACATCAAAAATGGAGAAGCTTTTGGAGCAAATTTTTCGAAAAATTTCAATCTAAAGTCGTGGTGGAAACTAAATTTCTTTGCAATGGGCGAATACAATCAAAACTATTATTTTGGACCAGAACAACAACAATATAAAAATGAAGTATTTTTTTATCACTTGAATTTGAATACACAACTGGATTTGGATAAAGAAAAAACCTTTAACATTTCAGCTGGCTATCAATACAATTCAAAAGCAATTCAAGGTTCGTTTAACATCAGCTCTTCCCAAAATACCTACTTAATTTTGAATAAAAAAATATGGGACAAACGTTTCGAAATTGGTTTAACATTTAATGATATTTTCAGAACTGATCGCAATACTATTTCAACAAAATATGCAAATCAGAATCAGGTTTTCAAAGATTATCGCGACACACAATATTTTATGTTGAATTTGAAATACAATTTCGGAAATCAGAAAGTAAAGGATGCGAAACAAGTTCAAAAAACAGCAGAACAAAATAGGATTTAAAATGAAAAACCTCTAAAACAGAGGCTTTTCATTTAAAAAAAAATTTATGATCAAAGAAAAATTATTTCTTTAAAATAACTGTTCCACCAGCTTGAGCTTTTGGAAAAATAGTCACATCTGCAATTTGCACATGTTCTGGTTGTTGCAATAAATACTCGATTGTATTTGCAATATCTTCTGCTTGTAAAGGCTCGAATCCTTTGTATACATTGTCTGCTTTTTCTTCGTCGCCTTTGAAACGTACCAAAGAAAACTCTGTTTCTACTGCTCCAGGCGCAATATTTGAAACTTTTATTCCGTAAGGCAACAAATCGTAACGCATTCCTTTACTCAACGATTCTACTGCTGCTTTAGACGCGCAATATGTGCCACCATTAGGGTAAACTTCTTTTCCTGCGATTGAAGAAAGATTGACAATATGTGCATGATTTGATTGTTTTAACAATGGAATAATCGCTTTAGAAACATAAATTAATCCTTTAACATTGATATCAATCATTGCTTCCAAATCCTCTACATCAGCAGAGTCGAAAGGTGCTAACCCATGTGCATTTCCTGCATTATTAATTAACACATCAATATTTTTCCATTCGTTCTCTAAACTTTCTACTGCTTGAAAAACAGCTTCTTTGTTACGAACATCAAATTGAATGGTTTTCACTTCAGTTAGTTGACTCAATTCTGCTTGAATTTCATCTAATCGTTCTTGACGACGTCCACATAAAATTAAACGGTAATTTGGTGCTAATTTCTTTGCTGTCGCCATTCCTATGCCAGATGTTGCTCCGGTAATGAAGACTGTTCTTTTCATTTTCTTAAATAATTAAAAGTGCTTTTTTAAGACCGTCTAAGATACAAGCTAAAAAGAAATTAAAAAATGATTTATCCTGTTTTCGTTCAACATTTTCTACTTTTTTTTCTCGTATTTCTCCTCGCGAATTATTTTTAATTGCTGTATTTCCAACTGCTGATAAAAGCTTGCGTTTCGATCCATCATCTCGCAAAACATTTACATTCAAATCTTGATAATCAATTCCAAAATTACCACTTGCGAGTTTATCATTTCCATCAAAATCGAATTTTATTTGATTAAAAAATCCATCAACAGAAACTTTAAGATATGGTTTTACAAAAGGATCGAGATTTTTTGCAGGTAGTTTTGTTATGCCGCCTTTAATATTAAATTTTTCAGCACGATTCATAGGATTAAATGTCCAATTCGCACGCAAATCTCCCTTCATAAATTCGGAACGCCAATCAACATTGACATCTGGTAATGATTTTTTACGATAACCAGAATTGACATTTTTAACGGTTGTATTTATCGACGAAAAAGTTAATTTTCCAGTTCCAATACTTTTTTCAGTTTCTTCTTCATACTCCAATTTCGAATTTACCAATTGCAATTCTTTTACACCCAAATCAAACTTCATCTCCCGTAATTTTTGCGAAAACATTGTTTTACGTTTTGTATCATTAGGCGGAACTAAACTTCTGTAAATATTTGCATAAAGTTGATTTAATTTCAATTGATTCGCTTTCAAAAAGAAATCTTTTGAGGGCGAAATTCCCCATTTTATACCATTTCCATTGATTTGATTGACAGAAACGGTGTACAAATCTGCTTGTTTTTGCAAAGATGCTGTATACGCCTTTCGAGAAACTTTCGGTGTTAAATTCATTTGATTTAACGTTAAATTCCCGTTGTAAAATTGTAATGCTCCCGTATTTAATTGATAGGTTTTTCCTAAATCATACTCTATTCCTGAAGATTTTAATAAAACTGAATGATAGGAAAAAGGTATGGCTTCTTGAATCGTTTTTGGATCTACATTGATCTGATCGAATACCAATTGAATTTGCTTCAAGGATAAGTTTGGTATTTTTTGTTGATAAGGAATCACCTCCAAATGACCATTTACCAACGAAACCTTATCTACTTTTATAATATCATTAAATGCCTTAGAAGTTTCTCCTTCGCGCTGAGCAACACGTCTAGGTTGACCATAAACCGTGAATTTTGGATTTTTGAAAAGAATATGATTAATTCGAAGTTCTCTCCCAAACTCATTATTCAGACCTAAAACAGTCAAATTAACATGATTGAAATCAAACTTTTGCGAAGCGATAAATCGAGATTGTTTAATTTGAATTGTATCTACACCAAGATTGAAATTGATTAAAAATTTTTGAGTTGCATTTTCAGCTTTCTTCGCTATATTTTTTTGATTTTTTTGATCGATAATTTTCACATTTACCTCATCCAATTTGATTGAATTCGTATGAAAATAAAATTCACTATTTTTCATTCCCCAACTGATCTTATTTAAGGTTAAAATAGGTGCTTCAACATCCAATAACGTATTTGATTTTGTGTGATTTTTATTGAATTTATTTTTAGAGATCATTGGTTTCATTTTAAAGTTTTTCAGAATCAATTTCTTTTCTGTAAAATCAAAATTAGAAGCTGTTAACGTATGCATTTCATTTAAGCGATAATACATCGAATCTAACTTTATACGAAACGTTTTATAATCAATAGGTATTTCATTGGTGCGCGTTAATTCGTTCATTTTTATTCCTTCAATATTCAACACAACATTATTCACCGCATATTTTACAGTTGTTGCGTTCGAAAAAAGTGAACGAATTTTTCCATTTTCTATTTGCAGTTTTTTGATGTTGATCAATTCAGCATCATCTGTTTTTAGGGTAACTTTTTTGACTGATTTATCGGCTATCTTATTTTCAGATTTTGCTTGAATAATGGTAATTCGTGGTTGTTTGAATTTAATTAAATCCGTTTTAAAATACAACTTATCTTCCGAAGTAAATCCCCAATCCATATTAGAAAGTGAAAGCAAAGGAGATGCTATGTCCAATAAATCATTTTCTGAATCATTTGGAACATATAATTTCCCATTCATTTTAAGTGGTTTCATCGAAAAATCATCCAATTCAAAATCGGTTTGATTAAACTGAACTTTTCTTGCTCGAATTAATTGTTTCTCTTTCAATACAAAAAACATCGAATCTAATTTGATGTCAAAAGCAGCGTATTTAAATGGTATTTTTTTATTGATTGTTCTTTCGTTGAAACGAACGCCATCAAAATCAATATCAAAATTAGAAACATTTGCGAGATGTCTTTTTCCTGATTGTGAATACAAGTTAAATTCACCGTTTTTAATGTTTACATTAGACACATCAATGCTTTGTCCAACTTTTGAATGAATCGTATCTTTTTTTACGGAATCTTTTTTTTCTTTTAAGTAATAATTGACTGAAGGATGGTGGATATTGAGCGAAAGTGCAGCAACTTCTTTTTGGGTGATTAACTTGAAAAAATTGATACCAACTACTTTAATCTCTTTAACTTTTCCGGTTGCTTCGATAGAATCCTTTATCATCAAAGAATCTTTAGGAGATACTTCGACATTTTTAAGTGAAAGAGACGAATTAAAGATAGAGAAACTTAAATCTTCGTAGGTCAGATTGTAAGCTGTATCATTTTTTTCGGCAATAATTTTTGGGAGACGATTATTGAGAAAATAAGTAATATAAAAACTAAGTATAAAAAGTATCGCAATAATAGATATTAGCGCGATACTTACTTTTTTTATCCAACGGTTCTTACTCATTGATATAGTTTGGTTAACAACGTAAAAAGACAATTATTATACCAAACTTAATAAAATGTTAAAAGCTATTCGTTGATATCGTAAATTTCTTTGATGTTCTCAAGAATTAAATCGAAATTAAGATTCAGATCAATTAATTTCCCTGTAAACAAATCGAACACCCAACCGTGTACAATTAATCCGTTTTCCATGGCGCGTTGCACGAAAGGATTTTTAACTACATTGACACATTGTTCTTGTACATTTAGCTCTACTAAACGGTTGTAACGCATTCCTTCATTTTCAATTGCATTCAATTCTTCTGAATGTAGACGGTACACATCTCGTATATTTCTTAACCAAGGATTCATAATTCCTAAATCTTTTGGAATCATGGCAGATTTAATCCCTCCACAATTGTAATGCCCACAAACTACAATATGTTTCACTTTTAAATGCTCTACCGCATAAGCCAAAACCGACGTTGTGTTCATGTCCAAACTAATGACCATGTTTGCAATATTACGGTGAACAAAGACTTCTCCAGGTTCAGCACCTAATAATTCTTCCGCTGTAACACGACTATCCGAACAACCAATATAAAGAATTTCAGGATTTTGTCCTGCCGAAAGTTTATCAAAATAGTGTTCATCTTGACCTAAACGTTTATTAACCCATTCTTGATTGTGTGCGAAAACTTTTTCTAAATTCATAATTTTTTAAATTACATCTTGTACCTCGGGATGCTTACCAATGTAAACACTTACATAACTACAAAACGGTATGATTTTCAACTGATTTTTTCTTGCGTATTTTACAGCTTCTAACACTAATTTTTCGGCTAAACCTTTCCCTCTCAATTCCGGATTAACACCAGTATGATTGACAATCATTTGTTCCTCTTTCAACATAAAAGTAAGCTCGCCTACCTCTTTGTTATTATCGTCAGTCATAACAAAAACGCCATTCTTTCCTTCTAAATTTAATTCGATCTTCATTGCAGTTTATATTTGAAATTAAATTACTCTTTTTAGATGAGATAAAGCCCCTAATAATTGTTAAATATCTATAAATACCAGACAAATTTAAGGTCGAAAAGTTTTTTAATCAAAGAAAATTGATACAAATAAAAATATTTTTTTAACAATCAGCTTTCTAATTGATTATCAACAACAAACCCTTCGATATAATATTTAATGTATAGGTATGAGTTTTTTACTTGATTATTTATTACATTTGTTAGATATTTTAAGGAAAGATTCTTCATATGAAATTTATTGTATCGAGCAACACGTTATTAAAAAATGTTAACTTAATCGGAGGAGTAATAAACTCTAATAATACTTTACCAATCCTTGATAATTTTTTATTCGAATTGGACGGTAGCCAATTAACGATCACAGGTTCTGATTTGGAAACGACTATTTCTACGACGTTAGAAGTTGAATCTAATGACAACGGAAAAATTGCTATTCCATCAAAAATCTTAACAGATACGTTGAAAACTTTTCCAGCTCAACCACTTACTTTTATCCAGAAAGAAGGAAATACGTTGGAAATTGTTTCAGAACAAGGAAATTATCAGTTAGCATTTGAAGACGCAAACGAATATCCACAAACACCAGATATAGAAGATGCAAGTTCTACAACACTTAGTGCAAGCATTTTATCAGAAGCAATTATCAAAACAATTTTTGCGACTGGAAACGACGAATTACGTCCTATTATGACGGGAGTTTTCTTCCAAGCAAGTGCAGATATTTTTCGTTTTGTTGCAACAGATGCCCATCGTTTGGTGAAATATACACGCAATGGTTTAGACAATTTACAAGCTGCAGATTATATAATGCCAAAAAAACCACTTAACTTATTGAAAAATATTTTAGGAGGAAATAATGACGATGTGATCATCGAATATAACAATACAAATACACGTTTCTCTTTTCAGAATATCGTGCTTACTTGTCGTTTAATTGATGGTAAATATCCAAATTATGAAGCCGTAATTCCAAAAGAAAATCCAAACGTATTAACGATTAACAGAAATTTATTCTTAACATCATTAAAACGAGTGGCTATTTTCTCGAACAAAACTACCAATCAGGTTCGATTAAAATTAGTCGGAAATTCATTAACAATTTCTGCGGAAGATATCGATTTTGCAAACAAAGCAGAAGAAAGACTTCCTTGTGATTATAACGGAACTGACTTACAAATCGGTTTCAATTCTCGTTTCTTAATTGAAATGCTAAATAATTTACAATCAGAAGAAATAACATTAGAAATGTCTGAACCAAATCGCGCAGGAATCATCAAACCGGTTGATGGACTTGAGGATGGCGAAGAAATCTTAATGTTAGTTATGCCAGTTATGCTTAACGCATAATGAACAAGAATACATAAAATTCATTTTTACAATACAATGAAAATTTCATACAATTGGCTAAAAACCTACATTGATACTAATATAACACTTGATGAAGTATCTGCTACACTAACAAGTACAGGTTTAGAAGTAGAAGGAGTAGAACAAGTAGGTGGCGCTAAAAATTACTTGGAAACTGTATTAGTTGGTAAAGTTTTATCAGCTGTACCTCATCCAAATGCAGATAAATTAAAAGTTACTAAAATAGATTTAGGAGACGGAAAAGAAACACAAATTGTTTGTGGTGCTCCTAATGTTGCAGCAGGACAAAATGTACCTGTAGCAACTGTCGGAACAGTTTTACCTTCTCCAGATGGAGATTTTAAAATTAAGAAAGCTAAAATTCGTGGTGAAGAATCTTTTGGAATGATTTGTTCTGAAGTAGAATTAGGAATCGGTACTGATCATTCTGGGATTTTAGTTTTACCAGAAGAATTAAAACCAGGTACCTCTACATTTGATCTTTTCGGAAAAAATGATGAAATTGACCATGAAATAGAAATTGGTTTAACACCAAATCGTGCAGATGCAATGTCTCATTTTGGTGTTGCTCGTGATTTACACGCAGCGCTTAAAACACGTAAAATTGACTCTACCTTCAATACGTATAATGTATCTAATTATCCTACAACGGATTTAGGTCAAAACCCAATTTCTATCGAAGTAAAAGATACAGCAGCAGCACCGCGTTATGCTGGTGTTTATTTAAAAAATGTAAACGTTACTGAATCACCTGATTGGTTAAAAAATCGTTTGAAAGTCATTGGATTATCTCCAATTAACAATGTTGTGGACATTACCAATTATATTTTACACGATTTAGGTCAACCTTTACATGCTTTTGATGCTGATAAAATTGAAGGAAATAAAATCATTGTTCAGAAATTAGCTGAAGGAACAAAATTCACTACTTTAGATGGCGTTGAGCGAACATTAAAAGGACACGAATTGATGATTTGCAACGAAAACAATCCAATGTGTATTGCGGGAGTTTTTGGAGGAAAAGATTCAGGCGTTTCTGAAACAACAACTTCTATTTTCTTAGAATCAGCTTATTTCGAGCCTGTAACAATTCGTAAAGGTGCAAAAGCACATGGATTGAATACAGATGCTTCTTTCCGTTTTGAACGTGGAATTGACCCTAATATCACAGTTGATGCATTGAAAAAAGCAGTGTTGATGTTAGTTGAAATTACAGGAGCAGAAATTGCTTCAAATATTGATGATATTTACGCAAATCCAATAGAAAACTTTAACGTAAAATTACGTTTAGGAAAAGTTGTCGAATTATTAGGCGTTGAAATTCCTGAAGCTAAAATCAAAACAATTTTAGAGAACTTAGAAATCAAAATCTTATCAGAAAATGATGACGTTTTAAATTTAGAAGTTCCTGCTTATCGTGTAGATGTCTTACGTGATGTGGATTTGATCGAAGATATTTTGAGAATTTATGGGTATGACAACATCGAAATCCCTTCTAAATTCTCTTTTTCTTACGTTCCAAATCAAAAAGTTAGCCCAGATAAAATAGAAGATTTCATTGCACGTCAACTGATTTCTTTCGGATTTAATGAAGCGATGAATAACTCATTAACGAAGAAAGAATACGAAGAAGTTTTCTTTTATCCAGAAGGAGAAAGTGTTGCCATGTTAAATCCGCTTTCAGCTGATTTAGCAGTTATGCGCCGTACATTATTGAATGGATTATTAGAAAATGTAGCGTTCAACATTAACCGTCGTAATTCGGATGTTAAATTATTCGAATTCGGGAATGTTTACCGTAAAATTGATGGTATTTATGAAGAAAATAAATGTTTAGGAATCGTTCTTTCAGGAAACTTTAATAACGAATCTTGGACTGGTAATTTACGTAAAGCTTCATTTGCTGATATAAAAGGATTAATCAAACAAATTTTTGTTCGATTAGATATTCAAGTAACGGATGAAGTTCCTGCAAAAGATGATAATTTCTTGGATGGAATTGAATTTATTTCTGATGAAAAGTCATTAGGAAAGCTTGGAATCATCAACAAAAAATTAGCGAAAAAATTAGGTGTAAATCAAGATGTTTTCTTTGCACAATTAAATTGGAATATAATGATTGATTTGGCAAACAAACACGATTTAAAATACAAAGAAATTTCTAAATTTCCTGGTTCTCGTAGAGATTTAGCGTTGCTAATTGATTCTACTGTGAAGTATGAAGAACTTTTTAAAGCAGCGAAAGAAGTTAAAACAAACTTATTGAAAGCGGTTAATTTATTCGATGTTTACGAAGGTGATAAATTACCTGCTGGTAAAAAATCATATGCGTTAAGTTTTATGATTCAAGACGAAAATAAAACATTGAGCGATCAAGAAATTGATGGTTTAATGAATAAATTAATCAAATTGTATCAAGAAAAATTCAACGCTGAGTTGAGATAAAATATTCCGAAAAATGAAAAAGATTGTAACCCTAATTTCAGCAACTATCTTAATGAGTTTTGTAGCGACGTCTTGTTCTACAACTAACACTGCAAGATTAAAATCGAAAACAGATGTTTCGATTTCAAATCAAAACTGGTATTTGATGAATGACAATAATACCGTAAAAGGTTTGTACGAAAAAGATGTGATGATACTAATTGACGAAGCTAATTCTACTGTAAGTGGATTTGCGGGTTGCAACAATTTCAACGCTTCTATTACAAAAGTTGGAGAGGTGACAAGTTTTGTGAATTTTTCTGAAATAAAAATGGCTTGTCCAAATTTGAATGAAGAAAAAGCATTTTTATCCATGTTGAAAAACGTAAATCGCTATGAAATTTCTGGAAAGGAATTACATCTTTACAAAGGCAATATTTTATTATTAAAATTTAAAACGATTTAGTTTTTTAGAAATATAAGCTCCCAAATTTGGGAGCTTTTTTTATACTTCATTATTTTCTACTGAGGATTGATTTGTATTTAATTCAACTGATTCATCACTTTGTTTGAAACCAATTTTTGTGATTGGTATTTCTTTTGTCGTTAAATAAAACTCTAAATCTGCATTCAATTCAATCAAACGATGCGGAAAATCTTGTCCAACATTTTGCTTAGCCTCATTCACAAAAATTGCACAATGTCTCAAATAATCTGGTGTTAATTTTGACTTTGCTTCCTGAAAAGCTGAAAACAAAACCTTTTCTGTCATCATAATATTTTTCGTTTCATCTTTTCTAAACAAAGCATACAAACGTTTTTTTAAGGATTGAGTAAAATCGATCAACATTGTATTCGAAAACAATCTCATTTCTGCAGCATAAGGAGTCCAAAAATCTTTGTTCAATGCATTTTGGTTTTTCAAAATAGTTAACAATGGAGAATCCAGGGCTAAATTAGCCGTTAAATGATGTAAAATCAATTGAATTCGTTCATCTAAAGTTGGTGGAAAAATTGGAATATGCATATCAAAACGTCCTGGAGCCACAATTTCATCATTCAAAGTAGACAATGATTCGACCGCTCCTACAATCAATAATTCTTGTCTATCGTTCTTCTGAATATGTCTCAAAACTGAATAAAATAAATCTATCATTTCTGGAGAAATACTGTTATCAGACGAAGAATGCAACAATTCATCAAACGAATCAATAAACAAAAGTGTATTGGGTTGATTCATTTTTTTCGAAAGAAAATCAGAAAATTTATTTTTCTTAGAATCAAAATTTCCAATTAAATAGTCGTTAAAAACATGAACAAATTCGTAGCCAATCATATCTGCTATTTTTCTTGCCCAATAAATTTTTCCACTTCCCGGAGGTCCATATAAAACAAGTCCAGCAGGTTTAGAAATTCCCCATCTTTCTACTTGATCTTTGCTAATAAAAGGATCCAACATATCGGTTAAATAAAAATACAAATCTGTGTAACCGACTAAACTTTTCCCAGAAAAATCTTCACATTGAGGAAAAGCTTTTTCTATAAATGGATATTTTCCTCCAATGTATGAATGAATCAAATAGCTCGAAACAGCTGTTTTCATTTGTTTAGCAACCTCAGCAGGAATTCCATTCGAAACAAAAAAATGAAGCACTTCTTCTTCTTTGGCTCCTATCGTTTTTGCGATTTCTTCTATTGTCTTTTCTTTCGAATGATCTTCAGCATATTTTTTCAAAAAATCAATATTCTTCTCGGAAAAATCAATAAATTCTTCAGTGACATTAAAATTTTCGTCAATACAAAAACTCAAATCAATATTAAAATCATTGATGAAATTTTGTAAACTTCCTAAAGATATTTCAAGTTGATTGGATAAATCTTTTAGTTTCATTTTGTTGGTTTAAACTTATTTCCCTTAAAAATAAAAATTAATTCTCGAACAAGACAATTATTCATTCTAAACTTCTGTTAAACAAGAAAGCACATCAAAAGATGTGCTTTCTAAATAAATATTTTGATTATTATCAAATTAGTTTTTTGGAGCTTGTCCAATTAAATCCATAAATTGATCTAACTTAGGTAAGATAATAATTTGTGTACGACGGTTTTGTGACTTTCCTTCAGCGGTAGCGTTTGTAGTTAATGGATTGTATTCTCCACGACCACCAGCTGTTAAACGTTTTCCATCAACACCATATTGGTTTTGTAATGCTTGTACTACAGATGATGCACGTAAAGCAGATAAATCCCAGTTGTTACGGATGTTTGGTTTAGAAATTGGCACATTATCTGTGTTACCTTCAATCAATACATCGTAGTCTTTATAATCATTGATGATTTTTGCAATTTTACTTAGAGTTTCTCCTGCAGCAGGTGAAATCTCATAGCTACCAGATTTATATAACATATTATCTGCTAATGAAATATACACCACACCTTTTAATACTTTTACATCAACATCTTTTGCTTCGTTGCTTGATAAAGAACGAGTTAAGTTGTTTGTTAAAACCATATTCAAACTATCTGATTTGCTTTTTGCATCAATCAAGTGTTTGATGTATTTATTCGATTGATTGATCTCGTTAACTAATTCAGACACATTTTTAGAACCACCATTAATACAATTTTTCAATTGCTCTTGTAATTGTTTAATTTGGTTTCTTTCACTCTGAACTGTGTTCTCGTATTGACCTTGATTAGCCTCGTAATTAGCTAATTTGGCTTTCGCTACAGCTAATTCTGTTTGACATCCTTGGTTCTCAGAATAAGCAGAATTGAATTTATTTTGTAATTCATCATACTTCTTCTGACTCACACAACTAAATAAAGTTGAAGCAGCGATAACCGCTACTGGCAAAATTGAAACTTTCATAATTATTTTTTTATTTCAGTTATACGAATATATGTTATTATTTTTTATTGGAACTAAATATTCCTCAAAAACCATGCTGTAAAAATAGAAAACTCCCACAATCGTAAGGTTGTAGGAGTTTTAATATCTTATCTAAATTCTATTCTATTAATCCTGAGGAATATACAATACTTGTCCTGGATAAATTTTATCTTCGTGTTTTAACATTGGTTTATTTGCTTCGAAAATTTTTGGATATTGCATTGGATCTCCATAAACTTGTTTGGCAATTTTAGATAAAGAATCTCCACTTTGCACAGTGTACATTGTTTTAGAAATATCTGGAATTTCAATTTTTAAAGGTGTTTTTAACGTTAATTGATCTTCTACTGCTTCTACTCCATCAATGTTTCCTGCTGTTGCTAAGATTTTTTGTTTTTCGTTGATATCCAGAGCTTGTCCCGAAACTACAATTTTTTCTCCATCAGCAGAAAATGTAACTCCTGATAAATCAAAACCTTGTTTTGCTACTTGTTCTTTTACTTTAGCTGCTTTTTCTTCTGGAGTTTCTGCTCCTCCGAAGACTTTTTCTCCGGCATTTTTAATAAATGAAAATAATCCCATAGTGAGTTGATTTTAATAATATTTATTTGTTGATTTTTAGTAAATATACTATTTCTCTTACAATTATCGTGCAATTGATGAATATTTCTTTTTCAAATTTTCGCTCATCAATCGCTGTTGTTGAATTTGAGTTGTTAATTGATTAATCTTTGCATCAAGTCCTTTATCTTTATCCTCTTCTATTTGTATTTTTCCGTTCAATGAAACAACTTGATCTTCAATTGTACGCAAAGCATTTTCTGTTTTTATTTTTTTCTTCATCAATCCATCCATCATTTTATCGTCAGATTCTCGTTCTAATTGATTCACGACTAAATCCAATTTATCGCCTAAGGCTTGCTTTTTACTTTCTAATTTTAGAAGTGTATTACTATTTTTTAAATATGATTTGATCGAGCTTCCTTTCTTTATTTGCGCATCCGCATTCTCTTTTGTTAAACGAATCATATTTTCATTTGCTAATTTCAATTCAGTTCGTACACAACTTTGTTTTGTTTTGACGGCTAAATCCTGTAATTGATTATAAATTAAATCAAATTCTGCAGAATGACTATTAAATGTCATTCCATTTTGATCTGTCAATGTGTTAATCACAGTTGTTTTCCCATTTTCTTCCTCCACCAAACTAATAACTGATTTATACACATCTTGCGAATTCTTGAACTTGATATTATTGGCTTCATGCTTTTTAAGAAATCCTGAAGCTCCTTCTTTGTTTGTCACCCAATTTTCCCACGATTTTACAATCAAACTTTGGGCACAATTATCCGTCGAAAAAGCAAATGATTTTAAATCTTGTCCATTCATTTCATATTCTACTTCAAATAATCCTTCATCAGATTGTGCAAAAACAGCGACAGATGTAATCAAAGTTGTAATGGCTAAAAGTAATGTTTTCATCAAGTTTATATTTTAAAATTCTATTTACAATTATTTTACCCAATTTAGCAAATTATGAGCGTTTTTGAAAAGGTATTGTACAGATTTTTTAGAATGGTTAATTTTATCCAGAAATTAATCAAAACCCCATGCAGACAAAAATTTTATTGATTTATACAGGTGGTACAATTGGAATGGCCAAAGACTATGGCGATCAATCTTTAAAACCTTTTAATTTTGATAATTTATTGAAGAGAATTCCAGAATTAAGCCTTTTGGACTGTTCTTTCGATTATCATAGTTTCGAAACGCCAATTGATTCTTCTGATATGAAACCGAAATATTGGATAGAAATTGCCGAAACAATTCAGCAAAATTACGAAAACTATGATGGTTTTGTTGTATTACATGGCACAGATACGATGGCGTATACGGCATCTGCAATGAGTTTTATGATTGATAATCTTGAGAAACCAATCATTTTTACTGGTTCTCAATTACCAATTGGAGATTTGCGAACTGACGCCAAAGAAAATTTGATTACGTCTATTCAATTAGCATCGTTGAAAAAAGATAATCAACCAATCATCAAAGAAGTATGTGTGTATTTTGAGTACAAATTATTCCGTGCAAATAGAACAACTAAGATTAATGCAGAAAACTTTGATGCTTTCGAATCACCTAATTATCCAGTTATAGGAGTTTCTGGTGTTCATTTAGAAGTTAAAGAAGATTTGTTGTTAAAAAATACAGTTACAGATCAACTTAGTATCAATAAAAATCTTAATGTTGATGTTGGTGTATTAAAGATTTTCCCTGGTATGAATCGCTCTTTTATCGAAAGTGTTTTGAAAGCGCCAAATATGAAAGCGTTTATTATTGAAGCTTTTGGAACTGGAAATATTTTCACTGACGATTGGTTCATCGAATTATTAAAAGAACTTACCAATAATGAAATTCATCTCATCATCAATACGCAATGTGCGGGTGGAATGGTAGAACTTGGACGTTACGCAACAAGTGATGCTTTATTGAATATGGGTGCAATTTCGAGTTTTGATTTAACTATGGAAGCTGCTATTACAAAAGCGATTTACTTATTAGGACAAAACCTCTCGAAAGAAGAATTTAAAAAACAATACGAAACAAATCTGAAAGGAGAACTTCGTCATCATTTTTACAATGATTAATTTAAATGATATCAACATAAAAATCTCTACCAAGTAGAGATTTTTATGTTCATTATTTCTTCCCTGACATCGAAGCGCCATCAGATTCTTTTAACTTGAAAAAGATATAGGTTGATAGAATCGTCATTACACCCATTGCTAAAAATGAATAACGAAAGGCTTGTACTTCTACACCATTCGTTAACCCTTTCATATCTCTAAAAAAACCTAATATTAAAGCTGCGACAGAAATTCCAAAAGTCAACGATAATTGTTGTGTTACGGCTAACAAACTATTTCCTTCGCTTGAGGTTTTTTCATCCAAATCGGCTAAAGAAATGGTATTCATAGCTGTAAACTGAATCGAACTAAAAAATCCGTTCAAAATCATCAATGGAATAATATAATAAATGGGCGATTGTGATTCTAAAAAGAAAAACAGACAAATAATTAACCCTAAAATAATCGTATTTGCTATCAACGTATTTCTGTATCCAAATTTATTTACAATTGGTACTACAAAAGATTTTGCAATAATATTACTTGCTGCAGCTGGAATCATGATTAATCCTGCTACAGTAGCAGTATACCCATACCCTACTTGCAACAATAACGGAATAAGAAAAGGCATTCCTCCAATTCCTAAACGTGTAATTAGATTACCGATTATTCCAATTTTTAGCGTTCTTATCTTAAACAAATTCAAATCTATTAAAGGATGTTGTTTATGTTTCGCATGATAGATATATAATCCAATTAAAAAAATAGAAACAACAGTTAACGCTAACACTGTTTGTATTCCAATCACCCGAGTTGAAGTAAGTTCCATTATCAAAGTTAGAACCGTAACACCTCCACTGAAAAGTATTAAACCTTTGATATCAAATTTGAATACAGGATGTTTAAAATCAGGCAATGCAAAACTTGTCATCCAAAGAGCTAAAATTCCAAATGGAATATTCACGATAAAAATCCAATGCCAAGATAAGGTTTCAACTAAAATACCTCCGATAGTAGGACCTAAAAGAGGTCCAATTAAACCAGGAATAGTAATAAAATTGATTACTTTCAACAATTCACTTTTCGGATAAGCGTACAAAATCGCCAAGCGAACAACAGGCACCATCATTGCACCACCTATTGCTTGAATAATCCTCGAAATAACTAAAAAAGGTAAACTTGTTGCAAACGCACATAAAGCTGAACCAATGGTGAAAATAATAATCGCGGATTGAAAAACTTTTTTTGTTCCATATTTATCTGAGAGCCATCCACTCAAAGGAATTAACAAGGCTACTGTTAACGTATATGCCACAATAATTGATTGAATTTCTAAAGGAGATTTATCTAATTCTTTGGCAATTGTAGGTAAAGAAGTATTTAAAATTGTACCATCCAAAGATTGCATAAAAATTGCCATCGCACCAAGCCATGGCAAATATTTTAACATTTTTGGATTTAAAATATGATTAGAATTCATTGTGGTCATTGTAGCAAATTCTATTCCTTTTTAGCTACTATTTACTTCCTTGTTCGATTTAAAAAAAGACCTAAAATATAGACTGCACCCAAAAGTTTGGACAGATTAAAAATTAATAATTATAAAAATGAGTTCGATATTGTATCGGGCTCATTTTATTTAAGTTCGATTTTATTCTATCGTTATTGTAATAGTAAATGTATTGTTTTATTTCTTTTTTTAGCTCTTCAATAGAATTAAATTTTTGTAAATAAAATAGTTCCGATTTCAGTATTCCGAAGAAATTCTCGATAATAGCATTATCTAAGCAATTTCCTTTTCTACTCATACTTTGTATGATTCCTTTTTCATTTAATAAAGCTTGATATTGTTTCATCTGATATTGCCATCCTTGATCGGAATGTAATATCAAATCTTTGGTGTCTTTCGTTATTTTAAATGCCTTTTTAAGCATTTGAGTTACTTGATTAAAAACAGGTCGTTCGCTTAACTCATAGCTGATAATTTCTTGATTGTACAGATCCATTATTGGTGATAAATATAGTTTTTTATCTTTTACTTTAAACTCGGTAACATCTGTTACCCATTTTTGGTTGGGTTTATCAGCCTTAAATGCTCTTTGCAAGATGTTTGGTGCAATCTTTCCTTGTTCTCCTTTGTAAGATTTGTATTTTTTTCTTCGAATCAAACTCTTTAATCCTAAGCTATTCATCAGTTTAAGAACAGTTTTATGATTGATGATAGTTCCTGATTTTCTTAATTCATCGGTAATTCGTCGATAGCCATATCGCCCTTTATGCTGATGATAAATGGATTTTATCTTAAGTTTTAATTCCTCGTATTTATCTGTTTTACTACGTGAAATATGATAGTAAAAGCTGCTTCTAGCCATATGTGTACAATCTAAAAGTAAATTTAGATGAAATTCTGGCCTTAATTCATTTATGGCTTGCGTACAAGTTTCTTTTGTTTTTCCTCTTGGGCTTGAATTAAGGCATTGAACTTTTTTAAGAGTGCATTCTCACAACGTAAACGTTCAATCTCCAACAATAGTTCTTCTTCTCTTGATAATGGTTGTTTCGATTTTTTAGGTCTACCTTTAGATGTGCTCATAGTCTTGGGACGGCCTTTTGGTTTGGGTTTTAATCCGTCTATTCCAAAGGTAGCAAAATCTTTTTGCCATTTTATAATAACCGATTCACTTGGAATATTAAATTTAACTCTGGCTTCACGTAAACTAAGATATTGACTAGTTATAGTCTTAATAACTTTCAACTTAAATTCAACGCTATACGTTTGGTTTTTTTTAGGTTCTATACCTGAAATTCCTTGATTATGATAATCAGAAACCCATTTCTTTAATAAAGAAGCATGTATATTTTCTTTTTTACTAATTGAACGTATTGTTCGATGTTTTTCTAAAACTTCTTTCACACAGCGTAACTTAAATGCTACACCATATTTTACTTTTCTTGTCATAAAAAATGCCCCCAAAAGTGTCTAACTTTTTGGGGGCAGTGTAATATTTAGGCCTTTTTTTTCTATAATTTATTTTTTAATAAACTTCAAATTTTTAGTTCCTTCGTTTGTAGAAACAGAAATAATATATACTCCTTTGGTAAAAGATGAAACATCTATTTCTTTCATTTTTTTATTATTAATTGGAATTATTCGTCCATTAATATCATAAATTTTATAATCTAACACTTTCGCATTTGATTGTATATGTAGTAACTTCTCTGTTATTGTTGGATAAATTTTAAGATTAAGCTCTTTGGATGTATACTCCTGAATACCCAAATTTTGAAAATTCAGTACTGGATAATTATCATTTAATCCATTAACTATTCGCCAAGGTTTATCAGAATTTGAAGCATTTAATATCTCAGCGAAAGTTTCATTTTTCATTACAGAAGTTGTATTTCCAGTAATATCAACCAACATACCTTCCATCTCTAAAACTCCAACCGCATCAATAGTGGAAACTGTCTTGTCAAAATGTGCATTTTTAAACTCTGCATTCCCTACCATTCCAGCAAAAGAACCTACAGCTATTGGTGAAGCAACATTACCTACAGCATAAGAATTTTCTACATTCAAAGCAAATTGCGCATATCCTACAAAACCACCAGCTCTTTCTAACTCTGCTTCTACCTCAGAAATAGAATAAGAATCTTTAATCGTATTCATTCTATTAGGGCCAAAAGCCATTGTTGTGAAACCTACAAATCCTCCGATAATATATCCTCCTACAACTTTTCCTTTTGCAAAAGAATTTGTTATTGTAGATTTATCCCATAAATTCCCTGTAAATCCTCCTACTTGATTAAATCCTTCTACGTAGCCTTCAAAAGAAGAATTATTAACAAAAGAATCTGTTAATACACTTCCCGCAAAACCACCAATATTATAAGAAGTTGTAATAATTTCTGCATTTGTTACATGACAGTTATCCACAAGACTATTTGTAGAAAGGTTACCAACAAAACAACCAGCTGTATCTTTTGCTCTAACCTTAATATTGTCTATTTTTAAATCTTTGAAAGTTGCTTTGAAAGCTTGTCCAAAAAAACCAACAAAATCTCCAGTTGGTCTGTTAATTAAAACATTCTTGATTGTATGATTATTTCCTAATACAGTTCCTGAAAAAGGCTTTTGATACCCATAACCAATAGAAGTCCACAAATGTTTTCCTACATCGATATCATTAGAAATAATAATCGTTTTTCCCAAGAAATCATTTCCATCATATACCAACTTAGCTAAACCAGCAAGCTGTTCCGCATTACTCAAAGTAAAAGATGTTGAAGTGGAATTGTACCAACTAACATCTGTAAAGTCTATCCATTCAGTAGTAGGAAAATTTTCAGTTCCTTTATTTGTTAACTCTTTTTGAATTGATGATTCAAGTAAATTAGGTGCTTTTCCAGTTTGTCCAAATAAAGGTACACCAGTCATAAGTGCAGTTAAGAAAATTGTAAATAGTGTTTTTTTCATATTTTGTGATTCAAACACAAATATATTATTATTTAAAACTTTAACAACTATAAAACTAAATAATAACTCCATTTATTTTAAGTAATTACAATCACTTACAGAACTAATTATAAACAACATATAAAACTAAATTTATTTTAAATCTAAATTTCATAATCATACAGATATACTTAATTTTGTAATTATTATAGCAATAAACATGTTTCTCAACGCGCATACACATCATCTATCTAACGATTCAACGGTTTTAGAATTGTACAATCAATTTCCGAATAAGCTGAATAATGGCGTAAAGCTATTTTCTATTGGAATTCATCCAGCTTATATCAAAACCTCATCAATAGAAGAAGAAATAAGACTTATTAAACAAAATCTTTCAAATAAAAATTGTTTAGCAATCGGAGAAATTGGCTTAGATAAATTGTGCGAAACAGATTTTAAGTTACAAATCGAGGTTTTTGAACAACAATTAAAGATTGCGGAAGAATTTAAAATTCCTGTGATTATACATTCGGTTCGTGCTTATCAAGAAATCTTACAGATTCGCAAAAAAATGAAATTAACGATTCCGTTTATGTTTCATGGTTTCAACAAGAACGAACAATTACTCCATCAGATTTTGGTGCAAAATTGTTTTGTATCTTTTGGTAAAAATCTTCTTTCTAACAAAAACTTACAAATTATATTTGCAAAAATTTCTGCAAATCAATTCTTTTTAGAAAATGATGCAAGCGAAATTCCGATAAAAGAAATTTATGCATTTGCAGCAAATTTGAGAAAAATAACAATCGAAGAATTACAACTTCAACAAGCAGAAAATTGGAAAACGATTTTCGGTTACGAAGTTCAATCAAAATAAAATACATTTCAATGGCAGTTTGGCAAGAAAGAGCTGAATTATTATTCAAAAAAGAAGGTTTAGAAAACCTTAAAAATTCTAACGTTTTAGTCGTAGGTTTAGGAGGTGTTGGCTCTTTTGCCGCAGAATTTATTGCACGTGCAGGCGTTGGTAAAATGACAATTGTGGATGGCGATACAATAGATATTACAAATATTAACCGTCAATTACCCGCTTTACATTCGACAATTGGACAACATAAAGTAGATATTGTTGGTGATCGTTTGATGGATATTAATCCTGAATTAGACTTAACACGTATCAACGAATTTTTGAGTCCAGAACGTACACACGAAATCGTTACACCCGATTTTGATTATGTCTTAGACTGTATCGACTCTGTTACCCCAAAAATTAATTTAATCTTAGCTGCAAAACGCAAAAAAGTGAAAGTAATTAGTAATATGGGTGCAGGAGGAAAATATTTGGCAAGTAAAGTTCAGGTGCGTGATATTAGTAAAACAGATGTTTGTCCTTTGGCAAAAAATGTACGAAAACGATTAAAAAAAGAAGGCATTAATAAAGGTGTAAAAGCTGTTTTTTCAACAGAAGTTCCTGATGAATTATCGGTAAAATT
This sequence comes from Empedobacter stercoris, assembly GCF_025244765.1. Classification (NCBI taxonomy): domain Bacteria; kingdom Pseudomonadati; phylum Bacteroidota; class Flavobacteriia; order Flavobacteriales; family Weeksellaceae; genus Empedobacter; species Empedobacter stercoris. Next base: position 2,621,882 of record NZ_CP104209.1, on the reverse strand, counting down.
GACGGATGGTAAAAACTATAAAAAATCTTTTTATGGAACCAATTCGTGGATGCCTGGTTTATTCGGGTTGCATGCTGCTGAAACAGTGATTCGACATCTATTAAAAAATGATAAATAATTAACTACTTTCTTAAAGATTTAAGTAATTTAGTTGCAAATTAACAAAGAGACTAAAAAAATGAAAATCAATTACGATTATATCACATACGAAGATGTTTTGAGAGCACGTCAATTTATGTACGAGCAGGCGTTGGAGCAGAATGCGACTAATTCGTTGTTGAATACGGCGAGAGATTTATTTGGAAATAGTAATTTCGAGATGTGTATCAAAGTTTGTGAAGGTTTATTGGATGCAAAAGACCCAAAACAATTATATGACGCAAAAAAATTGATTGCTTTATCCTATTATAGCTTACAAGATTTTGAAAATGCTGACAATGCTTTCTTTGATTTAGCTCAGAATTCAGATAACTCAGACGATTGGTTTAATGTTGTCATTTCTGCAGCTTTAAATAAAAACATCGAACGTAGTCAAGAATGTTTCGGAATTGCATTAGAAAAATACACAAAATTTGGTCATCAACGCAATATGCCTTCTGTACAATTGATGTTGCATTACATGATTACATTAGAAACTGTAAAAGAATATGCATTGGCTTTAGAACAATGTAAAATGTTGGTGCAAGTGTATGCTAAATTGAAAAAAACAGACGAAAAATTCTTAAGCTCTCGCGGATTAGAACAAATCGAAAACTTTTTAGAAACGGCTAAACCAGTTCTGAAAAAAGCGAAAAAGAAAGAATTAACGGAAATCAAGAAAGAATTATTAGAAGCTCTTGATGCAAACGGCGTAGAAAAAGTAGAAGCTTTTTTTGCTGAGTTTTAAGAAAATTTAATTTCTACATATTTTAAAATCCACTTTGAGAGAAGTGGATTTTTTGTATGGATAAATATTGTAAATTAGTCAAAAGAGTATTGAAGCGGAAAAACGAAAAAGTTCACACTAATAACAAATAAAAAGCCTCGCAATTGCGAGGCTTTGAACTTATAACTTAATACTTAAACGTATTACTTATTTCTGTATTCATTCCAAGTTTTGATTTTTAAATCATCCATTGTTAGGGTTGTAAATGCATTGATGAAAGCTGAAGCTAAACGTGCATTTGTAACCAATGGAATGTTAAAATCTACTGCTGTACGACGAATTTGATAATCATTATCTAATTCCACTTTTGTTAAGTTTTTCGGAATGTTGATTACCATATCAATTTTCTTATCGTGGATGTAAGACATTACATTTGGTTCTTTTTTATCAGATGGCCAATACACTAATGTTGAATAGACATCATTATCCATAAAGAATTTATGTGTTCCTTCTGTTGCGTAAATTTTATATCCTTTTGCAATTAATTGTTTCGCAGGTCCTAATAAAGCAACCTTAGATTCAATTGGTCCACCAGAAATCAATACTGTTTTCTCTGGAATTTCATATCCTACAGATAACATCGATTTTAATAATGCCTCTTCAGCTGTATCTCCAATACATCCAACCTCACCTGTAGACGACATATCCACTGATAATACGGGATCGGCACCAGCTAAACGTGTAAATGAGAATTGAGAAGCTTTAACTCCTACGTAATCTAAATCGTAAACTAATTCTGAGTGTCCTTTTTCTACTTCTAATCCTAATAATACTTTTGTTGCTTTTTCGATTAAGTTATTTCCTGCCACTTTCGATACAAATGGGAACGAACGAGAAGCACGAATATTCGTTTCAATTACACGAACTGTATTATTCTTCGATAAAAACTGAAGATTCATTGGACCAGAAATCTCGAAACGTTTTGCGATTTTCGCCGCAACTTTACGCATTTGACGAATTGTTTCGATGTATACTTTTTGAGGTGGATAATACATTGTCGCATCACCAGAGTGTACTCCCGCAAATTCCACATGTTCAGAAATCGCATAGTCAATAATTTCTCCGTTTTGACAAACTGCATCCAATTCGATTTCTTTTGCTCCTTGTACGAATTCAGAAACGACAACTGGATAATCCGGAGAAACTTCTTTCGCTAATTTCAAGAAAGCATCTAATTCTTCCGTATTTGATACGACGTTCATCGCAGCACCTGATAATACATAAGAAGGACGAATTAAAACTGGGAATCCTACTTCATCCACAAAGTGATGAACTGCTTCTAAAGAAGAAAGTTCTTTCCAACGTGGCTGATCAATTCCTAATTCATCTAAGATTTCAGAGAATTTGTGACGATTTTCTGCATCATCAATACGTAAAGGAGAAGTTCCTAAAACATTGATTTTTTCGTCGTACAATTTCATTGCTAAATTGTTTGGAATTTGACCTCCTGTCGAAATAATTGTTCCTTCAGGTTGCTCAAAATCCAAGATATCCATTACACGTTCAAACGATAATTCTTCGAAGTATAAACGGTCTGACTCATCATAATCCGTCGAAACAGTTTCTGGATTATAATTGATAATAATCGTTTTGTAACCATTTTTAGCTGCTGTTTGTGCTGCATTTACACAACACCAATCAAATTCTACAGAAGATCCGATGCGGTAAACACCAGAACCTAAAATACAAACTGCTTTTTCTGTTTCAGTTTCGATATCATTTTCAGTTCCGTGGTATGTTACATATAAATAATTTGTTTGCGCTGGGAATTCTGCTGCTAACGTATCAATTTGTTTTACAACAGGAATAATTCCGAAGTTTTTACGTAATTCACGAACGGTTAATTCATTTCTGTGTACATTCACATTTCCTTTAACTAAAACAGCGATTTGTTGATCTGAGAAACCTGCTAATTTTGCTTTTTTCACTAAATCAGCATCCACCTGTTCAAAACGTTCTAAGACTTCAAACTCTTTCGAAATGTTGAAAATTCTTTCTAAACGTTGTAAGAACCATAAATCAATTTTCGTTAAATCATGAATTTTCTCGATTGAATATCCAGCTTTGAACGCTTCTGTGATCGCATATAAACGCTCATCATTTGGCTCAGCTAACCATGTATCTAATGATTCTCCTTCTGGAATTGTAAATGAATTTGCGACAAATCCTCTGTGTCCGATGTCTAACATACGAACTCCTTTCTGAATTGCTTCTTCGAAAGAACGTCCGATTGCCATTACTTCACCAACCGATTTCATTGCAGAACCAATGTTACGACGAACACCGTAGAATTTATTTAAATCCCAACGAGGTAATTTCACTACACAATAATCTAATGCCGGTTCGAACATCGCAGATGTAGTTTGCGTTACGCTATTTTTTAATTCATCTAATGAGTAACCTAATGCTAATTTTGCTGCAACGAAAGCCAAAGGATATCCAGTTGCTTTAGAAGCTAAAGCAGAAGATCGAGATAAACGAGCATTCACTTCAATTACACGGTATTCTTCCGAAACAGGATCGAAAGCATATTGAATGTTACATTCTCCAACTACACCAAGGTGGCGAATAGTACGAATGGCAACTTCACGTAATTTATGGTATTCTGAATTTGTTAATGTTTGAGATGGAGCGATAACAATCGATTCACCTGTATGAACTCCAATCGGGTCAAAGTTTTCCATATTACAAACCGTAATACAGTTATCATACGCATCACGTACAACTTCGTACTCAATTTCTTTCCATCCTTTTAAAGATTCTTCCACTAAAACTTGAGAAGAATAATTGAATGCTTTATCAACTAATTCTAATAATTCTTCTTCATTGTTTGCGAAACCAGAACCTAAACCACCTAAAGCGTATGCTGCACGAATGATTAATGGAAAACCGATACGTTTACCCGCTGCCATCGCATCTTCTATTGTCTCAACAGCTTCCGAACGAGCAGTTAAAACGCCAATTTGGTCTAATTTTTCGATAAAAATATCACGGTCTTCTGTTGCTTCAATCACAGGAATTTGTGTTCCTAAAACTTCAACACCGTATTTTTCGAAAATATTCTCTTTATTTAATTCAACCGCACAGTTTAAAGCTGTTTGTCCTCCAAAGGCAACTAAAACTCCGTCTGGTTTTTCTTTTTGAATTACTTTTTCTACGAAATATGGAGTTACAGGTAAGAAGTAAACTTCGTCTGCAATTCCTTCAGAAGTTTGAACAGTTGCAATATTTGGATTAATTAAAACTGTTTTGATTCCTTCTTCTTTTAACGCTTTTAACGCTTGCGAACCAGAATAATCAAACTCTCCAGCTTGACCAATTTTTAGTGCTCCTGATCCTAATACTAATACTTTTTTTATATGTGATTTCATTATTTTTTTGTTTTGTTGTTTAATCTAATTAATTCTTAACCGCAGAGATCACAAAGATTTCGCAAAGAATTTGAAGTTTAAAGTTGATTTACTACCCTTTTCAATCCGTCTTTTAAACGAAAAGTATTAAAATTCATTAACAAACCTAATTTATAATTTCCCAATTTGAGATAGGTTAGAGTTTGCGCCAAATGAACGTTATTTAATCCCTCAACCGCTTTTATTTCTATCACAATTTTATTTTCAACCAATAAATCAATTCTATAACCACAATTCAACTTTACTTCTTTAAAAACCAAAGGCATTGGCTTTTCTTTTTCTACATACAGACCATTTTGATTTAATTCATAATAAAGACACTCTTTATATGCACTTTCTAAAAGTCCTGGTCCAAGAGCTGAATGTACATTGATTGCACATCCTATGATTTTAGTTGCTATTTCATTTTCTATGATCATACTCTTGAATATCAAAGTTTTCTTCTGTTATTATTGATCTACAATCTAATTTAACCAATTTTTATGACAGAGAACTCAAATATTACGTAAAGAATAAGTGATTAAAATCTCTTATATTTTTATTAATCTCTACTCTTTGCTCTCTGCGTAATCTTAGCTTCTTTGCGGTTAAATAAATTGATTAACTAAATTAATTTACACTTTTATATTTTTTTACTTCTTCAATAAATTCATCAAATAAATATTCTGTATCGACTGGTCCTCCCATAGCTTCTGGGTGGAATTGAACGGTGAAGAATGGTTTTGATTCGTGGCGAATTCCTTCACAAGTTCCATCATTTAAGTTCGTAAAGAATGTTTTGAATCCTTCTGGTAATTTCGAATCATCTACTGCGAAACCGTGGTTTTGAGATGTAATAAAACATCTTTTTGTTCCAACTAATTGTACCGGCTGATTATGCGAACGGTGTCCATATTTTAATTTGAAAGTAGACGCACCAGCAGCTAAACTTACCAATTGGTTTCCTAAACAAATTCCAAAAATTGGCTTATCTTCTTTCAAAGATTCTTTGATATGATTAATGGTAGCAACACACATCGATGGATCTCCAGGACCATTTGAGATAAATAAACCATCATACTCTAATGTTGAATAATCATAATCCCAAGGTACTCGAATAACCTCAACACCACGATCTACAAAACAACGAATGATGTTATTTTTCACCCCACAATCTACTAAAACAATTTTCACTTCAGCTCCTTCGTTGTAACGAATCACTTCTTTACATGATACTTGATCCACTAAATTATCTAAATCTGGATTGTAAAATTCTACATCTGTATCTGCAACAATCTTTCCTAAAGTAGAACCTTGATCACGTAATTTTTTTGTAATCATACGTGTATCAACACCGTAAATACCTGGGATATTTTGGCTTTCTAACCAAGCGCCTAATTTTTGGATAGCGTTCCAATGCGAATAATCATCTGCATAATAAGAAACAACTAAACCAGTAACTTGAATTTTATTTGATTCCATCCAAGTTTCGATTGATTCGATCATCGCTTTATCATCAGGAACACCATAATTTCCGATCATTGGAGCTGTCATCACCATAATCTGCCCTTTGTATGAAGGGTCAGTTAAACTTTCATTGTACCCAACCAAAGCTGTGTTAAATACTACTTCTCCTGCGGCAGAAGTATATGCACCGAAAGATTTTCCTTCGATTTCTAATCCGTCTTGGAATACTAATTTTACTATCTTATCCATTGATGATAATGTTAATTTCAGTTTCTAATGCTGATATGAATTTATCTACGTATTGTGTTGTAATTGTAAGTGGAGGCAATAAACGAATAACATTTGTACCTGCATAACCTACAAAAATATTGTGTTTTGTTAATAAGTTATTTTTTAACGCTGCAATTGGAAAATCAAATTCGATTCCTATCATTGAGCCACGACCACGAACCTCTTTGATTTTTGGAAATTTGTTTAATTGAATTCCGATATAATTTCCAATTTCTTTAGCATTGTCAATTAAGTTTTCTTGTTCGATTACATCTAACACTGCAACAGCAGCAGCACAAGCTAAATGATTTCCTCCGAAAGTTGTTCCTAATAAACCATAAGACGCTTTGAATTCTGGTGAAATTAAAACTCCTCCGATTGGAAATCCATTCCCCATTCCTTTTGCCATTGTGATCAAATCTGCTTTGATGTCAGAATGTTGATGTGCGAAAAATTTCCCCGAACGACCATATCCACATTGTACTTCGTCAGCGATCAAAATAACGCCGTTTTCTGTACAAACATTTCTTAATTCTTGAACGAATTCATCTGATGGTAAAATAATTCCACCAACTCCTTGTATAGGTTCGTAAATAATAGCAGCAACATCTCCTCCAGCAATAATCTCTTTAATAGCATCAATATTATAATCTACAAAAGAAACTTTGTGATGCGCATTAAAAGGCGCTACAATTTTTGGATTATCTGTTAAAGCAACAGATCCAGATGTACGTCCATGAAAAGCACCGTTAAACGCAATGATGCGATCTTTTCCTGTATGAAAAGAAGCTAATTTAGCTGCATTTTCGTTTGCTTCAGCTCCAGAATTACATAAGAATAATGTATAATCTTCATATCCTGATAAACGTCCTAATTTCTCTGCTAATTCTGTTTGAATTGGAATTTGAACTGAGTTAGAGTAAAATCCAATATTGTTTACTTGTTCTGTAATTTTTTGCACATAATGCGGGTGTGCATGACCAATAGAGATCACTGCGTGACCACCATATAAGTCTAAATATTCTTTTCCGTTTTCGTCCCAAAGGATACAATCTTTGGCTTTAACCGGAGTTACATTCATTAATGGATATACGTCGAATAGTTTCATTTTTGTTTAAGGTTTACGTTTAACGGTTTACGCTAAACGATTATTAATTGTTTTAATAAAAGCTAATAACATCGCTTTTACTTTTTCAACTTCATCTTCAAGTTCTTTAAATATTTCTTCTGTTATCAATTTCAAATCTTTTGATAGAATCAATAAATAAAGCGTTTCATTTGTAGAACCTAAAGAGATATGAAGGAATCGTAAAAAATCTTTATCCGAATTTCTACCACAACCTTCTGCTATATTATTCGGGATAGATACACAAGCTCTTCTTAATTGAGAGGTTAGATTAAACATTTCGGATTTAGGAAATTCAGAAGTTATCTCATAAACTTTCAAAGTAAGTTGATGAAATTCGTTCCAAACTTTTATGTTCCTAAAATCTTGCATATCATTTACCGTTAAACTTTTAGACTTAAGCGTCTTAAAACGCTACCGTTTTTAGATTAAGTCCTAAATTTTCTTCCCAACCGAACATCAAGTTCATATTTTCTACAGCTTGTCCAGAAGCACCTTTTGTAAGGTTATCGATAATAGAAGTTATCAATAATACATCGTCTTGTTTCTGGATATGTAAAAAACATTTGTTGGTATTTACGACTTGTTTCAATGCAATTGGCGCGTTAGAAACAAACGTAAAAGGTTCGTTTTTGTAATATTCGTTAAAAATATTTTTTGCTTCTTCTTCTGACAAATCAGATTTAAGATAAACACCAGCTAAAATTCCGCGCGCAAAATCACCTCGCATTGGTAAGAAATAAACTTTGTTATTGAAATCTTTTTCTAATTGATTCAATGTTTGATAAATTTCTCCTTCGTGTTGATGTGTAAACTCTTTGTAAAAAGAAACATTATTATTTCGCCAGCTAAAATGCGTCGAAGCCGACAAACTTTGCCCAGCTCCTGTAGATCCTGTTACCGCATTAATGTGAATATCATTTTTGATTTCATTTTTTGCAGCCAAAGGCAATAATGCTAATTGAATAGCTGTTGCAAAACAACCAGGATTTGCTATGTTTTGAGCAGTTTTGATTGCTTCGCGGTCCAATTCTGGTAAACCGTAAACAAACGTCCTATCTTCGAAAATATGGTTCGCATTTAATCGAAAATCATTACTCAAATCAATAATTTTTGTTTGAGCTGAATAGGTATTATTCTTTAAAAACTCTGCTGATTTTCCGTGACCCAGGCATAAAAAAACGACATCAGCATTTTCGTCTATTTTATCCGAAAATACGATGTCAGTTTCTCCAAACAAATCGTCGTGTACTTTGGTAACGGGGTTGCCTGCATTTGATGTGCTGTACACAGACGAAATAGTAACCATCGGATGATGAATTAATATTCTTAGCAATTCGCCTGCAGTGTATCCAGCACCTCCTACAATGCTTACGTTAATTTTGTTTGACATTTGATATTTTTTGCGCGTGTTTATTGTAATTTAATATTGAAATAAAGTGGATTCAATTTAATGAACCCACTTTAACGAATCAATTAATCGAAACTATGAACAATCTTTAATTGATTACCGAATATTTTGATGAAACCTCTTGCATCTCTCGAATCCCAAGCATCGTTTTCTTCACCATAAACAGCAACTTTAGATTGCATCATATCATAAGGAGACTCGATACCAATCATTGAGAAATGGTAAGGATTTAATTGAACTTTTACTTTACCTGTAACTTTTTCTTGTGAAGATTCTAAGAATGCTTCGATGTCACGCATTACAGGATCTAAATATTGTGCTTCGTGCAATAAAGTTCCGTACCAGTTAGATAAAGAATCTTTGTGCAACAATTGCCATCTTGTTAAGGTATGTTTTTCTAATAAATGATGAGCTTTGATCAATAGATAAGCAGCTGGAGCTTCGAAACCTACACGTCCTTTAATTCCTAAAATTGTATCTCCGACATGGATATCTCTACCGATAGCATATTCCCCACCGATTTCGTTTAATTGTTGGATCAAAGCAACTGGAGATAATTTTTTTCCATCTAAAGCAGTTGGAATCCCTTTTTCAAATTCAATTTCAATTACAGATGGTTCTGTTCTTGATAATTGAGTTGGATAAGCTTCTTCTGGTAATGCTTGGTTAGATGTTAATGTTTCTACACCACCAACAGATGTTCCCCAAATTCCTCTGTTAATAGAGTATTTTGCTTGTTCCCAACTATAATTTACACCATTTGCTTGTAAATATTCTACTTCTTGTTGACGAGATAATTTTTCGTCGCGAATAGGTGTGATAATTTTTGATTGAGGTGAAATAACTGCAAAAGCCACATCAAAACGAATTTGATCATTTCCTGCTCCTGTAGAGCCATGTACAATGTATTCTGCTTCTACATCTTTTGCATACTGAGCAATAGCAATTGATTGGAACATACGTTCTGCGCTCACAGATAAAGGATATGTGTTATTTTTTAATACATTTCCATAAATTAAAAAACGGACACAATCGTTGTAATACTTATCTGTAATATCAATTGTTACGTGTTTAGATGAACCTAATTCGTAGGCACGAGTTTCGATTTCTTTTAACTCTTCTTCAGAAAACCCACCAGTATTTACAATTACGGTGTGCACTTCCATTCCTTGATCTTTTGTTAAGTTAACCAAACAGTACGATGTATCTAGACCTCCACTGTAAGCTAAAACTGCTTTGTTGCTCATTGTTTGTTTATTTGTTTATATTGGGAATAATTCTTCTTAATTCATTGGTAACCTCTTCTCGGCTACTCTCTTCTTTCAATACGATCAACACCGTATCGTCTCCAGCAATTGTTCCAATTATTGTATTGAAATGTGTGTTATCTATCTCAAAAGCAATTCTGTTTGCATAACCTGGCTTTGTTTTAATAACCCCTAAATTGTTAGAGAAAATCAAACTTGTTTTTTCGTTATGTGTAACCGTTGCTGTTGGAGCAACACTTTCTGTAAGGCGATAAATGTATTGTCCCGAACTATTAGGAACTTTTGAAACTTTCAATTCGCGCAAATCTCTGGATAAAGTTGCTTGAGTAACTGAGATATCTAAATCGATTAATTTTTTTAATAATTCGTCTTGATTACTGATTTCTTGATCTGTTATTAAATCTTTTATAATCTGGAATCTGTATTTTTTATTACTCATTTTGAATATTTATTCGAAATTTTATGCAAATATACTCATTTTAGACAAAAAAAAACCTTAGTCCGTATATTTATTCATCTTCTTTTTTATCCGCATTTTGTTTTGCTTGCTGAGCATATTTGTCATCAAGGTTATCATAAACCAATCCTGTACAAATACAGCGCTCGCGATCATTATCCATTAAGATGTGATAGTTTTTACAACTTTTACATCCATTCCAAAATTCATCCGATTGTGTTAATTCCGAAAAAGTTACTGGCTTGTATCCTAATTTTGTGTTCATACGCATTACAGCTAAAGAAGTTGTAATACTAAAGATTTTTGATTTTGGGAATTTTGTACGAGACAATTCAAAAACTGCATGTTTTATTTCGCGCCCAATTCCTGAACTCCTTAAATCTGTACGTACAATTAAACCTGAGTTTACAACGAATTTTTCTTCTTCGTAAGTTTCAATGTAGCTAAACCCCGCGATTTGATCATTATCATCAAAAGCGATCACAGCATTTCCGTTGCGCATTTTGCGCTCCAAATAAACTGGATTTCGTTTAGCAATACCCGTTTTTCTCATACGAGCTGATTCTTCGTACCATTCGCACAACAATTCTGTGTACTTGGCATCGTCTGCATTTGCTATTCTAACATACATAATTTAAGGGAAAGTTGATTAATGATAAAAAATCGAGAAAAGATGACCAGTTGTCATCACACTTAAGTAAAATATGAGAACCAATTGGCTTGCTTTCTATCAGAAAGCTTCTCTCATAATTGAGAAGAATAATTTCAGTAATTTCTTCCATTAATCAATAAGATATTCAGTTATTATACTGAGATGCAAAGTTAAATATTATATTTTTGTAACACCAAAAAAAAGCAAACAAAATTTACATATTTATTAAAATGTTGAAAATTATAAAAATAGGAGGCGGAATTATCGACAATGAGCAAGAATTAGAACAATTCTTACAAACGTTTTCGGAAATCAAAGAACCAAAAATTTTGGTACATGGAGGTGGAAAAGGCGCTTCAAAAATGTTAAATCAATTAGGTATCGAGCCTAAAATGATTGAAGGACGACGTATTACAGACAAACCTACCTTGGATGTTGTGACAGGTTTATATGCAGGAAACTTGAACAAAACCATTGTTTCTAAATTGCAAGCATTTGGCTGTAATGCTTTAGGTTTATCTGGTGCAGATGGAAATGCAATTAAAGGAACTAAACGTCCTGTAAAAACTATTGATTATGGTTTTGTAGGTGATTTGAATGATAATAGTATCAATAAAGAATTGTTTCAATTGTTAATCGACAACAACATTACGCCTGTTGTTTGTGCTATTACGCATGACGGAAATGGACAATTATTAAACACAAATGCAGATACAATTGCTTCTACAATTGCAGTAGCGATGTCGAAAGAAAACGAAGTTGAGCTTAATTTTTGTTTCGATAAAATAGGTGTACTTCGCGATGTAAATGATGACTCAACTTTGATACCAACTATTAACGAAACTTTATATTTGCAATTAAAAGAAGAAGGTGTAATTTTCGAAGGTATGATTCCGAAATTAGACAATTCATTCAAAGTAATCAATGCGGGTGTAAAAAATGTATGTTTAGTACATGCGCGCAACATTAACTCAGAGATTAAAACAATTTTATGTTAGAATTAGCTATTCTCAAAAAGAAAGCTGTCGATTTATTATGTCAATTAATCGAAACTCAATCTTTTTCAAGTGAAGAAGACAAAACAGCCGACATTATTTTTAAGTTTTTAACTGATCATGGTGCTACGGCTCATCGTCAAGATAATAATGTTTGGAGTATTCATCCAAATTTTGACAAAAACAAAAAAACAATTTTATTAAACTCTCATCACGACACCGTTAAATTTGGTTCATCTTGGACATATGATCCTTTGAAAGCGACAATCGAAGGAGATAAATTAGTTGGTTTAGGGAGTAATGATGCAGGTGCATCTGCAGTAAGCTTATTGGCAACTTATATCAATTTTCTAAACGAGGATCTACCTTATAACCTAATTGTGGCTATAACAGCCGAAGAAGAAAGTTCTGGACAACTAAATGTTGCAAGTATTTTACCTAATTTACCAAAAATAGATTTGGGAATTGTAGGAGAACCAACGCAAATGGACATGGCAATTGCAGAACGTGGATTGGTTGTAATGGACGTAATTGTAAAAGGAAAAACTGGACATGCTGCCCGAAACGAAGGTGTGAATGCTATTTACGAAGCAATTGAGGTGATGAATTGGTTCAAGTCTTATCAATTCGAAAGGGTGTCTGATATGTTGGGACCTGTAAAGATGACGGTTACACAAATCGAAGCAGGAAAACAGCATAATGTTGTACCTGATGAATGTCGTTTGGTTGTAGATTGCCGAGTAAACGAATTGTATTCTAACCAAGAAGTCGTTGATATTATTTCCAATTGTTTGCCAAAAGCAATAGTAAAAGCTCGTTCGTTACGATTAAACTCTTCGCGTATTTCTGAACATCACCCGATCGTGCAAAAAGGCATCGAGTTAGGTTGTACCACTTACGGCTCTCCAACAATGTCGGATCAAGCCATGATGAATTTTGAAACAGTGAAAATGGGACCTGGAGATTCGGCTCGTTCGCACACTCCTGACGAATACATTTATCTATCAGAAATAGAACATGGAATTGAACGATACACTAATTTATTAAAAGATTTTTCCTTTTAATTTAGAAAAGAAAAGTACGTCATAACACGTTAAAAAGCATCTTCAATCGTCTTGAAGATGCTTTTTGATTTATTAAATATAGGGTTCGATAAAAAACCTGCGCTGCTTTTGAGTAAAACCTGCGCAAGTCTTGGGTCAAACCTGCGCAGATTTTGTTTAAGAACAAAGCTATAAGATTAGAAAAATATAAATACAAAAAAAAGAGGCTAAATGATTTTAGCCTCTTTTTTATATGTAATGTACGATTAAGTATTACTCAATTAACATTTTTACTGGGATGTTGAAGTTCAACTTCGCAGCACGACCATCTTCAGTTTGCGCTGGTTTGATCGTTTTTCCTCTTCTTTGTTGACGCTGTGTAATACGTTCTAAAGCTTTTTTAGCTTCAGGCCCTAACTTTGCATCACCCATTGGAGAGATTCCAACAATTCTACCTTCTGTATCAATTTGGAAGTTCAGTTTAGCCGAAACTACACCTGTACCTTGTCCTGCTTGATCATTAGCAAAATCTTGTAACTCATCTTGTAAATCAGCCGATAGCTTTTTAGATAAACAGTCTGTAGCAGCTTGTTTACCTTTTGCAGCATCTTTCTCACAACCTGGATAAATAGCCATAACAGCAGCTGTACGAGCTGATACTGTTGCAGGAGGAGCTGGTTTATCACCTTTATCCTCTGTTTTTGGCGCTTGAATTGTATTCTTCGGTGCTTCTTTATTTAGATTCACAGGACCTCCTCCAGTTTGACCAGAAGATTCTTTTCCTTCACGTTTTTCAAAAGATAAATCTTTACCTACCAACTCTTCTTTAGGAGGAATCGTTTCCTCTTTTTTAGGTTGTTCTTTTGGTTCTGGCATTACGAATTTCTCTTGTGCCGTCTCCTCTTGATAATGATTTTCTTGTTGTTCTGGTTCTGGCTCTGGTTCTGGTTCTACCACTTCTTCCTCTTTTGGAGGTTCAGGTATATTTAAATCCTCAAGCTGAACGTCTACGACTACTTCTTCTGTTTGTTTGCTTTTGAACATTCCAGTTGCAGAAGCAATTACAGCAAAAGAAATGATTACAATTACTATAAATCCACGAATGAAAGCTTTTAATAGAGTGCTTTTTTCAGACATTCTCATGTCATAGGCACCATATGCTTTGTTTCTACCTTCAAATACAATCTCGTCTAAGGATTTTAGTTTGTTGTTATTTTCTGACATTTTAATTCTTTTAAATTTAACAAATAAACTAATTATTTACCTACTTTTTCATCGTACACCTTTTGTTCTTCAGGTGTAATCTGAACGATACCGTATCGTGTAGATTTCGTAATCTCCATTTCGTCTAACACTGTTACTAAATTATCATAAGATGCATCATCCATTGGTTTGATAATTACAGTAAACTTCTCTTTATCTATAGCTCCAGCATTAGCATCCGTAATAACTTTACGAATTCCTTCTGCAGAGTAATCAGTCTCCATTAAGTTACCAGCATTTAATTTCCCAGCCTCTTGTTGATACCAAAATAATTTATTATCCTTCGCTACTAAAATAGTAATCGAATTTTTAATATTGATATCATCTTGAACATCTTTCTTAGTTTTATCTTCAATTTTTGGAGGCATATTCAAGTTCATTACGTTTGGTTTGATCGAAGTCGCTGCAAACATAAAGAAAGTAATTAATAAGAAACCTAAATCTACTAACGGAGCCATATCGACCGCAGTCGAATTCTTTTTGGAACGGACTTTTTTTCCGTTGCCGCCATTATCTGTTTGTATTTGCGCCATTGGGTTAAATTTCTTTTAATTATTCTTGAGATGTAATTAACTGGAACTTATTCATGTTCTTTTCTTGTAATTGTTGGATCAAAGTTTTGAATTGTTTGTATTCAGATTTTTGATCACCTTTAATTGCTAAGAAAATATCAGGGTTCACTTCTTTTGCTTCAAATACCCAATCAATCAATTCTTGATTTTTATTCGGTATCGTATCTAATGGAATACCTGGATGATATGATTGTTGTTTATCAGCAGGCTGATTCAAATAATTTCTCATTTCATTCATTGGTACACCAAACTCTACTATGCTTTTGAATGCATTCTTTTCAGCATCTGTAAACTTCACTCCGTACTTATCACCCATTCTTTCTAATGTAGGAATACGATCTTTTTCTTCTAATCCGAATAAGAATTTTCCTTTATCATCAATTTTAATGATCATCATGTTTTCTGTAGCCATTTTTTGGTTCGAAACAGATGTCGGTGTTACGACAGGAACAACTTCAGGTTCTCTAAAGTTAGATGTCAAAATAAAGAAAGTTAACAAAAGCCAAGCCATGTCAGACATAGCTGTTAAGTCCATCGAAGGACCTCTTCTTTTTGGTTTTACTCTTGCCATTTTCTCTGTATTATTAATTAATATTCTAAATTGTTTGTTGTTTGATTTTTCCTTATACTATCCTTCTAAGGCTTCGTCAATGAATATTAATTGTGAGCAGAGAAAGATTGTTGAATACTCATTCCTACTTCGTCAATTTTGAATGTTAAATCATCAATTTTAGAAGTTAAGAAAGCATACATAATAATAGCGAATGCAGAAGCACCAATCCCCATACCTGTATTAATTAAGGCCTCAGCAATACCTACTGATAATTGTGCAGCATCTGGAGATCCTCCTCCTTCACCTAATGCGAAGAATGCTTTAATCATCCCGATTACAGTACCCATTAAGGCAATTAACGTACCAACAGAAGCAATTGTAGAAATAATTGTCATGTTTTTCTCTAACGTTGGCATTTCTAATGTAGTCGCTTCTTCTAACGTTTTACCTAATTGAGCTAATTTTTGCTCTTTGTTTAAAGTTGTGTCGTTTTCTAACGCTTTGTAAGTTGTTAAACCTTCTTTCACTACGTTTCCTACGGCACCTTTTTGTTTGTCACATAATTCGATTGCTTTGTTAATTTCATTTTTGTTTAATAAAGCACGAATGTCGTTTACAAATTTCTCAGCAGATCCTGTTCCTTTTGCTTTGTTTAAAGCGATAACACGGTCGATAGAGAATACCAATACCATAAAGAAAAACGAGATTAAGAATGGAATAATTACCCCTCCTTTAAAAATAATTCCTAAAAAGTTTAAAGGATTTCCTCTTTCTGTATCTCCTCCTTCAAAGTTACTTGGTTGACCAAAAACACCATAAAAGATCCCCATTGCGATAGCAATTAAAATGATCATAGTAATCACAGGGTTAAGACCTCCCTTTTTAGTTTTAGCTGGTACTGTTACATTCTTTTCCATTTACTAATTCTTTTAAATATTATGATTTTTATTAATGTGGGTGTAAATTAAGTGAAAATTTTTTAAATCTTCTAAATTTTTTATGTTGTTATGACGTTAAATTTCGAATTTATTTGAAATCAATAGTATTTTTCACCGAAATGATAATTTATTTTTTATCTCATCAGTTCTAATAAAACCTCAAAACTTTATAAATTTTGAAAAATATTCAATCTTCACAAAAATTAACCTATCGCAAATTTATTCAATATTTATACATATTTATATTTTTTTTTAAGAATTAAATTATTATTTTGACTTTTGCACTTCAATATTATAATTGCTATGAAAGTTTGTATTGCCGAAAAACCAAGTGTTGCTAAAGATATCGCCAAAGTAATTGGTGCTAATCAGAAGCATGATGGATACTATGAAGGAAACGGATTTCAAGTTACTTGGACTTTTGGTCACCTATGTACATTAAAGGAACCGCAAGATTATACTCCCGAATGGAAAAGTTGGGATCTGAATTATTTACCTATGATTCCGTCAAGCTTTGGAATAAAATTAATCGCTGACAAAGGAGTTTCGAAACAATTTAATATTATCAAAAGACTTGTAACAGCTAGTCAAGTTGAAGAGATTATAAACTGTGGTGATGCTGGTCAAGAAGGAGAATTGATACAACGATGGGTTTTATTGAAAGCCAAAGCGAAAGCTCCAATGAAGCGCCTTTGGATTTCATCTTTGACAGAAGAAGCTATAAAAGAAGGTTTCGAGAATTTGAAAGATGGAGAAAAATATTTCAATTTATTTTCTGCTGGACAAGCGCGTGCAATTGGTGATTGGCTTTTAGGAATGAATGCAACTCGTTTATTCACCAAAAAATTTGCTCCACCCAAAACTGTTCTATCTATTGGACGTGTGCAAACGCCAACTCTTGCTATGATTGTGCAACGACAAAAAGAAATCAACGCTTTTGTTATAGAAGAATATTGGGAACTGAAAACAGTATTTAAAGAAGTTGAGTTTAATGCAACAATTCCTCGTTTAAAATCTGAAGAAAAAGCCAAACAAGGTTTAGATTTTATTAAAGACAAAGAGTTTGAAATTATTGATTTTGAAATAAAAGAAGGTCGCGAAAAAAATCCACGATTATTTGATTTGACTGCTTTACAAGTAGAAGCCAATAAGAAATATGCATTCTCTGCAGAAAATACATTGAAATATATCCAAAGTCTTTACGAGAAAAAGTTTGTGACATATCCTCGTGTTGATACAACGTATTTATCCGAAGATATTTATCCAAAAGTTCCAGGAATTCTAACTAAACTTACAGCCTATCAAAATTTAGTTGCACCATTAATGACGCAACCAATTCCGATGTCAAAAACTGTTTTTGATAACACAAAAGTAACCGATCACCACGCTATTATTCCGACAGAAATCTTTCCTCAAGGTTTATCAAACGAAGAAAAGCGTATTTATGATTTGGTTGCTCGACGTTTTATCGCAGTTTTTTATCCTGAATGTAAAGTTGCCAACACAACGGTAGAAGGAAAAGTAGAAAATATTGGTAAAGATGGTCAACTTTCTGCAATTAATTTTAAAGCAACTGGAAAGCAAATTCTCGAAATGGGATGGCGCGAAGTATATGTAAAAGATAAAAAGGAGGACGAAAAAGACGAAGAAAAAATAATGCCAATTTTCGAAATTGGTGAAAAAGGACCTCACGAACCTTATATCCACAAAGGAAAAACAACTCCTCCAAAAAATTATACAGAAGCAACTTTATTGCGTGGAATGGAAACTGCAGGTCGTCAAGTGGACGATGAAGAAATGCGAGAACTGATGAAAGAAAACGGCATTGGCCGTCCATCTACGCGTGCTAATATTATCGAAACATTGTTCCGAAGAAAATATATCGAAAAGAAAAAACGAAACATTGTGGCAACACAAACGGGAATTGATTTGATAGATACGATTCAAGATGAATTATTAAAATCTCCAGAATTGACAGGAGTTTGGGAACGAAAACTTCGTTTAATTGAAAAAGGTGAATATGAATTAGAACAATTCAAACAAGAATTAATTGAAATGGTTTCAAAATTAACATTTGAGGTAAAAAACAGTTATTTCAGACCAATTTCATCGCACCAAAATTCTGCTCAAATAGAAGATAAACCCAAAAAAGAGCGTAAACCAAAAGAAGAAATTAATCTGGAAGATGCTACTTGTCCGAAATGTAAAACACATAAATTAGTAAAAGGAAAAGCCGCTTATGGTTGTTCTAATTTCAGAGAATGTGGTTTCAAAGTTCCGTTCGAGTTTATGGGTAAAAAATTAACTAACAAACAAATTTTAGATTTAGTTACGAAGCAGAAAACGGGAAAAATGACGGGATTAATCAATCCTGAAAATGGAGAAAAAATTGCTGGGAAAGCTATTTTGGGAATGAATTTCGATTTAGAGTTTGAACAGATGTAAAATAAACAAATTTCGAAAGACAACTATTCGAAATTCATTCTATTTATATTTCTCCAATGTTTCCTTCAAAATTGTTTTTACTTTTTCTTTCAGTTTTTTAGGTTCGATAATGGTTACAGAACGGCTCAACGAAAGAATTTCGCTGATAAAATCTTCGGTTAAAAATAATTCTAAACCAATTAAAACCTCATCATTTTTAGTTTCTAAAATTTGTTGCGATTCGTGCAAAGGCAAAGATTCTAAATAAGCTGCTTGTTTTTTAGTTACAGAAAGCACAATTTTTTCTGGTTTTTCAGAACTTGGAACAATTATTCCGAATGAATATTTATACTTATCTATGTAATTAAATTCAATATTATTGTCTATTTTATCATTTAAAATTGAAACTTTATTCATTCGTTCCAAACCAAAATTTTTCACAATTCCCTTATCATCTGCAATCAAATACCAACGATTATTGTGCTCTCTAATTGCAATTGGCGAAACTTTTCGAATCGTTTCTTTTTCTTCACCAAATTTTTGATAATGAAATTCAATTTTCTTTTTTTGTTGAATAGCTTGTACAATATCAGGCAAAAATTCAGCACGTTTGGGTTTTCTTTTTTCCAAATACACGATAGATTCGAGCGAATTGGTCAATTTCAAGGCAGAAAAACTGTTGATTTCTTCTAATGTTTTCAGAAATAGATCAGAACTATAATCATCTTGAAAAATATAATATCCACGCTGACTTCGACTATACATAATGTCAATTCCCAAGATATTACGAATTTCTCGAATATCACGTTGCAATGTTCGTTTAGAAAAGTTAAATTCTAATGTATCATCTTGTAGTTGTAACATTTCAAATTCTCGTTCCAAAAAACGTTCTAAATCTTCGTAAGAACAGTATTTTTGTTGCGAAAGTTTACGAACAATATTAAAGTAACGCGCGATATAACCTTGTTTTGACATTGTATTGTAAGTGTTTGAACAAACTTAAGTGTTCTACAACTAAAAACAAAAAAAAGTAACATTTCCTTACAAAATGTTACTTTTTATTCATTCCTAAAAATGAATGATACGAAAAAACGGATTTTTATGTTTTTATCTTACAGCTTTATTTATTGAATTGCTGTATCAACTTCAGCCACTTCATCCACTACTACAGTAGGTTGATTTACTTCAGCAGTTTCAATAAAATTAGAAATTTTGTCGATAATTTCTGTATTTGAAGTTGGTTCGTTTTTCACTTTTAAACTTAAAAAGATTGAAGGCGCTAAATTATCTTGTATATAATTTGAATCATTTTGATATACACCATCATTTTTAACTGTTGTTGAATTTAAGTTTTCTGCCAATTCTTTTGCTACTTTGAATGTATCTTCAAAAGCAACATTCTGTTTAGACACTACAGCTGCAACCTTGTTTGTATTATCATCAGATTTATCAAAACTTAATGTCATGATCAATTCAGGTTTTAAACTATCAATAATTGCTCTTTTCTCTTCTTCTTGCAGTCCTTTCGTTAAATCTTTCCAAAGAAGAACATTTACATTTTCTTTATTTAAAGTTTCTATTTTAGACTTAAGTTCTGTGGCAATATTTGCTCCAGATTCTGCTGCGATATTATCTACAATATCCAAAATAACAACCTTTGGTGCATCTTGGTTAATTGTATATGAAGTTGAGACTGGAACTTCATTTTTCGTTGTGAAAGAGAAAGAAACTAACCCTATTGCTACAACTCCTAATATTTGCGTCAATTTTTTCATAATAAATGTGTTTTGCTTAAAAATGATACTTTTTTTTAATAGTTAGTACGTGTTACAATTTTGCAGAGATTGTTCCGAAAAATCTTAATTAATCCTAAGAAATGTTATATTTTTCTTAAAGATAGGTTTAACGTAAATTTGAACCCTACATAAATAAAGGAATTGAAGGAAAACAAAAAACTCAATCTTGCGATTGAGTTTCTTTATATTATTTACATGCAGCTATTATCTGCACAAAGTCGTCAAATTTTAGTGAAGCACCTCCTACGAGACCACCATCAATATCTGGTTGAGCAAAAATTTCGTTTGCATTCTGTGCATTCACACTTCCTCCGTATAAAATACTTGTATCATTTGCCACTTCTACTCCGAACTCATCATTCAACACTTTTCGAATAAATGCATGAATTTCTTGTGCCTGCTCTGGTGTAGCTGTTTTACCTGTTCCAATTGCCCATACTGGTTCGTATGCAATAATCAAACGAGAAAGATCATCATGGTTTTGTGAAGTTAAAGCATTCATGATTTGTGATTTTACTACATCAAAATGTTTATCCGCTTCGCGTTCTTCTAACTTTTCGCCAACACAAAGGATTGGATTAATTTGATAGTTGAATGCTTGTTTCAATTTTGCAGCAATAACCTCATCTGTTTCTCCTTGATATTCTCTACGTTCAGAATGTCCAATAATAGCAAAGTCTAACCCAATACTATCCAATTGTTCTGCTGAAATATCACCTGTATAAGCTCCTTTATCGTGAGCTGAAATATCTTGAGAAGAAACCTTAACATATTGTTCGTCTATAGCTTCTAATAAAGTTTGTAAATAAATAGAAGAAGGCGCAATAATCACTTGAGCTATTGGCTGATTGTCTGCCACCCAAGCATTCAGATTTGTTGCTAAATGAATTGCTTCTTCATAGTTTAAGTTCATTTTCCAGTTTCCTGCTACTATTCTATCTCGCATAAAAAAGTGTATTTTATATTGGTTTTAATATTTACTGCAAGATAATTATTTCTCGTGATATTCTACCTGATTTATTTTATGCGAACGCGTGGATCAAGAATTCCATAAAGAATATCAACCAAAATATTAATCACAATGAACATGACTGCAATCACTAAAACAGCTCCCATAACAATTGGTAAGTCTAATGTATTCAAAGCATTTACAATTTCCTTTCCTAATCCATTCCATCCAAAAACAAATTCTACGAAAACCGAACCTGCCAACATCGATGCAAACCAACCAGAAATAGCTGTAATCACTGGATTTAATGCATTGCGTAAAGCATGTTTTGTAATCACTGTTTTACGGGACAAACCTTTTGCAAAAGCAGTTCGAATATAATCTTGGTTCAGAACTTCTAACAACGAATTTCGTGTTAATTGTGTAAAAACTGCTAATGGTCGCGATCCTAATGTAATGGCAGGAAGAATTAAATTTTTCAACATCAAATGTTTCCCTTCTCCCAAATCATCTACCTCATATAAACTACCAATCATATTAAGACCCGTAATATCGTGCATCAAAAATGCAAAAATGTATGCAATTATAATCGCCGAAAAGAACGAAGGAATACTCATACCAAAACTTGTAATGACCAATAACATGCGATCAAGCCACGTATCTTTCATTAAAGCAGAAACAATTCCCAACGCAACACCAATTATAGTTGCAATAATAATAGCAGCAATAGCTAAAACCATTGTATTGGGCAGCGTTTCTCCAATAATTGTACTGACATTCTTTCCTTGTTTTTGGAAAGATTCTCGCAAATAGGGCGCTTTCAACACCATTTCATTTGTTCCAAACTCAACTAATTTGGTGTACTTGTATTTATCTGAACTTAACGATGTGTAGGTTGTATTCGTTTCATCAATATTGTGAAACGAAACCGGCGAAAGATCATTCAAATAAAACGCATATTGTTTCCATAAAGGTTGATCTAAACCTAAATTCTTACGAATTTGAGCCAATTGCTCTGGATCTTCTTTTTGATCAAGCATCATACGAGCAGGATCCCCAGGAAGTACTGAAAACATTAAAAAAACAACGGTAACAACTCCGAAAAGTGTCAAAAATCCGTAGAAAATTTTATTTAAAATATAATTAATCACTTGTTAAAATAAATCTTCTAATTGATTAAGCGAAGGAAAATCATTGTCATGATATTTCGCTTTCACCGTTCCTTTTTCTAAAATCATTACACCTGGATTAGAGCGAATAATTGTTTTCATTGTTGTTTGATCCATAAAACAATTTTCAAGTTCCAAACCTTTAATCGGATTATTTGAAACCGTAACAACTCTATATCCTTTATATTTAGAAGCTTCTTTTCCTAAAATATTCAATTTTTCAATTTGCTTCTCATTTACCTTTTCAACAAAAGGAACTACAAAAACAATCACTTTCGGTGCATTTAGAATCTCAGAAGTTTTATCAATGCCATTACAATCAAAACTAAAATCGTGAATTGGAGGTTCGTACCCTTTTTTCTCGACAATAGTTCGTGTTTTATCCGCTTCAATTATCCAAGGCGTTCCGTGTTTGTACCATTTGTCATCAGCAATATATTGCGCATCATCAATTTCGACTACTTTACCATCAACATTGTTTTTCATCGTGTAAATAGTTTTATATGTTGTTGGTTTCAGACCTAATTCTTGTGGAGATTTCATTCCTTCAATCAAGTCTTTTCCAACTGCATAAGGTCTAAAATCAATTATTGGCAAATGATTAATTCCAATATAAGCGATAATTGCAGAAGCTAAAATTGTCATAAAATTGATTGCATAATTTGCTTTTTCAACAAATAACGGCTTGATATATTGTTGTCCGACAACCAAAATAATAATCAACACCAATAACACAACGTCTTTATAAAACGATGTCCAAGGTTCTAATTTTAAAGCATCACCAAAACATCCACAATCGGTTACTTTATTGAAATAAGCCGAATAAAATGTTAAAAATGTAAAGAAAATTATCGTCAATAATAAAGAAATCGTTGTAAATCTTTTCCAAACACCAAGCAATAACAATACACCTAAAACAATTTCAAAAATTGAGAAAAATGTTGCCAAAGGCAAACTCAAACTTTCTAAAAAAGGAATATTAAGAACGGTAGGCGAAAAATATTCTTCTAATTTGAAACTTAATCCGATTGGATCTACATTTTTTACAAATCCAGAAATAATAAAAATGACACCAACTATAATTCGTGCAAATTGAACAAGATATTTCATGACGTTTTATTTTCGTTAATTAAAATCATTGCAAAAATCGAATAATTAATCATATCCAAATAATTTGCATCTAAACCTTCAGAAACAATCGTTTTTCCTTTATTATCTTCGATACTTTTTGTGCGTAGGACTTTCTGATAAATTAAATCCGTTATCGAACTTACACGCATATCTCGCCAAGCTTCACCATAATCATGATTTTTTTTCATCATCAAATCGTGCGCAATAATCGCATATTTATCGTACAAATCAATTGCTTGTTCATCTGTTAAATCAGGTTGATCTGCAAATCCAAGCTCTAACTGAATCAATGCCATAATCGAATAATTGACGATTGCAATAAACTCACCTTCTTCGTCTTCATCTACCAAACGTTCTGTTGCTTCTTGTAGCGTACGGATACGATTTATTTTGATAAAAATTTGATCTGTTAACGACGGCAAACGCAGCACACGCCAAGCTGGACCATAATCTTGTGATTTCTTCGTATATAAATCTCGACAAACTGAGATGATTTCTTTAAATTGAATTGAGGTATTTTTCATAATTTCGTTTCGATTTCAAAAATAATTGAAATTGCTTAAAGAACTTCTAAGATATGACAATTAATTGTAATGGGCGTTTGATTGATTTCAACGAGCCAAAAATTATGGGAATTTTGAATACAACGCCAAATTCTTTTTATGATGGAGGGCGTCATCATTCGATCGATTTAATTTTAGAAAAAGTTGAGAAACATTTGTCCGAAGGTGCCGATATAATAGACATTGGTGGATATTCGACAAAAGCTGGAGCTGAAAATATTTCGGAGCAAGAGGAAATAGATAGAATTGCACCTATTATCGAAAAAATTATTGAAGAATATCCTGAACTCATTGTTTCGATTGATACATTTCGTGGAAATGTGGCGCGCGTAGCTGTAAAAGCTGGCGCTTCAATTATCAATGATGTTTCGGGATGGGAATTGGACGAAAATATGTTTGATGCCATCAAGGAATTAAATGTACCATACATTTTGATGCACATGAAAGGAACGCCACAAACAATGCAAAAAAATCCAGAATACAACGACATCACACTTGAAGTTAACGAATATTTTTCACAGAAAATCGCGCAATTAAAAGCTGCAAAAGTGAATGATATTATTTTGGATCCTGGGTTTGGATTTGCCAAAACATTGAATCATAATTACGAATTATTCAGTAAAATAGAAACGTTGGGATTCGGCGAATTTCCATTATTAGTTGGTATTTCAAGAAAATCGATGATTTATAATTTGTTCAACTCAACTCCTCAAGAAGCGCTCAACGGAACTTCTATTTTGAATATGGTTGCATTACAAAAAGGTGCAAAAATTTTGCGTGTGCATGATGTGAAAGAAGCAAAAGAAACCTTACAAATATTTCAAAAATTAAATCAAAAATAAACAATAAAGCCACTAAAAAGTGGCTTTTATTTTTAATCAATTATTTTACTATTCGGAAAGAAAACCTTGTACGTATCAACCACATTGATATCAGAAGTCAAAATTTGCCAATGCGAATCTTTCACAAATTCAAATACAACTTCGTTGTCGTATAAATTTTCGTCCTCAATATTTACATGTAAATTATTTTCTTTTCGATCACCAATAATCAAGGCTTCCGTTACATGTTCCATTTTGTAACACAAACTTTCTAATTGGTCATATTCGACAAAAATTCCTTCTTGTTGATCGATCACTTCTTGCAATTCGAAAACAGAATATTCATCCGTCTCACTTTCGCCATCAATCCAAAGTAATTTCCAAAAATAATCTTGTATATCTTTTATAGGAGCGATTACCTCTTCCATTCGTTGAATTTGGTTTTCGTCTTCTCCGTAAATTTCTATTTTATAACTTTCCATATATCATGCAAAATTAAAAAAGTAACTTCAAATGGAAGTTACTTTTTTTGATTTTATACTTTTTCTAATTCGTGTTTTAATCGTTTTTCAGATTTGATATCCATAATCTGAATTGATTCTTGACTAAAAATCTTAAAACTGTATTCGTGTTTTTCTAATAAAAAGTCATATGGACCTTTTGGTGCGATTAATTTCACTAAAACAGGAGCTGTTTCTAATGAAATAAAAACA
The DNA here is from genome assembly GCF_025244765.1 of Empedobacter stercoris. Classification (NCBI taxonomy): domain Bacteria; kingdom Pseudomonadati; phylum Bacteroidota; class Flavobacteriia; order Flavobacteriales; family Weeksellaceae; genus Empedobacter; species Empedobacter stercoris. The sequence goes on along the minus strand of NZ_CP104209.1, from coordinate 2,595,987 downwards.
AGAGCAATAAAAATAGCGGCAGTTCCTAAAATAGCGTTTGTTGTAGATAATTCATCTAAAGCCTGCATACGAGCTGCAAATCCGTTGTAATTTTCTTCCGTTGGTTTAGCCGCATCAATTTCTTTCTCTTTTGCAACATTCAATCGATCTAATTCTTTGTTAATCTCTGCTAAACGAGGCGAAGATTGTTGAATATAGGTTTCGATTTCGGCAGCTTTTTGTTTTTTCAATTCTGCCTTTCGTTTGGCATTTGGCCCATAACCTTCACGACCTGTTGTTGTTTCTGTTTGTGTTCCTACAACTTCTTTTTCCAATTCTGTAGAAGCTGTATTATATTCAGCTCTTAATTGATCAATTTGAGCGTAAATTTCTTTTCTTTCATTCAAAAAAGGAGTTCCTAATTCTGCATAACGTGCATCAATTCCTTTTTGTAATTCAGCTTTATTTCGATTGACAATAACATTTAATTGCTTGTTAATTTCTTTCTCGAAGATTTTTAATTCTAACGGTTTCGAAATGACAATACCTAACAAAATGGCAACCAAAATACGTGGTAAAGCAATAAAAAACTGACGGAAAAGGCTCCCTGATTTCTTCATCGAGGTTACAATATAACGGTCAAGATTAAAAATCATCAATCCCCACAATAATCCAAATCCAGTTGCTGCATATATATTATCAAAAACTGTATTTAAGGCATAACCCGCTGACAAAGCAGCCAAAATCCCCGTAAATAAGATGACACCCCCGATACCTATATGTTTGTTTATATCAGTAGGTGTTTTTTTCAAGAGTTCAAAGCTACTCCCCGAACAGATGATTAAAAATTTTTGTAGTCCATTCATTTTACAAATATAGTACTTTGTATAACATAATATTAAATATCGTGCCAAAAAAAGCTGACAATCAAATTGTCAGCTTAAATTTTTAAAAAAAATTACTTAAAAATAAATTAAGCTTGTTTTTCTATTTTAATTCTCCATCCGTAAGGATCATTCGCTAATCCGTACTGAATATCTTTTAATTTCTTTTTCAATTGTAAAGCAAAAGAATCTTCTTCCGCTAAAGTAGGTAATTGCGCACGCTCTTCTCCAAATCCTACTGCATCATACTGCGTAATAACAACAGCAGTTCCACAACCAAATACTTCTTTTAATTCTCCGGATTTGTATGCATCATATAACTCTCGTACTTCGACAGGGCGTACTTCAACTTCATATCCATTATCTTTAGCTAACGTCAAAACTGAATCACGCGTTACACCATTCAAAATACGCTCTGAAGTTGGCGCAGTTAAAATTTTGTTTCCGATACGTACCATTACATTCATTGTTCCTGCTTCTTCGATGTATTTATGCTCGATAGAATCTGTCCAAATTACCTGATCATATCCATCTTTTTGTGCTTCTGAAGTTGGGAAGAAAGATCCCGCATAATTTCCACCACATTTTGCAAAACCAACACCTCCTTGGGCAGAACGGCTGTAGTAATCAGCAATTTTAACTGATAAAGGTTTGTCGTAATAATTAGGAGCATAAGCCAATAAAATAGCAAAGATGAATTCATTAGATGCTCTTGCAGAAACCGCTTCTTCTGTCGCAAACATTACAGGACGAATGTATAAAGACGTTCCGTAATCTTTTGGTACCCATTGACGATCTAAATCAATAATAGTTTTTAAACCATCAATAAAAATTTCTTTTGGAATTTGAGGCATATTAAGACGAGCAGCAGAAAGATTAAAACGCTCAAAATTTTTCTCAGGACGGAAGATAAACACTTCTTCTTCATCATTCTTGTAAGCTTTCATTCCTTCAAAAATTGTTTGTCCATAATGGAAAGACATCGCTGCTGGAGTCATCGAAATTGGACCATAAGGTACAATTTTAGGCTCATCCCACTTACCATCTTTGTAGTGCGCGATTAACATATGGTCTGTAAACTCTTTACCAAAAACAGTAGAGTCGAAAACTGAATCATTGAATTTAGATTCAGCAATTTTTTCTATAATCATTTTACGATATATTTTGTTTGTGCTTATCAAAGGTACATTTTATTTGCACTTTTTCATAATAAATATCATAACTTTAGACGATGAAAAGAATTATTCAAGAAACTGAAGACGGTTCAAAAACCATCTATATTGAAGATTGGGATGAATCTTATCATTCCAAACATGGCGCTGTACAAGAGGCTTTTCATGTATTTATTCAAAATGGATTACATCATTTTAAAGAAACAAAAGATTTTATTAAAATTTTAGAAATTGGATTAGGAACGGGATTAAATTCGTTTATCACTTTAATAGAAGCAGAGAAAAATAAAATTTCTGTGCAATATGTTGGAATCGAAAAGTTTCCGGTTTCTAAGGAGGAATTTGAGTTGGTTAATTATTTTGAAAATGTGTTTAAACTTTATCCTGAATTAGAAGATCGTAAAACAGAGTTTTTAGAATATTATCAGCTATTATTTGATTCTAATTGGGAAAAATGGCACAAGATTTCACCTTATTTTGAATTCAAAAAAGTGGAAGAAGATTTTTTCAATCTCAAAAATATTCAAGAAAAAAACGTCGATTTAGTTTATTTCGATGCTTTTGGTTCGCGTGTTCAACCCGAATTATGGGAAAAAGAATTATTAGAAATCGTAGATTCTGTCACTAAAAACTCTGCTATTTTCACTACTTATGCTGCAAAAGGGAGTATTAAAAGAGGGTTAAAAGATTTGGGTTATATCGTGCAAAAACGTCCAGGACCTCCTGGAAAACGGGAAATGATGGTTGGTCTAAAGAACTTTTCTATTACGAAATAATCTCATTGACAAGTTAATTTTAAAAATCGTAAATTTGCATCGGAAAATAATTTGATGTTTTCCATATTTTTTATGACAAATTATATCGAATATAAATTTAAAGTTGCGGTAGTAGAGCCTTTTAATGAAATTATTATTGCAATGATTTCTGAATTACCTTTTGAAAGTTTTGTTGAAAACGAGGAAGGTTTTGATGCTTACATGCCAAAAACAGAAGAAAATATTGATGATGTAAAAGAAGTAATCGATTCTATAGAGAACATTGATTTTTCCTATACGCGTCAAGAAATCGAACAACAAAATTGGAATGCAACGTGGGAAGAAAATTTCACACCAATTTTAGTAAATGATCAATGTTTAATTCGTGCCGAATTCCACGAAACAGTAGAAAATATTCCGTACGAAATTATCATTCAACCAAAAATGTCGTTTGGAACAGGGCACCATTCTACAACACATTTGATGGTAGAATATATCTTGGAAACTGAATTTACAGGAAAAGATATTTTGGACATGGGCTGTGGAACTTCTATTCTTGCAATTTTAGGAATGAAGCGTGGTGCAAACTATGCAGAATGCATTGATATTGATGAATGGGCTGTTGAAAACTCTATCGAAAATGGAAAACGAAATGGTGTAAGTTTGGATGCCAAAATGGGAGATAATTCATTGTTGGGAAGCAAACAATTTGACGTTATTTTAGCCAATATCAACAAAAATATTTTAATCAGCCAAATTCCTTCTTATATTAATGTATTGAACGAAAATGGTGATTTATTCTTAAGTGGTTTAATGGAACAAGATTTTGATGACATCTTGGCTTTCTGTACCGAAAATGGTTTAAAATTTGTATCTAAAAAACAACGAAATGAGTGGATTGCACTGCATTTCAAAAAATAAAATGATATGATAAAATACGCAACGCAACCTCTATGGGAAACGGAAAAAGATTCGGCTGTTGATGTATTGGAGCAAGAATCGCACAAGTATCAAATTATCGTTTACAATGATGATGTGAATACATTTGATTGGGTAATCGAATCGTTAATTGATGTTTGTGAACATACACCAGAACAAGCAGAACAATGTTCGATTTTAATTCATTACAAAGGTAAATGCGAAGTATTGACTGGTGAATTAGAAGATTTAAAACCTCGATGCACAGAGTTATTGAACCGAGGTTTGAGCGCAGAAATTATTTAAAAATTTCTTAATAATTATACAAAACAAAATCAGAATCGTCTAATGTTTCATTGGACGATTTTTTATTTTGATCACTTACTATATACGAATCATAAATTTTTTCATAAACCTGAATCTCCGTTTTTGTATCAACAACTTCTTGTGATTTTTGAGAAGAATTAATCATAAAAGGAAGAGCAATTAAAGCAATAAAAATTAAACAAGCAACTGCCCACCACTTAGTAAAATGGATAACTTTTGTTTCTTTTTTATTGATTGTTTTAGCAATTATATTCTCTTCCAAATCATTAAAATATTGATTCGGTACAGTTAAATTTTCTTTTTGTTTGAAAGAATTCAGATATAGTTCATTCTGCAAATCATCGAAATAATGATCAGGAACTTTAAAATTATTTTTTAAATCATTCTTCATATCACCACTTAGACAATAAAATTAAAAAAAGGTTTAATCTTCAAGTTCTAAAAATTCTTTAATCTTTGTCACTGCATGGTAATAGGATGCTTTGAGTGCTCCTACCGATGTTCCTAAGATTTCAGAAATTTGTTCATACTTCAATTCTTCGTAATATTTCATCAAAAAAACTGTACGTTGTTTTTCTGGCAAACTTGCAATTGCTTCTTGTAACTTTTGTTGAATTTCATCACCTGTAAAATATACATCAGAAGACAAATTATTGGCGACATTCATCGAATAATCATCGTACGAAACATTTCTTTCTTTTGCATTTTTATGAATAAAATTTATGGTTTCATTATACGCAATTCTAAAAATCCATGTCGAAAATTTTGACTCATTTTTAAAAGAATCCAAGTTTTGATAAACCTTTATAAATACATTCTGCGACACATCGTCCGCATCTTCATGAATCAAAACCATGCGACGTATCTGCCAATAAACCTTCTGGTGATATTCTTTCACAATTAATTTAAAAGCTTCTTCTAATTTTTTATCTCGTATAAAAGTTGATATGTCCTGATCCAATCGTAAAGTAAATTAAGATGTAAAGCTATTAAAATTAGAAGTATAAAAAAGTATATTTTATATATATTTAAGTTAAAATCTTCAGTAGCATTTTTTTACATATGAACATAATAAAAAAGGTTTGAGAAATATTTCTCAAACCTTTTTATTTTTTCTGAACATCTTAGCCTTTTTTTAGTCTTCGCTTTTGATAATTTCATATTCAACTTTCATCACTCCTGTATTGGTGTGACCGATTTCGCTGAATGCAGCTTGACTTAAGTCTAAAACTCTAGATTTAGCGTATGGACCTCTGTCGTTGATTTCTACAACCACAGATTTACCATTTCTGATATTCGTAACTTTTACTTTCGTACCAAATGGTAAAGACTTATGGGCAGCTGTAAGTTCGTGTTTGTCATACTTTTCACCACTAGCTGTCTTGCGTCCGTGGAATTTGTCTCCATACCAAGAAACAACTCCTGTCGAGATTTTTCGAGCACTACTCTCGATAAGTTCTCCAACCAACTTTTCATCTTCAATTGATAATGTATCTTGTTTGATGGTATCATTATCAACATCATTACTAAATCTTTTCTCAGAAGCTGGTACAATAATTGCCTCATTAATACCCGATTCCTTAAAAATTTTACCATCAGCATTTGCTATTGGAAAAATCATTAACATTGCTATAAACGCTGTAATGCTTTTCGTCATCCTTTAGATTTTTCTGATTTACTTTGCAAATTTAAGGGTATAAACACCTTCTTATTTAGAATTATTCTAATCCATTGATTTTTAATTCTGAAATCTCTTGTGCTTTGCGAATTTAGATGCTTACAGCGATTTGTTAATTTAATGTTAAAATAAACCTATAATCCTAATTTTTTTGGGAATTATTCACTTAAATCGTATATACTATTGATTATCAATAAATAATAGTTTTGTATAATTTGAAGAAATTTATCTAATAAAGAAATAAAAAAGGTAAAGTTTATAATACTTTACCTTTTCTTAATTTTTAAATCTTTAAAAATCAATTATAAACTAGCTAAAATGTCTTTTACTTTAGCTGAAATTAATTTTCCTTCCGCTTTACCAGCTAATTTAGATGAAGCAGCTCCCATTACTTTTCCCATATCTTTTGGAGAAGTAGCGCCAACCTCTGCAACAATTTCTGTAATTGCAGCTGTTAATTCTTCGTCTGATAATTGAGCAGGTAAAAATTGTTGAATAACTTCTGCTTGTGCCAATTCTTTTTCAGCTAATTCTGCACGTCCATTTACTTCGAATTGTTCAGCAGCTTCTTTACGTTGTTTTACTAATTTTTGTAATAAAGCAATTTCTTGATCTTCTGATAATTCTCCGTTAGCACCTGATGTTTTTGCTAATAATAATTCAGATTTTACAGCTCTTAAAGCTTCTAAAGCAACAGTATTTTTAGCTTTCATCGCTTCTTTTAACTGTGCCATTATTTGAGTTTCTAAATTCATTTGTTTTGCTTTTAGACTACAAATTTAAGACAAAAAAAGGCTCATCGCAAAAGCAATGAACCTTTTCTATAATAAGAATATTTTTTACGAGTGATCGTTTATTAATCTACGTTATCGTGTAGAAAATTGTTTGGACGAATTTGCGTTTCGTTGTTACGATTAGTTCCTACAGAAAAATCAGAAGATTGATTATCATTACGATCAGATAAATTCAATCCCTGACGCTTGTAAGCAGGAATTGCTTCGTATTCGTCTACTTGAGAATTTGTCATCGTGTTGTTGAATTTAAAATTAAATTGTTTCAAACGATTTCTTCTCTCTTCAATCATGCTATTCAATTCAGGGTCATTAGACTGTTCGATTGGTTGATTAAATGGATCTACAGCAACTTGAACATGTTCTGTTTGCGATACATTTGATTGAATCAGTTCTACATTTCCATATCCATTATTTTGAGGAGCTTGGTACCCAGCATAATTATTTTGAGGATAATTAGATTGTTCTGAAGCTACAGGATTTGTATATGAATTATATGTTTGATTATTATTTGCATTATTCGATGACTCTTGCGTACGATTAAAATCAGATTTCAAACGTGGTTCAAAGTCGTCGTAAGAACGTTTTTCTTGTACTGGCTCATCCTCAACATCATCTAAAACATATCGTTTTGGAGAGTTATTTTCTTCAAAAGATTCAGCTGTAGTATTGTGATAAGTTTGTTGTTGAAAACTTTGATTAACATCTACATTACGATAGTTGTTTTGAGGCGTTTCTGGCTTTTTATTTTGTTGTAGCGATTGTTGAGAAGCATTAGAACGACCAAAGTCTAACGTCATCGGTTTTACTCGATTTACAAAAGGTTGTTCTACAGATAACGTCTTATTGATCGGTTGTTCTTCCTCTAAAGTGTGAATAATTTTTTGTTCTTCTTTTCCTGTATATGCCTGATCTTCTGTAGGAAAACCAGTTGCAACAACAGTTACAGAGATAGAATCGCCTAAATCTAAATCTTCGCCAATACCCATGATGATATTTGCGCTATTACCTGCTTCTTGTTGAATGTAATCATTGATTACTCCAATTTCGTCCATTGTAATTTCATTATTACCAGATAAAATTAATAACAACACATTTCGTGCTCCTGTAATTTTGTTATTATTCAACAATGGAGAGTCTAAAGCAGAAGAAATTGCGTCTTTTGCTTTGTTTTCACCAGAACCTTGTGCAGATCCCATGATTGCTGTACCAGAGTTTTTAAGAACTGTACGTGCATCACGTAAATCGATGTTCATTGCGTAGTGTTGTGTAATAACTTCTGCAATCCCTTTTGCCGCTGTTGTTAAAACTTCATCAGCTTTAGAGAAACCATTTTTAAAACCTAAGTTTCCGTATAACTCACGTAATTTATCATTATTGATTACAATTAATGAATCTACGTTTTGTCTTAATTTTTCGATACCTTTTTCAGCTTGTTCCAACCTCATTCTTCCTTCGAAAAAGAATGGCGCTGTTACAATACCTACAGTCAAGATATCCATTTCTTTTGCAATACCAGCAATTACTGGCGCTGCTCCGGTTCCTGTACCACCACCCATTCCAGCAGTAATAAAAACCATTTTAGTTCCTTCGTCTAAGACAGCTTTCACATCATCCATACTCTCGATAGCAGATTGCTCTCCTACCTCAGGATTTGCACCAGCACCTAAACCTTCAGTTATTGCTTGTCCTAATTGAATTCTTGTTGGAACTGGACTGTTAGCTAAAGCCTGAGAATCTGTGTTACAGATCACAAACTCTACTCCCGCGATTCCTTGTTCAAACATGTAGTTTACGGCGTTACTACCTCCACCACCTACTCCGATTACTTTGATAGCTTGAGATCGGCTCTTTGGTAAATTGAACACAATATCTCCTGATAACATATCACTCATATTCTTCTTATTAAATTGGTTCGTAATTTATTCTTAATTTATTCTTATTATTCGGTTTCGTTAATCATTTGGATAAATTTATCCGTCCATTTCGAAAAGAAATTCTTCTTTTCTGGTTTAGATTTAGTTTCTTTCTTATCTCCAATTTCTTGATCCAAGAATTCATCAACAACTTCTTCCCTTTTTGGTATTTTTACATTTTCAACATCAGTAGCAACATTTGTTGATTTTGATTGTGAGGAATATCCACCTATTTCTAGTTCTTCTTGATTGTTTAGGTTATCAATTACTGGTTTTTCATAAATTTCGTGCTGATAATTTGCCGCTAACTCTTCTAACCCTTTCATCAATAATCCAACAGATGTTGCATATTCAGGACCGCTGATTTCTTCTGCTTTAGCACCTACAATATGCTCGTTGGAGTATCCAATTCTCACATCCATACCTGTAACATATTCTGTTAATTGACGAATGTGTTTTAATTTTGACCCCCCACCTGTTAAAACGATTCCTGCAATCAATTTTTTGTTTTGATCTTCGCAACCGTAGTTTTTCAATTCTAAATAAACTTGTTCTAAAATTTCCTGCACGCGTGCATGGATAATTTGTGACAATCTTTTTAATGATATTTCTTTTGCTTCGCGGCCTTTTAATCCAGGAATCGAGACAATTTCTGTTTCTTTATTTTCACCTGGCCAAGCAGAGCCAAATTTTTCTTTTAAAGCTTCGGCTTGTTTACCGATAATAGAGCATCCAACTTTAATGTCTTCTGTAATCACATTTCCACCGAATGGAATAACCGATGTGTGACGAATGATACTATCTTTAAAAATTGCAATATCTGTTGTACCACCACCTATGTCAATCAATGCTACACCTGCTTCTTTTTCCTCTTCGCTAAGTGCTGCACTTGAAGATGCAATAGGCTCTAAAGTGATACTTGCCAAGCGTAAACCTGCGGCTTTTACACAACGTGCAATATTTCGGATAGAAGAAACTTGTCCTACAACCACATGGAAATTGGCTTCTAAACGACTTCCGTACATACCGATTGGTTCTCGAATTTCTCCTTCGTTATCAACCTTAAATTCTTGCGGAAGAACATGGATAATTTCTTCTCCTGGTAACATCACCAATTTATAGACCTGATTTGTTAATAATTTTAAATCATTATCATCTATCACATCTTCTGAATTGGTACGTGTAATGTAATCGCTATGTTGTAAACTACGAATATGTTGTCCTGCAATACCAACGGTTACATCAGTAATCTTGACACCTGAAGACCTTTCTGCCTTATCAATTGCTTCTTTTATCGAATTGATAGTTTGCGTAATATTATTCACGACTCCTCTGTGTACACCCAAACTTTTTGCTTGTCCGTGTCCAAGAATTTCAATTTTTCCGTTTTCATTTTTTCGTCCGACAAGTGCTACAATTTTTGTAGTTCCTATGTCTAAGCCAACTGCAATCTTACTATTGTTCTCCATTTTTTATTCGTTTGGTTGCTACAACTTGGTTTACAAATTTCAAGCTCAATTTTTCATAATCTTCTGTTCCTATAAAATCGATGTATTGATAATAGTACAATTTCAGATTATGTAACTTTTGTTCAAAATTATTTAAAGTACCTAATTCTATATAATAGTTTCCACTATTTACAATTAAATTAAATGAACGTTGTCCTACTTTCTGAATGGCTATGATGTGATTTTTTAATAATTCATCTGCTTTCAAAGCTTGAACAAATTTACTCAAATCCTCATACTCATTCGGTTTTACATCACCAGAAACCAAAATTACATCCGCTGAACTTAATTTAGATAAAGGCATTTTTTCGCCTTTGGTTGTCAAATAAAACTCATTTGTCAGCGTTTTCACTCGAGCAACTGCTGTATTTGCTTTTATATCAAGTCGTAAATGTCCATTAATGTTTTTACTCACTTGTACAGAATCTACAAAGGGACTCTTATTTATTTTTTGTTCGATATCTTTTACATTTACCTCTCTCAAGGTTTGTTTCATAATGTCTTTTCCATCTTTGTTGATTATATCTTTTATCGATTCGTCATTGATAAAATAATTTTCAACGGGCTGAACAAATGCCACATCAATTTTTTCCACAGTACGCGAAGCATTCTTAATTACCGTAAAACTAATCAAACCGATTAGCAAGATAACTCCAAAAATCACTTGTATGATTTTCAATTTATGCTTCACTTAACCATTCTTTTATTGGTTTAACAATTGTATCAATATTTCCTGCTCCTACAGTTAATAACACATCAAAATCTCGTTTTTTGATGTTCGCTAAACTATCTTCTAATGAAGATACTATTTTTTCTTGTAATTCTACCTTTTCTAACAACCAATTTGATGATACACCTTCGATTGGAAGCTCTCTTGCCGGATAAATATCTAATAAAATAAGGCTATCTAATTGGCTTAAACTTGCTCCAAACTCATCAGCAAAATCACGTGTTCGTGTAAATAAATGAGGTTGAAATACTCCTAACACTTTTTTACCCGGATATAATTCACGAACTGAACGAATTGCAGCATTCAATTCTGTTGGATGATGTGCATAATCGTCGATATAAATTTTTCCATTTGCTTCGAAACGATTAAAGCGTCTTTTCACTCCCACAAAGCTTGCTAAAGCTTCTTTTATTTTATCAAGAGAAATCCCTAAATATTCTGCTACAGCTAATGCTGCAAGAGCATTTTCCATATTATGATGACCTGGCAATAAAATTCCGATGTTTTGCATTTCTCCATGAGGAGTCGTTACATCAAAAACATAATGCCCGTCAATAATTCTTACATTATGCGCATTATAATCAGCATCTTCTTCAACTCCGTAAGTAAAAGCATTTTCAAAATTTAAACCTTTGCGAACAAATAGTTTTTCTTCTACAATTGCTGCAAATTCTTGAAATGATTTTTTTACTTCTTCACGCTCTCCATAAATATCCAAATGATCAGGATCATCACTTGTAATAATGGCTAATTTCGGAGAAAGGCGTAAAAAAGAACGGTCAAATTCATCGGCTTCAGCAACCGTATATTTAGAGCCATTTAGAATGATATTTGAATCGTAATTTTCTGCAATACCACCTAAAAATGCTGTACTTTCTACATCTGCTACTTTTAGGATATGCCCTAAAATAGACGAAGTTGTTGTTTTCCCGTGCGTTCCCGCAACGCCAATATTGTAGGTATGTTTGGTAATTTCACCTAACACTTCAGAACGTTTCATGACTTTAAAATCATTCACTAAAAAATAATTTAGTTCAGAATGATCTTTTGGTACTGCTGGTGTATAAATCACCAATGTATTTTCTGGTTTAATTCCTGCCGGAATTAACTCGATATTATCTTCGAAATGAATATCAATTCCTTCAGTAATCAATTCAGTTGTCAGTTCGGTTTGTGTTTTGTCATAACCTGCAACTTCTTTTCCGATTGATTTGAAGAAACGTTCCAACGCACTCATTCCGATTCCTCCTGCACCGATGAAATAATAATATGTTTTATCTAAAATATTCATTATAATAAATTCAATAATATATCTACAATCTCTTTTGTCGCATTCGGTTTCCCTAATTGCTTGATGTTTTGAGATAATTTATTTTTTAATTTTTCATTGTTTGCCAAAGCAATTACCTCTTTGACTAAATTTTGTTTTGCATCTGCATCTTTTACCATAATCGCAGCCTCTCTCTCAACCAACGCTTGCGCATTTTTAGTTTGATGATCTTCTGCCGCTGTTGGTAAAGGAAGCAAAATTGTTGCTTTACCAACTATACACAATTCCGAAATTGCCATAGCTCCTGCACGAGAAACAATCATATCCGAAGCTGCATACGCATCTTTCATGTTGTAAATAAATTCGGTTACATGAATGGTTGGATATTTATCTCCAACCAAGTTTTTGATTTTTTGATAATCTAACTTTCCTGTTTGCCAAATTAACTGAACACCACTTGCAACAAATTCCTCAAGGTTTTCTAACCATGCATTATTCATTGCTCTTGATCCTTGCGAACCTCCAACAGATAAAATAGTTGGTTTTTCTGGATCTAATCCAAAAACAGAAATTGCTTCTGATTTGGATGGTAAGTTTTGAAAAATTTCGGCACGAATTGGATTTCCTGTGTAATGCACTTTTTCTTGTGGAAATTGTGAAATTCCTTCGTAAGCTGTACAAATAGCCTTTGCTTTATTTTTCAAAATTTTGTTGGTAACACCCGGAAACGAATTTTGTTCTTGTAATAAAATCGGAACATTTTTGCTTCCCGCTATCCACAACATTGGTCCACTTGCATAACCTCCTGTACCAATAGCTAAGTCTGGTTGAAAATCAGTATAGATTTTCTTTGCAAGACTTAAACTTTTTATCAATTTGAAAGGAAATTTTAAATTCGCTTTCATATTACTTCTATCAAATCCAGAAATTGGTAAGCCTTTTATAGCATAACCAACTTTTGGTACTTTTTCCATTTCCATTCTTCCTTCTGCTCCTACAAACAGAATTTGAGCATCTGGCAAACGACGTTTTATTTCATCTGCGATTGCTATAGCTGGATATATATGTCCACCTGTTCCTCCGCCACTTATCAAAACTTTAGGCGATGTCTTCGATGTATTCTTCACTTAATACTTTTCTATCTTGTTCTAATTCTTCTTTCGATTTAATTTGAGTACTAACACTCAAAATTATTCCGAACGAAATACATGTCATCCAAATGGATGTTCCACCATAACTAATCATTGGTAATGGTTGTCCTGTTACTGGAATTAAATTTACAGCAACCGCCATATTCACCATTGCTTGAACGATAATTGGTAGGCCGACTGCAAATACAAGTAGCGTACCAAAAATGGTATGAATTTTAGATGCGATGATACAAATTCGAATTAATATCAAAAGAAAAATTCCAATTAATAAAATTGCACCAATGGCACCGTACTCTTCTACAATAATTGCGAAGATAAAATCGGAAGAAGACTGAGGTAAAGTCTGTTTAAAAACACTTTTTCCTGGTCCTGCCATTTCATTTAAACCTCTTGCAATTGCTGCTTTTGCGTGTAGAACTTGGTAGCTTTCTAAACCCGAATCATCATTAAATTTCTCTATACGTGACATCCATGTGTGTACACGCGAATTTGCAATTAAATCTGGTTTATTAAAAGCCAACCAAATAAATCCTCCTCCTAAAAGAATCCCTAATCCTGCAATTGTAAATAAATACTTGAATGGAAATCCACCAATAATCAATAATATACCACACATTCCAGCTAACATCAACGCTGTTGATCCATTAGAAGGAAAAATTAATCCTACAATTGCAAGGATTGGTAAAAATAAAGGAATTAAGGTATTTTTCCATGTATATTCTTTGTCTCTATTTTTTGTCAAATAACGAGCTATATAGATCAACAATGCTTGTGAAGCTATCATAGATGGTTGAATACCTATCCCTGTTCCTGGAATCGTTAGCCAACGTGCTGCATTTGCCCCACCGATTGTTTGTCCTTGTACGAGCGTCAGGATCAAAACTACTGAAAGTAAAAGAACTGCACTTAAAGCAAATAGGCCAAACCAACGATAATCCACACGCTGTAATCCATAAATGAAAAATAAACCAATTAAAAGAATTACGGCATGTTTACCTAAATGTCCAAAAATAGTTCCTGAACCTACTGTATACACCAAGTTAGAACTTGCCGAATAAACTGGTAAGAACGAAAATAGTGCTAACAATAAAATGAAAGCCCAAAGCGGTTTATCGCCTTTAAAATATTTTTGTACGATGGTAGACATTGGTTAATTTGTTATTATAATTTGCGTACGTTTTCTTTAAATTGATCGCCACGATCTTCGTAACCGTTGAACAAATCGAAACTTGCACAAGCTGGTGATAATAAAACCGTTTCTCCTTTTGTTGCCAATTGATAGGATTGAGCAACACAATCTTTCATATTATTCGTTTCGACAATTGTATCGATGTATGGACTGAAAAAATCAATAATTTTGGCATTATCTACACCCAAACAAACGATTGCTTTTACTTTCTTTTTAACGAAAGGTAAAACTTCGCTATAGTCGTTTCCTTTATCAGTTCCACCAACAATCCAAACGATTGGTTTCGTCATACTTTCTAACGCATAATAAGTTGCATTAACATTTGTTGCTTTAGAATCGTTGACAAAATCAATTCCGCCAATTGTCAAAACAGGTTCTAAACGATGTTCAACAGATTTAAAATCCGACAAACTCTTTTTTAGATCCTCATTATTGATTTCAATAATTTTTGCAGCTACAGCCGCAGCCAATGAATTAGAAACATTGTGTTTTCCAATTAATCCTAAATCATTCACTAACATTGTAAAATCACCATTCGAATCGCTCACACGGAACAATTCATTATTTGCGTATGCTTCATTTGTTGCATCCATCATTGTGAACGGTTTACGATGAGCGCGAATATTCATCTGATCTATCATCTCCATTGTTTTTGGATCATCCAAATTGTAGATAAAATAATCGTTTTCATCTTGGTTTTCAGTTATTCTGAATTTAGCCTTTGCATACAAATCAAACTGATAGTTGTATTGGTCTAAATGATCTGGTGTAATGTTTAATAAAATTGCAACATACGGTTTGAAATCTGTTTTAATATCGTCTAACTGAAAACTACTCACTTCTAACACATAATAGTCGAAGTTATCTTCAGCTACAGATTTTGCAAAACTTTTTCCGATGTTACCACCTAATCCTACATTTAATCCAGCTTGCTTTAGGATATGGAACATCAAACTTGTTGTTGTTGTTTTTCCATTAGATCCTGTAATCGCAATAATTTTTGCATCTGTGTAACGAGATGCAAATTCAATTTCAGAAATAATTGAAACGCCTTTCGCTTCTAATTTCTGAATTAGTGCTGCTTTCTTAGGAATACCTGGACTTTTCATGATTTCGTCTGCATTCAAAATTAAATCTTCTGTATGCTGTCCTTCTTCATAAGCGATTCCGTGCTCCTCCAAAAGTTGTTTATATTTATCTTTTATTTGTCCCATGTCTGAAAGAAAAACCTCAAAGTTTTCTTTCTTCGCAAGAATAGCTGTTCCTACGCCACTTTCTCCTCCTCCTAAAACGACTAATCTTTTCATTTTTATCTAATCTTTAAGGTAATAATACTAATTACCGCTAAAATGATTCCGATGATAATGGCACGAACCACGATTTTACTTTCGTGATATCCTAATTTTTGAAAATGGTGATGTAAAGGAGACATCAAAAAGATTCTACGACCTTCACCAAATTTCTTTTTCGTGTACTTGAAATAAGACACTTGCAACATCACTGACAAACTTTCTGCGAAAAATATTCCACACAAAATCGGTAGTAACAATTCTTTTCGAACGATAATTGCCAAAACTGCGATAACACCTCCAATTGTCAAACTTCCTGTATCACCCATGAATACTTGCGCCGGATAGGTATTGTACCAAATAAATCCGATCAAACCTCCAAGGAATGCACCACAGAAAATTAATACTTCTTCGGAACGAGGAATAAACATAATATTCAGATAATCTGCGAACATGATATTTCCCGAAACGAAAACAAACATAGCAATCGCCGCCATAATTACAGCTGAACTACCAGCTGCTAAACCATCGATACCGTCTGTTAAATTGGCTCCATTCGAAACTGCTGTAATGATAAAAATTACCGCAAAAATAAAAATTGCTGCAACTGCCCATGTAGGACGATCTTCTGCATCCATCCAAAATAAAATATCTGAATAGTTAAATTCATTCCCTTTAACGAAAGGCATCGTTGTTTCTAATGTTTTTTCCTCAGGACCAAATTTAATTGCTCGATTGTATTCCGTTTGTTCAGTTCCTGCTTGGACTTTCACTCTGTTTTCTTGATGTTTTACAGTAACTGTTGGACTGAAATAAAGCATTAAACCAACTACAATTCCAAGACCCACTTGTCCTAAAATTTTAAATTTACCTTGTAAACCTTCTTTGTTTTTCTTGAATACTTTGATGTAATCATCTAAAAATCCAATAACACCTAACCAAATTGTTGAAACCAACAAAATGATGATGTAAATATTATCTAATTTTGCAAAAAGTAAAGTAGGAATTAACGTTGCTAATATGATGATTAAACCACCCATAGTTGGCGTTCCTGCTTTTTCGATTTGTCCTTTCAACCCTAAATCACGAACAATTTCACCCATTTGTTCTTTACGTAAATAACTAATAATTCGTTTTCCGTAAAACAAACTGATGAACATGGCTAATAAAATTGCCATTCCCGCGCGGAAAGACGTGTATTGAAACATGCGTGCTCCAGGGAAATTGATACTCTCTAAATAATCAAATAAATAGTATAACATTCTTTATTTGTTCAATATTTTACTCAATTCTGACGCTATTTCAACATCAGAAAAATGTGTTCTTATTCCGTTAATTTCTTGATATGTCTCGTGACCTTTTCCTGCAATCAAAATAATATCTTTTGGCTCAGCCATTTTAAGTGCTGTTTTTATAGCTTCTTTACGATCTGTAATTTTCAAAGTGCGATTATAAAATTGCGGTTTCACACCAACTTCCATTTCACGTAGAATCTCTTCTGGATCTTCTGTTCTTGGATTATCTGATGTAAAAATGGCAAGATTAGATTTTTCGCTTGCGATATCAGCCATTTCAGGACGCTTTGTTTTATCGCGATCTCCACCACAACCTACAACTGTTATTAATTTTTCATTTTTGGTACGAATCCCTTCAATTGTATCCAAAACATTTTCTAAAGCATCTGGCGTATGTGCATAATCTACAATCACAATAATACCTGATTTCGTTTGAAATGTTTGAAAACGACCATCTACATTTCCAAGTGTGCTCAATGCTTTTAAGACTTCTAATTCATCTTGCCCTAAAATTGAGGCTATACCAAAAACTAATACTAAATTATAGGCATTAAATTGACCAATTAATGATGTCCAGAATTCTTTTCCATTGAATTCTAATTGCATTCCATCAAATTGATGTTCGATAATTTTTCCTTTGAAATCTGCATCAGTTTTTAGTGCGTACAATCTTTTTGTTGCCACTGTATTCTGAAGCATCACTTTTCCATTTTTATCATCTGCATTTGAAATTGCTGTTGACGTTTTTGGTAAATCGTCGAAAAATTTCTTTTTAGCTGCAAGATAATTTGCAAAAGTTTTATGGTAATCCAAATGATCGTGTGTGATATTCGTAAATCCAGCAACTTCGAAATGTAAACCTGCAATTCTATTTTGATGAATTCCGTGCGAAGAAACTTCCATAAAAGCAAATTCGCAACCTCTATCTACAGCCTCACGAAACATTTTGTTTAATGTCAAAATATCTGGCGTTGTATGCGTAGATGGAATCACTTCACCATCAATTACAATTTTAATTGTCGAAATTAATGCGCAAGCATACCCTAATTTTGTAAACAATTCGTACAACAATGTCGTTGTTGTTGTTTTCCCATTTGTTCCTGTAACTCCAACAAGTTTTAAATCCTTTGTTGGATTTCCATAAAAATTAGAAGCTAAAACACCTAATGCGATTGTCGAATTTTCAACTTTTACATATGTTATACCATCAACTATATTTTCTGGTAAAACTTCACAAACAATTGTTTTAGCACCTAAACCAATTGCTTTTTCTATATACTGATGTCCATCTACTGTAACTCCATTTACAGCAACAAAAACATCATCTTTTGATACTTTTCTTGAATCAAATTGAATAGTATTGACTTCAACTTTTGTTGAACCAATCGTTTCTAAGATGGAAACTTTAAATAATAGATCAACTAAATTTCTCATCCTTCCAACATTAAATAAATTGTCTCACCCTTCTTAAATCTTGTCCCTGCAGGAATGGATTGAGTTGTCACTTTTCCAAATCCTGAATATTGTACATCTAAACCTAAATTTTCTAATACCGGAATTGCTTTAGATCCTGTATGACCAGTAACATTTGGTACTATATTTTTAGATTCATTAGTTACAATTTTATCTTCTTTTTTAAACTCATTCACCGCGTTCTTTTTTACTAAATCGCGTGGCAAAGGTATGGGAGTTTTTGAATATACCCAATCGGCAATTTTCTTAAAAACAGGAGCTGTTACACTTCCTCCATAAAATCCTTTGGCTGTATTTGGTTTATGTACGACAACAATACAAGAATACTTTGGTTTTTCTGCCGGAAAATACCCTGCAAACGAAGCACGATATTGCATTCCTCTACCATCTTTCTTCCAATAATCTACACGAGCAGTTCCTGTTTTACCAGCGATATCGTAATTACTATTACTAATAATTTTACCTGTTCCTTGTTCAACTGCACCACGCAACATTTCTTGCATTTGTTTTACATTTTCCAAAGAAGTTAACTGGTCAACCAAAACAACTGGTTCAAAAACTTTATCAGGTTCACCTTTACGTGTAATTTTATCCATAAATAATGGTTTCAGCATTTTACCATTATTTGCAACTGCATTATAAAAAGTTACTATTTGTATCGGAGTTAATTGTAACCCATAGCCGTATCCCATAACTGGCAGTGTAATATTACTCCATGATTTACTATCTGGCGTATGCATAATTGGTTTTCCTTCTCCCAAAATATCTACACCAAGAGGAGAAGTCATATGCCATTTATCCATTTTTTCGAAGAAAGCTTTTGGGTTTTCTCCGTAATATTGATTAATAATTTTAGCTGTTCCAATATTCGATGATTTTTTCATCACACCATCTACCGTTAATGTTCCGTAACCATGTGAATCTGTAATTGTACGGCCATAAAATTTATAACTTCCGTTACCCGTTTCTACAGTTGAATTTTTATTGATATAACCATCATCCATTGCGGCAAGCAACGAAACTGTTTTAAAAGTAGATCCTGGTTCTGCAGCTTCTCCAACTGCATAGTTATAATCATCTATATATGTACCATCTTTTTTACGAGATAAATTAACAATCGCACGAACTTTTCCAGTTTTCACTTCCATAACAACAATACTTCCATGTTCTGCTTCGAATTCTGAAAGTTGTTTGTATAGCGCATCGTATGCAACCATTTGTAAATCGGCATCAATTGTCGTGTAAACAGAAGAACCTGATTGTGGTTCTTGTTCCCAACTTTTCATTGGTTTCCATTTTCCACGTCCCATGAATTGTTCCCAACGACGGCCTTCAACACCACTTAATAAATCAGAATAAGCACCTTCTAAGCCTACTTTACCACGACGATCATCGTAACCGATTGTACGAACGCCGATATCTTGAACTATTAATTCTCGTTTTGATTCTGTTTCATGGATAAATCCACCTCTATTTTGACCTTTATTAAAGATTGGGAATTTTCTGATTCGTTGATATTCTTCATAATCCAAATCCTTCACTAACATCATGTAGCGATTTTTCTTATTACGTTCTGTAGAAAATTTATCGTAAAAATAAGAAGGCGATTTTGTAAACATCTTACCTAAAGAATCGGCAAGATTATGCATTTCTGTCTTAAATAACTCATCTTTGATCACAGTTAAATCGACATAAATATTATGTTTTGTAACTGTAGTGGCCATTAAAGCACCATTTGAGGCGTACAAGTTTCCACGTTCAGCTGCAACTGTATCTAATCTAAAGTTGTTTTTTTCTGCAAACCGCTCTAATTCAACCCCTTCTATTATATTAATTCGAAACATAAAAACAATAATAAAGATGGCCCAGATCGCAAGTGCGCCGGCAAAAACCCATCCTTTGATGACCATATTGTTTTTATTTTTCGTCGATTGTGTCATACACTTTATCTACTATATAATAAGGTTGTTTATCTGGAATCTTCAAACCATACACTGCTGTACGCTCTAAGATTTCTGTTTCTAATTGCATACGCATCAAATCGCGATGCTTATCTGTATATTGAGATTTTAAATCTTCAACTTTATCTTGCAATTCAGCAATTCGAACTACTTTTCGATCCACTAAATGCGAGCTCGAAATACTCAAAAAAGCTAAACCTACCAAATACAACATAAACTTCCAGTTTTGTTCTGAGCCTGTTTTAATTAAAAACTCACCTCTCAACAAACCTGTAAACGTTTTTTTCTCTGGTAATATTTTTTTCTTTTTTGCCATTTCTTATCTATTAATCCTCATTTCGAACTGCAATACGCATTTTTGCACTACGCGCTCTCGGATTTTCATTTATTTCTTCTTGTGTTGGAACAATTACTTTGGATTGCAATGGTTTAAATGGCGCTGACCAATTTCCATACATATCACGTTCTGGTTCTCCTTCGAACATTCCATTTTTCATGTATCGTTTTGTTAAACGATCTTCTAAGGAATGATAAGAAATAATAACCAAACGCCCTCCTGGCTTAATAACTTCTCCACATTGTGTCAACATATCTTTTAACGCAGCCATTTCATCATTCACTTCGATTCGTAAAGCTTGAAACATTTGAGCAAAAAATTTATTTTCTTTCATTTTAGGAATAAACGAAAATACTTGCTTCAACTCTTCAATCGTTTCGATTTGCTTATCCGCTCTTGCTTTGACAACTTCTCTCGCTAAACGATATGAACCTTGCAATTCTCCAAAATCATAAAAAATACGCGCCAATTCTTCCTCTTCGTATTCATTAATAATTGTTTTTGCAGAAAGCGCTGCATTTTGATTCATTCGCATATCCAACTCTCCATCAAAGCGAGTTGAAAAACCACGTTCTGGTGTATCAAATTGATGAGAAGAAACCCCTAAATCACCTAAAACACCATCCACTTGTTTTACTCCACGAAATCTTAAATTATTTTTTAAGAATCGAAAGTTTTGTTCAACTAACTCAAATCGATCATCATCAATTTTATTACGAATTGCATCAACATCTTGATCAAACGAAAACAATTTTCCGTTTTGATCCAAACGATTTAATATTTCACGCGAGTGTCCTCCACCCCCGAACGTACAATCTACATATATTCCCGACTCATTAATAATTAATGCATCGACACTATCTTTTAATAACACTGGATTATGATACTCACTCATCTTCACTTAAATTTCCCATTACTTCTTCTGCCAAAGTAGCAAAATCCAAATCATCTACATTGATCGACTCTTCGTATTTGTCTTTATCCCAAATTTCGATCATATTTACAGAAGAATTCAGCACTACTTCTTTATTAATTTCTGCAAATTTCACCAAATCTTTTGAGATTTGTAACCTTCCATTCGCATCAACTTCGACAATTTTTAATCCAGCCGTAAAAATTCGAATGAAATCATTATTTTTTTTCACAAATCGATTCAATTTGTTCAAATCATTCATCACTTTTTCCCATTCTTTCATCGGATGAAGCTCTAAACAATTTTGAAACACAGATCTCTTCAACACAAAGCCATCCTCCAAACAATCAGCAAGTTGTTTCTTCAAACCCGCTGGTATTGGGAGTCTACCCTTTGTATCTACCTTACACTCATATGTTCCAATTAATGAATTCATGATAGAATTTTTTCAAAAATAAAAAAAATATTACCACTTATTACCATTTTTTACCACTTTTATTGAAATAGTTATTAACAATTTGAAATTTAGTATCAAACAGTTAGAGTTTTTATCACGTAAAACCCTTATTTATTTTGAATTTTAACATTTATATAGACCTTGTTTTAGATCAGACAAAACACAGTTATTAAAGTTTTTTAGATAAAGCACTATTTAAAAAATATAATTAATTAAATTTGTCGACTTAATATCGAGTAAATGTTTTTTAGCTTAAAGAAAAAAGATAAGTTCTCTTACATAGAAGAAGGAGAAGGACAACCAATTGTTTTACTTCACGGTTTGATGGGTGAACTTAGCAATTTCAGCTCACTTACAAATTATTATGCGCAAAGAGGGTATAAAGTTTTCGCACCAGAATTACCTTTATATTCTTTATCTGTTCTTAATACAAACATCAAGAATATTGCAAAACATGTTGCAAATTTCATTGAAGAAGTCGTTAAAGAACCTGCTATTTTAGTAGGAAATTCTTTAGGAGGACATATTGGTTTGATGGTGTGTCATAGACATCCAGAATATGTAAAAGCTCTTTGTTTGACAGGAAGTTCTGGTTTGTATGAGAAATCATTTGGTGAAACCTATCCAAAACGTGGTAACTACGAATATGTAGAACGTAAAACACGCGAAGTTTTTTATGATCCAATGATTGCTACAAAGGAAATTGTTGATGATGTTTTTAACACTGTAAACGATAGAAATAAAGCAATCAAAACGTTGTACATTGCCAGAGATGCGATTAAATCTAACATGAAAGAAGACTTAAAAGACATCAAAATTCCTGTTTGTTTAATTTGGGGGAAACAAGACAATGTTACACCACCAGAAGTTGCGGTAGAATTTAACGAAGAATTGCCTGATGCTTCTCTTTATTGGATTGATAAGTGTGGACATGCTCCGATGATGGAACATCCTGAGATGTTTAACGAAATTTTATACAAATGGCTGATCGAAAAACAATTGGATCCAGCTACTAAAGCATAAATATGATTAAAAAAGCTGAATTCGTAAAAAGTTCGCAAAAATATACAGATTGCCCTCCTCCATTCAAGCCAGAATATGCTTTTATTGGACGATCTAACGTAGGTAAATCATCATTAATTAATATGTTGTCAGACAAAAAAGCATTAGCTAAAACATCTGCAACACCAGGAAAAACACAACTTATCAATACATTCGAAATGGATGACACTTGGTATTTAGCTGATTTACCTGGTTATGGTTTTGCAAAAGCACCAAAAGGTGTTCGTGGAGGATTTAATAAAATGATTTACGATTACATTGAGTTTCGTAAAAACTTAGTCAATGTTTTTTTATTAATTGACTCGCGTCATTCACCTCAAAAAATAGATTTACAGTTTATGGAATGGCTTGGAAACAAACAAATTCCTTTCGCTATAGTGTTTACAAAATTAGACAAACTAACCAGTACACAAATGCAAAAAAACTTAACTCATTATAAAAATGAATTGCTAAAAACTTGGGAAGAATTACCCAAAGTATTTACAAGTTCTTCTTCGAGTAAGATTGGTAAATTAGAAATTTTGGGATACATCGACAGCTTAAACGAGCATCTGGTAGATGAATTCAAAAAAGAACAATATAAAAAAGAATATTAAAAAAGTCGGAACTGTGTTCCGACTTTTTGTATTTAATCTCCTAATTCATCAGATTTCGTTTTCAAATCTTGCAAGCAAGGTTTTACAAATTCCATCAATCGATCTTGTAACTCTTTGGATGGATTATTCATTTGCATCATTTCTGCATAGGTAAATTCTTCTAACATTTTATCTGTAGCACAACTACAATACTCTTTAACTAATTCTTTCTTTTTTGGAGACATTTCAGAAGTTATCGCTTCTGTTTCGCAAGCTAACAAAGCTTGATTTCTCATTCCATCATCATTTTTATCAGATTTAGAATCACAACTAATCATTGATAATCCTATGGTTAAACCTACAATAAATCTTTTCATAATTAAATAGCCTTTATACAAATTAAAGTCATTATTTCACAAAACAGTTAACCGCTTCATTGTATCCTTCTAATCCTTTTCCAGAAATAATTTTTTCACAATTTTCACCCGTTACACTATTTTTTCTAAAATCTTCACGCGCATAAATATCCGAAATATGAACTTCGATTACTTTTGTTTTAATTGCTTTTATTGCATCTGCAATTGCATAAGAATAATGGGTGTACGCACCCGCATTTAAAATAATTCCATCATAGACAAAGCCCACTTCATGCAATTTATCGATAATATCACCCTCGTGATTTGATTGATAATAATGCAATGAAACGTCAGGAAATTGTTTTTTCATTTCAATAAAAAAATCTTCAAATGTTTGTGTGCCGTAAATTTCTGGTTCACGTATACCAAGTAAATTTAAATTAGGCCCGTTTATAATTTGTATTTGTTTCATTATCTTTATTTTACAACTTATTAAGTTTTTATTTAATTTTCATTAACTCTTTGGCATAGTAATTGCAAAATACAGTGCAACCAACCTAATACTATAGATTGTAACCAATCTAAATCTTAAAAATCTCAGTTAATCATAATTAACTGAGATTTTTTTTAATAGCCATACTTTCCTTTCCACTTCTGATTAAGTGATTGTTTATCTATATATTCTCTCTTATTATTCCCTGGTTCGTAAAGTGTTGTTCCAGAAATTTCATCAGGTAAAAATTCTTGTTCAGCAAAATTACCTGGAAAATCGTGCGAATATTTGTATTCTTTTCCATAATCCAAGTCTTTCATCAACTTAGTTGGTGCATTTCTCAAATGTAAAGGTACAGGTAAATCGCCCGTTTGTTTTACAATTTGTTGCGCTTTACCAATTGCTAAATACGTTGCATTACTTTTAGGTGAATTGGCTAAATAGATTGCACATTGACTCAATAAAATACGAGATTCAGGGTAACCAATTACCGATACAGCCTGAAATGTGTTATTTGCTAAAATCATCGCAGTTGGATTTGCATTTCCTACATCTTCCGAAGCAGAAATCAACATTCTTCGTGCAATAAATTTTAAATCTTCTCCACCTTCTATCATTCTTGCTAACCAATAAACCGCTCCATTTGGATCAGAACCTCGAATTGATTTTATAAAAGCCGAAATAATATCATAATGTTGCTCACCTGTTTTATCGTAACGAGCCAGATTTTGCTGAATACGTTCGTGAACAATTTCATCGTTAATGATGATTTTCTCAGTTGAAGAAAAACTATTGATCACGAGTTCTAACCCATTCAATAATTTTCTTGCATCTCCTCCCGAATAACGCAACAATGCATTTGCTTCAACTAATTCTATATCTAATTGCGATAAAACACTATCTTTTTTTATAGCTCGTTCTATTAAATCAATTAAATCTTCCTTTTCAAGATGCTTCAAAACATAAACTTGCGCCCGAGAAAGCAAAGCTGGTACCACTTCGAAACTTGGGTTCTCTGTCGTAGCGCCAATCAATGTCACCAATCCCGTTTCTACAGCACCTAATAAACTATCTTGTTGCGATTTATTAAAACGATGAATTTCATCAATAAATAGAATTGGATTTTTTGTTCCTGAGAATAAATTTTGACTCTTCGCCTTTTCGATCACTTCGCGCACTTCTTTCACGCCAGAATTTATCGCACTTAATGTATAAAAAGGACGATCTGTTAATTCAGAAATTAATTGAGCAAGTGTTGTTTTTCCAGTTCCTGGAGGGCCCCAAAAAATCATCGAAGCAATCATATTATGTTGCAACATCATTTTAATTGGACCATTATTTCCTACCAAATGTTTCTGATTAATGTATTCCTCGAGCGTTTTGGGACGCATTCTTTCGGCTAAAGGCGTATTCATAAAATCCTATTTAGACTTCAAAGTTAACGAATGTTTTGCCAAATTGAATGATTTTTTAAGCGACATATTTTGGCTTTTGAATCTATTTTCTTTGTCATAGAATAAAAATTAAACATGATGAAGAAAGCGTTAGAATGTGCTTTGATTTTAACAAGAAAGCACCAACTTTTGGGTGATAAAATTGCTTTATCAACTGATTATTTAAAGAAAATTGAACTAAATGATAAGCAAACTGAAATCAACAAGCAAATGGTTGATTTTTTGATTGAATTACAAGAGTTCGTAGAATTTATCAAAGTGAATCAAGAGCTTAAATTAATGTACACGGAGTTGGTAAATTACTATTTTAAGCAAATTCATCATCAAATTAATTTTTATGAGATCGAATTAGATCGATTAGAATTTGAATCTAAATTCTCTATCAATTTGATTAATCAAATTAAACGAAATGAAAAAAATGGTGAAATAAATTCGGTTCAAGAAAAACTAAATTCATGCTACAATATCATTAATTCGTAGAAAAAATATTTCGGCATAATTTTTTATTGTAAATTCGAATTAATATTTAGAATTTGAAATGAAAAAATTAACCATGTTTTTTAGCTTAATGATGCTATCGTTGAGCTTTGTATTTGGTCAACAAACAGAAAAGCCAAAAATTTATAATGAAGAAGCGAATCCTAAAGTAGATATTGCGAATGCTGTACAGAAGGCTTCTGCTGAAAAGAAACATATTTTGTTACAAGTTGGTGGAAATTGGTGTGCTTGGTGTATCATGTTTGATAAGTTGACAAAAGAAAATGAAGAAGTAAAAAATTATATCGCGAATAATTACGAAGTCGTTCATGTGAATTATTCGAAAAATAATAAAAATGAAGAAACATTAGCTGCTTTGAAACATCCAGAGCGTTTTGGTTTTCCTGTTTTTGTAATCTTAGATGAGAAAGGAAACTTGATTCATACGCAAAACTCTGCTTATTTAGAAAGCAAAGAAGCAAAAGGTCATGATCCGAAAGTGGTTTTAGAGTTTTTACAAAACTGGTCGTACAAAGCTTTAGATCCTGCAAGCTATATTAAAAAATAGTTTTTATAATACGATTATTGTTTTTAAGAATCAATCTGCAAAGTATAAATCTTTTGGATTGATTCTTTTTTATTTCTGTTATTGATTAACTTTGCGAGATGAACAATTTTTTGGTAAAACCATTTATTTTATTGGTTCGATTTTATCAGTTAGCAATTTCTCCGTGGATGGGAAGTAATTGTAGGTATCAACCAACTTGCTCATCGTATATGATTGAAGCATTAAAAGAACATGGCTTATTAAAAGGTTTGTGGCTCGGAACTAAAAGAATTGGTCGTTGTCACCCTTGGGGAGGACATGGATATGACCCTGTACCTAAAAAGAAAAATTAATGCTTAACTTAATTTCGTTTATCAATTGGGATCCAACACCTTATTTATTTGAAGTAGGTGGATTCAAAGTACATATTTACAGCTTGTGCTGGATATTAGCCTTTGTTGTAGGTTGGTATTTGATGTCAAACATTTTCAAAAAAGAAAATCAGAAAAAAGAATTACTTGATCCTTTATTCTTATATACTTTTATCGGAGCAATTGCGGGAGCAAGATTGGGAGAATATTTATTTTATGATCCTTCTGCTTTTATAGAAAAACCTATCGAGGTCTTTTTACCTGTACAACACGCTCCAGGAGAAAGTGCTTTTTTTGGTTTATTACAAAATTACGAATTTGTAGGATTTAGCGGATTAGCAAGTCATGGTGCTGCATTGGGAGTAATCTTAACTTCGTATTTATTTAGTCGAAAATATTTGCATCGTAATGTCTTATGGTTGTTAGATAGAATGGCAGTTGTTGTTCCATTTGGCGGAGCAGCTGTTCGAATTGGAAACTTTTATAATTCTGAAATCGTTGGAAAAGCATCCGATTTACCATGGGCAGTAAAGTTTCATCAACAAAGTTTAGGATATGGAGAAATTATTCCTCGTCATCCAGCTCAAATTTATGAAGCAATTGGCTATTTTATATTAGGCTTTATCATGCTTTATATGTATCATAAAACAGATAAAAGAAAATATCTTGGCGCTATGTTAGGTGTGTTCTTATTTTTATTATTTTTAGTCCGATTTGTTGTTGAGTTTTTCAAAGAAAACCAAGGCGAAGAAGCTGTTGCCGAAGCTATAAACATTGGACTAAACAATGGTCAAATTTTAAGTATTCCATTTATGTTAATCGGTCTTTACTTATTCATCTCTTCTAAAAATAGATTAGATACCAATCAACCAAATTAAATATTATAAACTTTTGAAATAAATTTAAACTTATGGGATTTTTTAAAGAATTTAAAGAGTTTGCTGTAAAAGGCAACGTAGTAGATTTAGCTGTCGGTGTTGTGATCGGTGGTGCTTTTGGTAAAATTGTAACTTCTTTAGTAGAAGACATTATTACTCCAGCAATCTTAACTCCAACATTAGAAAAATTACAATTAAACAATTTAGCTGAATTAGTAATTCCGGGTACTGCAATTAAATACGGTATGTTCATATCAGCTTCAATATCGTTCATAATTGTTGCTTTCGCTTTATTTGTAATGATTAAAGGAATCAATAAATTAAAAAGAGAAGAAGCGCCTGCAGAAGAAGCGCCTGCTGGTCCAACACAAGAAGAATTATTGGCTGAAATTCGTGATTTGTTGAAAAACAAATCTTAATTTTCGCTTGATTTTATAAAAAAAGGTTCGCAAATGCGAACCTTTTTTTATGATCTATAACAACCTAAGAAGCTGCCTACATTTGCATTTCTTCTCCCATCTCTTCTGCTTCAGGACGTTGTCTATTTCTATCTTTTTCATTTGTGTTCTTGAAACGATAAGTAAACGATAAATTAATCGAACGTTTCATCCAACGCATACTTTGATAATTAATATAATCCGATCCGTATTGTGTCATTTCACGTTTTCTTGAATTAAAAACGTCACGTACATTTAAAGATAAAGTAGCTTGTTTATTAAATAAATCTTTTGATAAAGAAAAATCCATTGACAAGTTATCTTCAATTTTTTGTTGCGCGGTTTTCATACTTCCCATGTAATTTCCAGCAACTTGAATTTTGAAATCTGCTGGTAAAGTAAAGTTAGATGATAAGCGTCCTCGAGAACTAAATCCGTCACCAGAAAAATCTTGTGCGTCTACTTGAGTAGAAACAATTCCTGTTTCAGGATCTTTTATTTCATTCGTTTCTTCGTAATATCCTGTTCTTTTGTATCCAAATAAATTCACATTCAACATCAAATTCCACCATCTTGCAGGTTTATAAGTTGCTGTTAAATCTAATCCATAACGATCTTCTTCACCTGCATTTATAGGCTTTGTAATGAATACATCTTCTCCGCTATCGTTGATATTTTTACGTTGAAACTGGTTAATCATATCTGTTGTTCTTTGGTAAAATAAACTTGGTGTAACCATTAATTTACCCACAGAAGCAATATAAGATAACTCTAAAGAGTTTGTATAGGTAGGATTAAGATCTGGATTTCCGTTTCTTACATTTCTATCGTCTGTAGCAGAGAAGAAAGGCATTAACATGAATCCCATTGGACGACGAACACGACGAGAATAACTTAATTGCATCTCGTTTTTATCCGTAAACTTATAGTTTAACGTTAACGTTGGAAATAAATCTGTGTATTTTTTAGAGATGTTTTCTCCTGTCGTATAATTCTTAATTTTCATATCAGAACTTTCCACGCGTAAACCTGCAAAATATTGGAACTTTTCTCCAATCGCATTTCCGTATTGTGTATAAGCGGCTAATACATTTTGTTGGTTATCTACATTTGCAAAAAACCTATCGTCTTCCACATAATTGCCATTATCTTCTAAGAAATAAGTTCTATTATTTGTTTTTGTATCACTAAAATCTGCACGAGCTCCCAATTCGAACTTCCCTTTTTCTCCAATTGGACGTACATAATCTGCTGTTATGACAACATTTTTCTGATCTTCTAAATTATCTGTAATACGATTTGAAAACTCATCAACATACGAATTTGTTGTATTGTCAAATCTTTTTGTTAATCCTTTAACCAAACCATCTTCATCTTCTTTTTGACTTGAGAATCGACCTGTGAAAACAAACTCGTGTCCTTTTTTATCAAACTCATGTTTGTAGTTTAAATCAAAATCAAAGTTATTCTCGATTTCTTTTTCATCTTGAAGATTGTACTCATTTTTCAAGAAAGTCATCGCATTATCAAAATAATTATAATCAACCAACGCGTTATTATTTCCATTATTATAACGATAACCAGCCGATAAACCTACTGTGTTTTTATCATCTAAATAATATTCACCACCTAAACGAATATTATAATTTCTTCTAATTCTATTGTTATCTCGATCCGTTGATCTGTATTGTTTTACGACATCAGTACCTTTATTAAAACTTGTCATAAAAGCCGAACCTTCTCCTTCTCGATCCGCATAACGAGATCCTAAAGTTGTGTAGATATTGTATTTTTTCGTTTTATAATTTAAGTTCACATTTCCTCCAATCATGGTTGGAATCCCTCCATTCAAAGTTACAGAACCATTAAAACCAGCATTCGATCCTTTTTTCAAGACAATATTAATAATCCCTGCCGAACCAGAAGCTTCATAACGCGCCGATGGATTTGTCACCAACTCGATACGTTCTACATTTTCTGCCGGAATATTCTTTAAAGCATCTGCTACACTCGAAACACCTAACATACCTGATGGTTTACCATCAATCAAAAATTTGACATTATCATTTCCACGAAGCGAAACGTTACCTTCGGCGTCAACTTGTACAGATGGCACATTCGCTAAAGCGTCTGACAACGATTGACCTTGTGACATCGGGTCGTTTGCCATGTCATAAACTTTCTTATCTAATTCTACTTTGTAGATTGGTTTTTCTGCCGTTACAACAGCGGCATCTAAAGAAACAGTTTGAGAACCTTTCACAGAAAAAGTTCCTAAATCTAAAGCTGATGTTAAGCTAAGTTGCTTTTCTATCACATCATACCCCATTGGTTCTATGACCAAAATATATTCTCCTGCTTGTGCTTCTACCACAAAATCACCTTTTGCATCTGTAGCACCTTCGGCTACAACCCCTTCTTCAGTACTTTCAAGCGATATTGTAGTGTACTCTACAGGTTTGTTGTCGCTCGACAAGACTTTACCTCTAATTTTTAAAAGTTCTTGTGCATTCAAACTTGCACAAACACAAATAAACATTAGAGCAAATAAATTTCTTAACCTCATTTGTTCAATTTTTCTTTTACGTAGTTCTAAATTTTACAACTTATTAGACAAACCTTTTTCAAAAAGGTTTAATTCATAATAAAAAATATTCAAAAAAATTTGTCGTAATTCAACTATTGTTGTTACAATCTTTTATAAGTTATTGTATTATTCGATTAAAAATTTAACAAAACTTAGATTAAACCTTTTTTGTTATTTGATGTCTTAAGAGAGAATAAACAGTAAAAGTTGATAATTATGAGAACAGCATTTTATAAATATTTAGGTTTGGGATTAATTGCTTTCACTTTAACAACTGCATCAGCGCAAGATAGAAAAGAAGGTTCGAGAGAGCAAAAACTACAACAATTAAAAAAAGATTTGAATTTGACAGATGCACAAGTCATCAAAATAAAACAAATTGAAGACAGTTATGTTGATGAAAAACTTGAATTGAAAAAGAAAATGAGAGAAGTTCGTCAAAAAGAATTTAATGAAATCGATAATGTTTTTACGCCAGAACAGCGCGCCACATTAAAAGAGTTACACAACAAAAGACATCAAAATAGAAAAGGAGCTAATTAATAGCTCCTTTTCTATTGACCTATTGATTATTATTGGCGACAAATTACAGTTTATGCAATAAGGTATACGTCCTGTTTTATCCTCTATTTTTTTGAATGATAAAATAGTCTATTTCTTCGAACAAGTGTCGAAGAATATTGTTTAAAAAAAGCATATTAGTTGGTCTATTATTTTTGCATGAAATTCTATAATTTGGTACCACTTTATAAAATAACAAAAGGCAAACAAACGTTTGCCTTTTGTGTTATTGTGAATTAATACGTTGTGTAAATAACAACACATCTGATACACAAGGTTATCAAATGAATTGACTTTAGCTGTTTTAAACGCATAAAAATACCCAATAGTAGAGATTAGTCCACTATTGAGTAAAATTATTTTATAGTTAATTAATTGTTTTTGTGAGTATTGTGTAAAAACAACACATTTGGAACACTACCCCATTATAGATTCCTTGACTTTCTCCTCCTTGTACATAACACACGACTTCACCTTTGGTGAATTATTCCCTATTGCTACATTTCAGTCACATTTTGTACCAAAAAAATAAGCTGTTGTACTTTATGCAACATTGGTTATATTTCTTAAAGGATAAACATGTAAAATTTCTCTTTGTTGTTTTATTCCAACTCCCTCTTGTGTATTTATAGTTGCAGAAAAAATAAAAAAAGTATTATAGTCAGTTTAAGTTTATAATTAAAATAGTTTTTCTATGCTTATGAATGTCTGATCTTCAGGTTCTACTGTATAAACATCTGCAACAGTAAGTATAGCTACACCTGCTGATACTTGTATTTTAAATTTGTCACCTTTGTTAAACATCCCTACAAATTCCATTGAACCTGTTCTGTTTGCACCTGCTGTAATTAAAATAACTTCGTTGAGTTCAATATCATTTCGAGCAAGTATATAATCATTTTTTATTCCTTGAAAAGAAATAACAGGAGGAGTAACATGTAACCCAGATGTTTTTACTTTCAGACTGACAAGAATACGATAGAAGCCAGATTCTTTGATGGTAAAATTATTAAAGTTATCATTTACTATTCCACTTGTATCCAAAATACCTAATTCATCGTAATCATCTTGACTATTATATAAACCAAAAGGGACATCATTTCTTCCACACCCAACTAAAACGCATGCTATTTTTGGACGATATGGATCCGAAGCATTCATACTAAGTCGAGTAGATTTGTTACGATTTTTTTCGTAAAGCATAGATTTCCATTTTTCACCATCGTAAACGACTACACGCTGTATATCTTTTTGATACATTACCATACCTTCCATAGTATGGTCATCTGTAAAGAGATCTACTTCTGATGTGTTATACAAAGGTAATTCGGTTTCGTTCTCTACTGTGGGAATCATCATTCCTTTAGATTTTGCAGCATTATTTTCGATATTAATAAGGTTCAAAATTCCTTTATCACTGATAGCTGTTTCTCTTCCAATATTAACCTGGGCATTTGTAACTAATGTAGTTAAAAATATTACTAAATTAAATAATATATGTTTTTTCATTATCAGTCTATTTTTTCGATGTATAAATATGAATCTATGTCACTTGGTACAAAGGTAACGCCAGCTCCTAAAGATATTCCGGAACCTGCTGTAATACCAGCTTTTACTCTAATTTTATCACCTGACTTTAAATATTTTATTACATTAAAAGAATTTACTGTTCCAAAATTCCCAACAGTTATAACTAATCCATCGAGTAAGTAACTGTTTTCATTAATTTTTTGCCAACCATCATTTATTGCTCCAACATACAATGCCTGCAATGACAGAATAATAGAAACATTACCAACAGCTAAACCTCCGGCTCCAGTAGCTTTCAGAGAAGGGTTTATTTTATAATATCCATCTTTTATAATCGTTACCTCTCCATTAGGGTTAACAATAAGTCCAAGGTTATTTATAATATTTCTATCTGGATTATGTGATATCGTATATTTTATAATTGGACGTCCTGTAATTCCCAAAACACTTGCTACCACTTCATTCGGAGCATCAGACCCCAAGATGGTCAAATTACGATAATTTCGGATACTTTTTTCGTTACTCGACAACCATTTGTATCCATCGTATTTCATTACTTCTTTGGTCGCTTTATTATACATTAACAAACCATTGTCTATTTCTACATTTGTATAATTATCAGGTTGCGCTAAGTCATAGTGAGGTAATTCCGTTTCGTTATTAACACTTGGTAAAATCACACCTTGTGTATTACTATCCACTTGTAAAAGTGCTTTAGGATGTACAATTCCATCCCCATTAGCCGATATTTTGACTTGCCCATTAGCACTATATAAAATACATAAGCCTACACTTATTAATAATGGTATATTTATTCTCATCTTAATCGCTTATTTTAGTAAATAATATTTCTCTTGCATAATTAGCTGCTATTGTTGGATTATCTTTAGCTGTAAGACTATTTCCTAATCCTACTCCTGCTAAAGGAGAGTGTATTCTTAAAACAAGAGAATCTCCTGCTTGTAATCGAACCGTAGTTGTAGCAAACGCTGCTGTATTAGAATCTCCTCCAATTCCAAGAACAGAATACGCGTCTGGTAAAAAAGTTAATAATTTTGTTTCATTAGTCGTATTAATTGAAGAGTTATTCTTATAGAGATAAAGCTGATATTGAGGATCTCCTGTTAAAGATAAAACTCCTACTGTTTTCGACGGAATATTAATAGCTATTTCATAAACACCATCTTGTGTAATAGCAAATTCTGAATCAGCACGCTCTCTGTTACCAGAAGAACTTGTAGTTCGTCCAGGTCGTTTTATAATCCCTAAATTATTGTAAACTTCTTTAGGAAAATCTAAGGGTTCGTGACGACCACAAACAATAACAACTACAACTGAACCACATGTAACAGCTCTTTCTTCATTACCATTTGTTGTAAAACGAGCTCTATTTGCTTCGAAACTAGTATTATCTTTAGCTTCATTCAACCATTCCTGTCCATTATAGCTATGAAAAGTAGAATAAGTGGTATTATGCATAATGTTTCCTATCATTGTAGGATCATCTTCATAATTATCTGGTTCGGAAGAATTATATAGAGGTAAATACTCTTCTTTTGTAATTGCAGGAAGCATTACTCCATAATTATCTCCATTATATTGTCCGTCTATTTGTAAGATGGCATGTTCATGTATGTCGATCGTATTTTTTTTTGTAATCCCTACTTGGGAATAACTAAAAATACACGACATAAAAATAAAAAATAATTGAAATTTATTATAATTCATATTCTTAATTGTATTTGTTTAACTATTTATTTAGGGTAGTTTTTGAATGTTATAGCGTTTCATAATTTTGTTTTTGTCATTTATCAAGGTGAAATTTGTTCAATGTACGTTGTTGAAATAAATTATAAACTATTCATTTTAAATTAATTATATTGTTAGATTAACGTTCTCTTTAAATTGATTACTAAAATGTAAAAACTAGCTTTTCTTAAGAAAAAGCTAGTTGGTTTAGCTAATTATGTCCTTATCCTGTATTACAGGTTTTACATAGTTTAATTGAGTTGCTAATTTACTAATTTATTGATATATAACATTAAATAGGAGTGAGTAAATATAATTTAGTCATTAATTATTTGTTTAATAAATGGATAAATTATTATTTATATGATTGTTAGGTTTTAAAAATTTTATGTTTATTATTTTAATTATTAATTAAAATTTAATACGTTAATATAATATTGACTTATTATTTTACTCATTATACCCGAAAAAAGTGATATTAGAATGGAGATAGAGGAGTATGAAAAATACTTGTCACTTCTAAAATAGAGATTGGTTTTAATGAGAACACCTACTAAACATAATTGATATTATAGGGCATTAAAAAAACCTCCAATTAGGAGGTCTATATTTATCTATTAAGCTTGAACAGGATTTACTTGTATTTGTCCTCCCACAGCTTTTAAAACTTTCATTATAGTTCCAAATTGAGGTTTTGAACCATCAGATAAAGCTTTATATAAACTTGGACGACTAAGACCTGTTTCTTCTGCTATTTTAGTCATTCCAATTGCTTTTGCAATGTTTCCAATAGCAGTGATGATTTCATTTTCATTACCATCTTCTAAGACTGCATTTAAGTATTCAGCAATCATTTCATTACTATCTAAATAATCGGCTATATCAAATTTTGATGTTTCCATGTTTCTTTATTTTTTTAATTTATCCCATATTTCTTTAGCTTTCTCAATATCTTTTTGTTGAGTAGATTTATCTCCTCCGATAAGCAGAATTACTATTTTACCATCCATTTCTTTGAAATACACTCTATATCCTTTAGCATAGTTGATCTATAATTCTCGAATTCCATTGCCAACAGGTTCACAATCTCCAAAGTGTTCTTCTTTTTCTAATTTTTGAATTCTAACTAAAATTTTAGCCTTTGCTCGTAAGTCTTTTAACTTACGAAACCATTTATCAAAATCAGTAGTTTTTTCAATAAAGTACATTTCTTTTTGTATTCACTTGGATACAAATTTAATGATTTTTAAGGATATAAAAAATTGTATTTTAAACAATATACCTACTAAACATAATCTTAAATTACAAATCATAAAAAAAACCTCCATTTGGAGGTTTTATATTTCTGTTTTACATAAAAGGTGTTATAAAATTTTAGTAAGATTGATTTATTTGGATAAATAGTCTGGTAGTTCAGCTCCAAAAATAAATGGTTAGGATAGCGGATAGTATGTCCATGTTTTTTGTGTAGCAAATGGTTTTTCGGTTTAATCGTTTCAGATGAGTGCGTAGATTAAGGTGATTTCTTTCGATATGATTGGTAGATCGAAACCTGGTTGAATGAAGTGCAGAAGGAATAACTAACCGATAAGTATTGAGTTTATCGGTATAAATCTTTGTTGGTTTTGTTTGAATGATAGGGTTAAGGAGTTTTTTGAAGATCTCTATTGTTCGATAACCGACATGAAAAGTATGTATTTTTCGAGTGTGAAGTGAAAAAGTATAGGTAATCCAAATAGGTTTTAGGCGTTTTTTATGAAAGGTTCTGAGTTCATCGACTTGAAATTCCCTATCTTCTATGGTTAGTTTGGGTGGAATTATTTTTGAAGCGATTTCTAAAAGCCGTTTGAGTAGTGTGGTTGGAGATATTTGTAAATAACGAGCTGTACTTCTAATCCCTAATCCTTCTTTGGTTAATTGGATAATATTGAAATTTATGGTGGAAAGATAAGCCTTATAACTATAAAATTCTACTTTGGTATGATGACAAAATTTACATTTATAACGTTGTTTTCCGTTCTTCGTTTTTCCATATTTGATTAATTTATCAGAACAATTGGAACACATTTTTGCTTGATTTTCTATCATAAAAGTTGATTTTGTCATACATTGTTAATGATAAATTGTGTTAAAATTTTCTACCAACACATCTGATACACAAACTTATCAAATGAATTGATTTTAGTTGTTTTAAGTGAATAAAAATACCCAATAATAGAGATTAGTCCACCATTGGGTAAAGTTATTTTATAATTAAAATATTGTTTGTGTGTCTTTTACGAGTCAACAACACATCTGATACACTACCGAAATTAAAGCTTTATTAAAACTGATAAAATAACAAAAGACAAACCTTGGTTTGCCTTTTGTGGCATTGTTAAATATGTTTGTATTCTACCAACACATCTGGAACACTACCATGTTCCTCTTAATAATTCTCTAAAAATTTTTTTATTTCATTTTTATCTATAGGAATTGGTGGTTCTTGCCAACCTTTTGCGGGTACTTCTGTTATGGTATCTGGCACAAATAAAAATGGTATTAGCATTGAATTTTCAGGATTTCCTTCTTCAAATACAACAAAATAGCGTTTACCTACAAAAAGATTATTAGATTTATTGAATGCTATTTCTCTTTTATATTCTATATTATTAATTTTAAAAGAATATAGAAATTGATCGTCCCTTCTTGGATTTTTTTTAAAATCAAAAATCGTTCCTATAGTATATTCGGAACTAATCATAAGTTTTGAAAATTTTCTTTTTTGATTTAGAAGTAAAACTGAACCTATTACTGCTACAATTAATATTCCTAAAAAATACTGTTGAGTTTTGGATAATTTAAATTTCATTTACTAAGGTTTTATATATTTTTCAACTTTTTCATCAATACTATTTCCGCCAATTTTATTTATAACTGCTCCAGTAACTTCTGCGGCGACGTCACCTCCTCCTGTATTTTTTATTACACCAGTAAAAATATTACTTTGAAACGGTAATAAAGTTGATTTTAGTATTGCTTTAGTTACATCTTGTGAAGTAAGCTCTTTTTCTGGATCTAAAGCTATTTGTCCTAATTGAGTAGTCTCAGAGGCTGCTCCAGAAAATGCAGACGGAACAACAGCTCCTGCAACAGCAGAAACTATATTAACATCTTCAGGTTTATCACTAAAAATAGTTTGTGTATATACATCAGTAGCTGTTTTAATAACAACTATAATAAATTTTGATTCTCCAACAATTGATCCATAAGCGACTAATTCGGGTAAAATAATTGGAGATAATAAAAAGGCAGAACCTTTAACTAATCCCCATTCAGCTTCTCTTTTAGCATTTTGCATTATTAAATATCTATCTATATTTTTAGGAGAAAGTACATTTCTGTAGGCTCTATCTACATGATTACCAAAAAAGGCAGATTTAAGATCAGGTGTAGGTATATTAATATTAATTCCTGAAAATCCAGAATTATTAGATTTTGAAGCATAAACTACCACTGTTTGAAGTTCAATAGGGTCATCTTCATCTCCTGGTCCTGCTACTTGCATTCCATCAGGATCAATAAAATAAATAGGATTATTAAGAGTATAAGTATAAGGGCTATGAGAAAAATATTTAGGAGCCATAGCATCCACATTAAACCAACGTCCTATAGCAGGATCGTAGTTTCTTGCGCCGTAGTCGTACAGATTTAGGTTTAATTCATCTTGTAACTCTTTACCATTGTATTTGTACTTATAATTCGCAGAACCAGAACTTGTTCCTAATCCAATGCCTATTTCCACACTTCCAATACCTCCTGTAATATCTTTCGGTGGTTTATTATACCCCTGGTGTTGTAAGCCAAACGGATAATAATGGTCTTCGTTTACGGTTTTTAATTTACTGTTTACATTGTCCCATGCATAACTTACGCGGACACTCGCTTCACTCGGGTCATTTCACGAAAAACTTTATTAAAGTTTTTCATTCATGAATCAAAATGATCAGTATAATTGTACACATAACTAAATGCTATACCATTGGTCACATTAACATATCCTTCTACTGTTGGGAAAAACTGTAATACATTGTTTTGGCACTGAAAACCACCTAAATAATCGGTTGTAGTAATGGTAGTCCCATCTGTTACGATTTTTCTTAACTTTACACCACTTGCATCGTAGGTATAATTGATCTTTTTGGATGCATTCCAAAGAACTTCTGTAGGTAAATTTAAGAAATTATAGGTAATTTTTGTTATTCCTTTGTTTAAATCTTCCCTTTCTTCGCCCTACCATAGTTAATTATAACAATTAGAACAGTTTTTGTTTGAGAATTTATTGGAAAATTTGTTCAATTAATTTTAATAAAAGATTGATAGAAATCGACCATAATATACTATATTTATCAATCAGCTTCAATGAATTAGAAACGCTTCTATTTTTTCAAGATTCTTTCAATTCGATTGCTTACATTCATCCTTCTATAACGCCTTTATACTACCTCTATAGTGCGTTTTTATCGCATCTATACCGAATAAATAGGGAGGTTTATTCGGTCTAAGTGGGAGGGTACTCACATAAAACGTTGAAGAATGAATACATATTACTCTAAAAAAAGGAAACTTCATTTCCAAAATATTTAAGAGTATCCAGATTCAAAGAATTTATTTTAAACGTGTTAAAAACTAAAAAAAATAGTTTTCCTACTACAGCAATTACATCAGAATAACATAAGACAAAATAAAAAAAGAAGCTATAAATACACTGCCCCCAAAAAGTTAGACACTTTTGGGGGCATTTTTTATGACAAGAAAAGTAAAATATGGTGTAGCATTTAAGTTACGCTGTGTGAAAGAAGTTTTAGAAAAACATCGAACAATACGTTCAATTAGTAAAAAAGAAAATATACATGCTTCTTTATTAAAGAAATGGGTTTCTGATTATCATAATCAAGGAATTTCAGGTATAGAACCTAAAAAAAACCAAACGTATAGCGTTGAATTTAAGTTGAAAGTTATTAAGACTATAACCAAACAGTTTCTTAGTTTGCGTGAAGCACGCTTGAAATTTAATATTCCAAGTGAATCGGTTATTATAAAATGGCAAAAAGATTTTGCTACCTTTGGAATAGACGGATTAAAACCCAAACCAAAAGGCCGTCCCAAGACTATGAGCACATCTAAGGGTGGACCTAAAAAATCGAAACAACCGTTAACAAGAGAAGAAGAACTATTGTTGGAGATTGAACGTTTACGTTGTGAAGTTGCACTCTTAAAAAAGTTCAATGCCTTAATTCAAGCCGAGGAAGAAAAACAAAAGAAACTTGGACGCAAGCCATAAATGAATTAAGGCCAGAATTTCATCTAAATTTACTTTTAGATTGTACACATATGGCTAGAAGCAGCTTTTACTATCATATTTCACGTAGTAAAACAGATAAATACGAGGAATTAAAACTTAAGATAAAATCCATTTATCATCAGCATAAAGGGCGATATGGCTATCGACGAATTACCGATGAATTAAGAAAATCAGGAACTATCATCAATCATAAAACTGTTCTTAAACTGATGAATAGCTTAGGATTAAAGAGTTTGATTCGAAGAAAAAAATACAAATCTTACAAAGGAGAACAAGGAAAGATTGCACCAAACATCTTGCAAAGAGCATTTAAGGCTGATAAACCCAACCAAAAATGGGTAACAGATGTTACCGAGTTTAAAGTAAAAGATAAAAAACTATATTTATCACCGATAATGGATCTGTACAATCAAGAAATTATCAGCTATGAGTTAAGCGAACGACCTGTTTTTAATCAAGTAACTCAAATGCTTAAAAAGGCATTTAAAATAACGAAAGACACTAAAGATTTGATATTACATTCAGATCAAGGATGGCAATATCAAATGAAACAATATCAGGCTTTATTAAATGAAAAAGGAATCATACAAAGTATGAGTAGAAAAGGAAATTGCTTAGATAATGCTATTATCGAGAATTTCTTCGGAATACTGAAATCGGAACTATTTTATTTACAAAAATTTAATTCTATTGAAGAGCTAAAAAAAGAAATAAAACAATACATTTACTATTACAATAACGATAGAATAAAATCGAACTTAAATAAAATGAGCCCGATACAATATCGAACTCATTTTTATAATTATTAATTTTTAATCTGTCCAAACTTTTGGGTGCAGTCTATAAATAGCTTCTTTTTTTATTAGTAAGATTTAATTTTTAGTACGCTTTCGCATATAAAACTCTGTATTTTGCAGGTTTTCCAGAGAAAATATCCACTCCTTCTGTTGGTATTTCGAACGCTTGAGGAATACAACGAATAGTTGCTTTTGTTGCATTTTTCACTGCTTCTTCCGTTTCTTCTGTTCCATCCCATAAGGCAGAAACAAAACCTCCTTTTTGCTCGATAATATCTTTAAATTCTTCGAAAGTTGAAGCTTCTGTTGTATGCGTATCGCGGAAGTCTACTGCACGTTGGAATAAATTATTTTGAATATCTTCTAATAATTTTTCTACCTCTGTTGAAACATGATCTAAAGCAATAAATTGTTTTTCTAACGTATCACGGCGCGCTACCTCAACATGACCTTTTTCTAAATCTTTTGGACCTATTGCAATTCGTACAGGAACACCTTTCAGTTCGTATTCAGCAAATTTCCATCCTGGTTTCGTTTTATCATCATCATCAAATTTGATTGAAATTCCTTTCGATTTCAATTCTGACGTAAATTTATCAACCACTTGACGAATCTCTTCTAATTGTTCTTCAGTTTTATAAATTGGAACAACCACCACTTGAATTGGTGCCAATTTCGGAGGTAAAACCAATCCTAAATCGTCAGAATGAGTCATAATTAATGCCCCCATCAAACGAGTAGAAACACCCCAAGAAGTTGCCCAAACATACTCTTGTTTACCTTCTTTACTTGCAAATTTCACATCAAATGCTTTCGCAAAATTTTGACCTAAAAAGTGAGAAGTTCCCGCTTGTAAGGCTTTACCATCTTGCATCAATGCTTCGATTGTATACGTATCATCAGCACCAGCAAAACGTTCAGAATCTGATTTTCTACCTTTTACAACTGGAATAGCCATAAAATTCTCTACCACATCAGCATACACTTCCTGCATTTGTTGTGCTTCTGCAATTGCTTCTTCTTGTGTTTCGTGAGCAGTATGTCCTTCTTGCCATAAAAATTCAGCTGTTCTTAAAAATAAGCGTGTACGCATTTCCCAACGAACAACATTTGCCCATTGATTAATTAAGATTGGTAAATCGCGATACGATTGTATCCACCCTTTGTAAGTACTCCAAATGATTGCTTCGGAAGTCGGACGAACAATTAATTCTTCTTCTAACTTTGCTTCGGGATCCACGATCAATTTTCCTTTGTTATCTGGATCATTTTTTAATCGATAATGTGTAACAACTGCACACTCTTTTGCAAAACCTTCTGC
The DNA here is from genome assembly GCF_025244765.1 of Empedobacter stercoris. Classification (NCBI taxonomy): domain Bacteria; kingdom Pseudomonadati; phylum Bacteroidota; class Flavobacteriia; order Flavobacteriales; family Weeksellaceae; genus Empedobacter; species Empedobacter stercoris. The sequence goes on along the minus strand of NZ_CP104209.1, from coordinate 2,553,455 downwards.
ATTTTTTTCTTCGGCTTCGAATAAACTTTTAGGAACAAATAAGGGGAAATAAGCATTTTGATGACCAGTTTCTTTAAATCTTTTGTCTAGTTCTGCTTGTAGTTTTTCCCAAATAGCATATCCGTATGGTTTAATCACCATACAACCTCTAACCTTCGAATTTTCAGCTAGATTCGCTTTTACAACAAGCTCATTGTACCACTTAGAATAATCCTCAGCACGAGTTGTTAATTTTGCCATAATCTTTTATATTTGTTGATAAGTTTCGTATCTTTACTTGGCATTATTATTGCCATTAAATTTATGCAAATTTAATTATTACAAACGATGTAAATTTATAATTATGAACAAAGTTTATAAAATTTCTAATAAAATTTCTTCAACTACTCTATTACTGGTAGCCGCGTTAGGAATTTCTTCTTGTTCGACTTATCAACCAAGTGGTTACGAAAGCGACGGTGTTTATTACAACCCGAAAACAGATAAAACATATCAACAAGCTCAACCACAAGACGATAATGAACAAGATAATCTTGGAGAAATAAAAATTGGTAGTCCATACTTTGATGCCGAAGGAAATGGAGCAGAGCAATTTTATTACCAAGATGATTTGGATAGTACACAAAATGGCACTTCTGAAAAATCGACAACAAAAGTTAAAATTAACGGATACGATTTAGGTGGATACAACTATTTCGGAAACAATGATTATACGCTTTCACTAAGCGGAACTAACAGTTATAATTGGGGAAGAAATGACGGTGTAGAAATTAACATTTGGAACAACTATCCTTGGTACAGCTATGGCTGGGGTGGATTTTATAATCCATATCATTGGGGTTATTATAACCCTTGGTATGGCGGATGGTACGGAAATGGATTTGGGATCTCATTCGGTTGGGGTTGGAGCAGCCCTTGGTACAATGGTTACTACGGATGGGGTTGGAACAGACCTTACTATTCAGGATATTATGGATGGAATAATTGGTATGGATATCCTGGTTACTATGGTAATGGATATTATGGATACTATCGTCCAAGAGGGATTTATTCTCAGCCAGGATATAGAAACGGAGGTCGTTTTAATAACTCAATCAATTCAACACGTCCAATAGGAAGTTACGGAAGAGGAAATGTCTCTAACGGAATTCGACCTTCAAGAGTTAGTAATATTAACGGTTCTGCAACTCGTCCTACTCGTGAAGTGAGACCAGGAAGTACAAGTACTGTTCGAGAAACTCGTCCAACTCGTGAAGTAAGACCAACGATCAATCAAGGACAAATAAACAATACACGTCCAACAAGAGAAGTTAGACCTTCTGTTAATCAGGGACAAAATAACACAACTCGTCCAACTCGTGAAGTAAGACCAGCTCAAACACAGCAACCAACATACAACACAAGACCAACGAGAGAAGCACAACAATATCAACAACCAAGTAGAAGTTACGACAGAGGAAGTATGAATAACTCTCGTCCTTCATACTCAACTCCCGCTCCAAGTAGAGGAAGTAGCATGAGCAGCGGAAGCATGGGAGGTGGATCTCGTGGAAGCATGGGAGGCGGAGGCTCTCGTGGTGGAGGAAGAAGATAATTTGATTTAGATAATTAATAATGAAAAAAATAATTACAAGCCTTTGCACCTTAATTGGTGCATTTGCTTTTGCACAACAAGGTACAGGTTACGACACTCAGTACTCTACAAACGCAATTAATTTATACTCTCAAGATATCAATAGTGGAAATGCCAAATATATTGGTGTTGGTGGAGCTGTTGGAGCTTTAGGAAGTGATATAAACTCTGTAGAACAAAACCCTGCAGGATTAGGTGTTGCAATTAATTCTGATGTACAATTTACAGCTGGAGTTTCTACATTTAACAACACAACTACTTTTGGAACAAAAATAAAAGAATCTGATAGTAATTTTGATTTTCAACAATTCGGAGGAACATTTGTTTTCGAAAACCCTGGTTCTAAATGGAACAGGTTTTCTGTTGGAGTAGCTTTTCTTAATCAACGCTTAGACAATTATTCAACAATTGGCACGAACGAAGGGATTAAGTTTACTGATCCTGATGGAACTTTTAATGGTTACATTAAAGATATTGACGGATACAAATCTAAATTCTCGGTTAATTTAGGTACAAGTTATGATGATAAAATCTATTTAGGTGCAGGATTAAATTTTCATGAAACAAATTATTCAGGATTTGAACAATATGCCGAACGTGATGATAACAATGGTCAAACCTATGTTTATAACGCAGATGGCGCACCTTATAGTGAAATAGGACAAGGCTTTTCGTTCTCTTTAGGAGCTATTTACAAAGTGAACCACAATGTACGTTTAGGAGCAGCTTATCATTCTCCTGTTTGGTACAATGTTGCTGAAGATTATTATGCTGCAAACTTTAACAATGATGGAGCAGTTGATTCTTACTATATGTATTCTTCAGATTATGACATGACTCGTGGTGGACGTTTAGTAGGAAGTTTAGGTTTTGTTGTGGGTAAAAACTTATCAATTGGTGCTGATTATACGTACCACATGAATAACGACACAAAATTAAAACCTTCTCAATATTTCAATAATACAAACAACTTCATCAATCATTTTGTAAAGAACTCGAGCGAAGTTAGAGTTGGTGCAGAGTATCGTGTAGATCGTTTCAAAGTAAGAGCCGGATACAACTATGTCACTTCTCCTTACAAAGATTTCTCTATCGATTTAGCAAATGAAAACAATGTGGTAACAAACGCTGCTGTTTTATCTAAAGCTTTTCAAGGAGATATTAACCGTGCAAGTTTTGGTTTAGGATACGATTTTGGAGGATTCTATATTGATGCTGCTTATCAATACCAAACTCAAAAATACCAACAGTTAATAGGTGGAACAGATTATATTGACACAAGCTACAATTTTGTTTCTTTACCTAATACGTATGCCCCAAAAGTTAAATTAGACAACAATTTATTCTTGTTAACATTAGGTTGGCAGTTTTAATATAAAACATTTAAAAGCATAAAAAAATCGGATAAAATTCATCCGATTTTTTTATGCTAATATTTTACATTTATAAAAGACTTACATCTTTTTTATTGAAGACATTCCAGAAGTACTTACTTTCGTTTTCAATCCATTTTCATCTACATAGCGAACAGAACTTGCTCCAGAACTATCGGCAGTCAAGCTATTCACAGCCCAAACAGTTGTTGAACTTGCACCAGAACACTCTACTGTTACATTTGCAGCTTTAAGCTCTTTTCCAATAAACGATGATGCTCCCGAAACAGAGATGTTTAAATCCTGTACATTTCCAGTAATTTTCATGCTTGAAGCGCCAGAATTATCAACAGAAATAGAATTAGAAACTACATCTAATTTCAAATTACTTGCTCCCGATAAATCTACTGCTAATTTTTCTACTTTTTGGGTTGGAATAACGGTTACATTCGTTGCACCAGAAAGATTGAATGAACGTAATTTTTTATGTGGAAAGTTAACTTTAATCGTAGCATTTTTCAGATTAACAGTACCTTTAATTTTAATCACTAAAATACCTTTTTCTACTTCGGTTACAATTCTATCCAATATATTATCTGGGGCTTCAACAGAAATTTCGCCATCATAATTACCATCAGAAACCGTTACATTTATTGCACTACTGACATCAATTCCTTCAAAAGAAGAAATTTTCCGTACCTCTTTGATCGTATTATCACTTGCTTCTGCGCGATCTAAATAATTAGAAGCAGGAGATTTAGAATTTAAATCTACCGAACAACTCGCTAATCCAAACGAACTGACTATTAAAATGGGAAGAACAATGTATTTCATATTGATGCTTTTTATTATTAAGACGTATTAATTTCTAAAAAGTTACAAAAAATATTCACTTTATTTATCATTCTAAATCAATCCGTCATAAATATTTATTAATTTCGCTTTCTATGAAAATCATCAGTTACAATGTAAATGGAATTCGCGCTGCGATAACCAAAGGTTTGGTTGATTGGTTAGAAGCCGCACAACCAGATGTTTTTTGTATTCAAGAAACAAAAGCGATGCAAGAACAAGTAGACACAAAACCCTTCGAGGATTTGGGCTACCATATTTATTGGCATGCTGCAGAGAAAAAAGGATATAGCGGTGTCGCAATTTTTTCTAAAATAAAACCTAATCACGTACAAATCGGAACTGGAATAGATTATATTGACAGAGAAGGACGTGTTTTGAGGCTTGACTTTGACAATGTTTCCGTCATTAGTTTATATTTACCAAGTGGAACTAATATTGATCGATTAGATTTTAAATTACAGTTTTGTGATGATTTTAAGGATTACATCAAAGAGCTTAAAATATCACATCCTAATTTAGTAATTTGTGGTGATTACAACATCTGTCACGAAGCAATTGATATTCATGATCCTGTTCGTAACGCAAAAGTTTCGGGATTTTTACCCATCGAAAGAGAATGGATGTCAGCTTTTATTGATGAGTGTAACATGATTGATTCTTTCCGATATTTTGTAAAAGAACCTCATCATTATTCATGGTGGTCTTATCGAGCAAATTCTCGCAACAATAATAAAGGTTGGAGAATAGATTACAATATGGTAAGTACTACTTTAGAAGAAAAAATGACGCGTGCTACAATTCTACCAGATGCAAAGCACTCGGATCATTGTCCTGTTTTATTAGAGTTAGACGTTTAAGATTATAGAAATGAAAAAAATTGTACTTTGTTGTTTTACCCTTTTCGCAATTACAAGTTGCGTACCTCAGAAACAACACCAAGAATTAGAAATTAATTACTACAAAGCTTTAGACGATCAGTCGAATACATCGAAAGAGTTGAAATTAGCAAATCTTAAAATAGAAACTCTTGAAAAAGATTTAGCTAAAACGAAGAGTGAGTTGCACATCAAAGATACCGCTTTATCGAATGCGCAATCTATGATTAGAATTGCTCAAAAAGAACACGATACGAATTTGCAAGAATTGTATTCAGCTTTAAATAGTACTGGAGAAAAATCTAAACTTTTCTATGCGCAATTAAACGAAAAAGAAAAGCAAGTTGCCGAATTAACGCAAAAAGTAAACGATTTAGAAGCTAAGATTGATCAAAAAGATACAGAAATTTTCAATCTAAAAAGACAAATCTTGACATTGGAGATTAACCAAAAAGTTTCGGAAGCAACAGCTACACCTCCAAAAACTAAAACACCGAATAAAAAGTAACTATAAAAGTCTTATCTGAATTGGTAAGACTTTTTTTATTCTCTAAATCGAATTAACTTTGCATCAACTAAAACGTTTTAATGAAAGTTATTTGCGAAACAAAAAGTTTGGTATTACGAGAGTTTTTCGAAATTGATGCATTCGAATTATTTCAATTAAATTCGGACAAAGAATTGATGAAAATCGTTAATGAAAAACCTTATAAATCTGAAGACGAAGCAAAGTTTTTTATAGAAAGCATGGAAAAACATTACCAAGAGCATGGTTTTGGTCTTTGGGGTGTGCATGAAAAAAAGAGCGGACGATTTGTTGGATGGGGCGGTTTACGCCAAACTAAATATGGTCCTGTTATTAACATTCGTTTGAAACGTAAATTTCAAAACAAAGGTTATGGAACAGAAGTGCTAAATGCTATTGTGGATTACGCAAAAAATGAATTAAAATTGGATAAAATTGCTGCTAAAGCTAATGCGAATCAACCTGAAACATTGAAACTATTACAACAATCTAAACTTCAACAATCAGAGGAAAACGAATTGATTTTCAATTTATAAATAAAAAAATCTCTATTAATCACGAATTAGTATAAGTTAATCAGTTTTACATAAACATATAACGAAATTAAAAAAATTATAGTATTTTTAAAATTAATTAAAAATCATAATGATTATGAAAAACACTTTATTAATTGGAGCTTTTCTACACCTTAGTTTTTTTATTAATGCTCAATATGTTGAACCCGAAAAATCTGTAAAGGATGCTCAATTAAAAAAGCAAACTGAGATTATTACTCAACCCAAAACAAAATTTGATTCTATAGCCACTAAAAATATGCTCGCAATTGGTAATGGAAAAATTACTGGAGTTGCATTTACAAGAGCACGATCTAATTCTCATTTTGGTCTTAAAACAGGAAATAAAATATATGCAAATAAAATCAAAGTAATCTTATTTCCTGTAACACCTTATTTTAATGATTACTATACCTTATGGAAAGATAAAGCTAAACATAATCCAAAAAAAAATAGATTTGTTTATATGGAACCTGCTGCTTACAGATATAGAATAGAGGCTATTACCAATAGTAGTGGAGAATTTACATTTCCGAATATGAAACCTGGTAAGTATTATTTATATGGAACTTTAAATTATACTACAACTTTTTCAGGAAATCAATATACTGGAAGTGCATATAACGGATATGGAGGTAGAACAGATTATTATAAACCTTATGAATATTATAAAAATAGTAGCGAATTTCTTGAGTTATTTGTAGAAGTTAAATCTGACGGAGAAGAAGTAAAAGTTAAGCTAAAATGATATTGATAATTCGATCCTTGAATTAAATCATTTAAAAGAAGAAGTCTCACAACTTAATGATGTTAGGTAAAAATCTTCTATTTAAAACTTTTCTCAGATTGGAGTCTAAGAAAAAACACAAAAGAGACTGTTTTCTCAAATTGTGATACAGTCTCTTTATTTCTTTTTCGGTGGAAACTTTTGTAATAACTTGGTAACCCCTTTATGTATATTTGCTGCACGCGTTTCTGGAGAAGCCTTTAAAGGCATTTGAATTTTAAGTGTTCCTTCCCACACCAATCGACCAGCATTAGTCATCGAAATCATAAAGTTTTGATTCAACTTCTGTGACATGATCGGAATCCCGACAGAAACTCCTCCACCAAAACCGTAACCACCTGTTCCCATACCGATACCTACATTAGAATTTTGTTGTGTCGAAACAAATTCTTCTGGTTTAATATCAACCATTAAATTCCCTTCATTGGTTTTCTGAAAACCTCTATACAACATTCCTTTTTCGATTGAAGAAAATAATCGAGCAGAATCTAAATCATTTAAACCTAAATTCACTGATTGAGAAAACGTATAGGTCTTGTTCTGTTCAAAGTTAAAATTTCGATCATAATCAACCGCTACATTTTGCGTACTACATGAAACTATTGTTAGGAAAATAGCACTTAATAAAAGTATTTTATTCATTGTTTATTTTTTTAAGATGTGAAGCTGAAATATTATTTTTAAATGTTTCAATATCACATTATGTTAGTTATTTCAAAGAATTTATATACGTTTCAACTACTTTTCGTAATGAATCAAAACCGATATCACTTAAATTAATATCCTTAATAGCAATCCACTTTACAGCTGCAATTTCTTCTTTTTCAAGAATAATATCTTCGTCAGGAAAATCAGCAATAAAAGCTAAATCACAGGTCTTATAAGGGATTCCCTTGTATTCGTAATCATTGGGTTGCGAAATAAAATAGTTGAATTTTTCGATTGGAATTGTAATTCCTAACTCCTCCTCTATCTCGCGCTGGCATGTTCTTTCTGCCGATTCATCAGGATCTGTAAACCCTCCTGCCAAATCTAACATTCCTTTCTTTGGCTCTTTATTACGAACGGTAAATAAAATCTTATCTTCTCTTATTAGAATAACTGCCACAGCCGCAGCTACGTTTTGATAATAAACTAAATCGCAGTTGTTGCATGTCATTTTTCTAAAATCAAAGTGATTGATTGCATGTCCACAGTTAGGACAAAATTTGAATGATTTTATCATCTTATTTAGGTTGATGGTTATTTATTTCTTGGATGAAATTTGATAATCGCATCTCGAATAAATTCTTGATCAACATGCGTATAAATTTCTGTCGTCGTAATACTTTCATGTCCTAACATCAGCTGAATTGCACGAAGATCTGCTCCATTTTTTAATAAATGAGTGGCAAAAGAATGACGAAATGTATGTGGACTAATTGTCTTTTTAACTCCAGCAATTATCGACAACTCTTTTACAATTGTAAAAATCATGACACGTGTTAGATTTTTCCCTCGTCTATTTAGGAATAAAAAATCTTCGTATCCAACCTGAATAGGAATATGAATACGAATACTATCCTTGTACAAGTTAATATATTTTATCGTATAATCGCTTATCGGAACAAGTCTTTGTTTGTTTCCTTTTCCTATGACACGAATAAAACCATCGTCAAAAAAAAGATCAGAAATTTTAAGATTAATCAATTCCGAAACACGTAAACCACAACCGTATAGCACTTCTATAATAGCACGATTTCGCTGTCCTTCTGGTTTTGATAAATCAATTACTTCGATCATTTTATCAATTTCTTTTTCTGATAGTACATCAGGAAGTTTCATTCCTATTTTTGGTGTTTCGAGTAAAGAAGTTGGATTATCTTCTCTAAAATCTTCGAGTTGTAAGTAACCAAAGAAACTTTTCAGGCCAGATATTACACGTGCTTGCGAACGAACGCTATAATCGCTCGAGGCAAAATCGTGCACAAAATCCCTCAAATCATCTTGTGAATAATCTAATGGTTGTTTATCCGAATAATTAATTAATTTTTGAATATCGCGTAGATAACCTTCAATCGTATTGTCAGAAACTCTTTTTTCTAATTTCAGATACATTTGATAGTCATACAAAGCATCTTTCCACAGCATTTACTTCGTTATTTTTTCAAGTTCAAAAATACGCTTTATCATTTCATCTTCGGGCATCCAAACTTGATAAAATGCACGCGAACCATATAAACTACCTGCGATTGTTGCTTTCATATAGTTATCAACAGTTGTTGAAAACACAGGATTGAACTCATTAGAAGGAATTCCTAAAACACCTAAAAACTCATCTCTATACATTCCGGCACTAAAATATTTTAGAAAAATCGCCTCGTTATGAAACATAAAGAAATCGCGAATTGAATAGATTTTTTTAAATAAAAAATCATTAAAATAATTGGAGTCTTGGTTATAATACAGCCAATTTGCTACAGAATTTGTATCTAAAGCAACAAATTCGTCAGGTATAATTCCACCGCCACCATACACTTTTTTACCAGATGGCGCTGTAAACTCTAACTCTTTATTGATTTTGATTGAATCTTTATTGTATAGCTCTCCTGACTTCAATCGTTTGTATAAGTCATCGCTGTATTTTGCTGTTTTCTTATCGAATGGTTTTTGGATAGATCGTCCCGAAGGTGTGTAATAATTAGCAACCGTTAACCGAACTTTTGTGTCATCACCTAAATTAATTTCGCGCTGCACCAAACCTTTACCAAAAGAGCGACGCCCCACAATAATTCCTCTTCCATAATCTTGTAAAGCTCCTGCAACAATCTCACTCGAAGAAGCCGAATTTTCATCCATTAAGACATAAATTTTACCTTCTTCAAAAAGACCTTTATTGGTTGCGTAAATGTATTTTTTTCGTTTTTGTTTGTCTTGTGTATAAACAATCAATTCATTTTTAGTCAGAAACTCATCCGCTATTTCTTCTGCAATATGCATTAAACCACCAGGATTACCTCGTAAATCGAATACCAAGGTTTGCATCCCTTGATCTAACAAATCATTTAAACCTTGATGAACTTCTTTAGCCGAATTTTCAGAAAAACGGGTTAATTTTAGATACCCAATTTCGTTTGTCAACATATGTTTTCCTGTAACAGTTGGCAACGGAACAATTGTCCGTTTTATCGAAATTGTAAGAGGTTTCTCCTCTCTAATCACAGAAAGTTTAACCTCAGTCCCTTTTTTACCTTTCAATAGATTTTCTATCGTTTTGTTATCTTTACCGATTAACGACTGATTGTCTGCAGCTATTAATTGATCCCCAAATTGAAGTTTTCCAAAATTTGAAGTTCCAGGTAAAGTTCGTTCGATTACAATCGTATCATTCAACATTCGAAATTGCACACCAATCCCTACAAATTCACCTTTCAATTGTTCTTCAGCCTTTTGTACAGAAGCTTTGTCTATATATTTGCTGTGAGGATCTAATTTACCAACCATGTAGTTGATTGCATCATCCACTAAACTATCCGAATTAACATCGTTTACATATTCGTTGTCTATCAAAGAAACTAATCGACGAATTTTCTGTTCATTATCCGAATATTGCAAACCTACAATATCCTTGTTTTCATCGAACGCAAAGTCGTATTTTTTCCCAACCATAAATCCGATCAAGAAAATAATCAGTACGATTAATACGACATTAATAACTTTGAAAAAACTTCTCATTTACTTGTATAATTCTTCTTCTGTAATCTGTTGAATTGTTATTCCTGCTTTTTCTAAAAAATCTAACCCTGAAAGGTCTTTATATTGTTGAATGTAGACAATACGCTTTATACCTGCCTGTAAAATCAATTTGCTACAATCTGTACAAGGCGAAAGAGTAATGTACAAAGTTGCTCCTTCAGCAGATTGAGTTGACGTTGCACATTTCAGAATTGCATTTGCTTCAGCATGCAGAACATGCCATTTGGTGTTTCCTGCTTCGTCTTCACATTTGTTCTCGAATCCACTTGGTGTACCATTATAACCATCAGAAATAATCATTCGATTTTTAACAATAATTGCACCAACTTTTTTGCGTTCGCAATAGGATAAATTTGCCCACTCAAAAGCCATTTTAAGATAAGCTTTATCGTATCGTAATTGTTTGTCTAAATTTGTTTCCATCTTTCAGCTTATACTTCTTCTTTTCTTTTTGTCCAAAGAGGTGGAACAAAAAATGGGAGAGGATTACGAATAAATGCTTTTATAGTGTGTGCAATCATCGTAAAAATTTTATAAAAAGGAATATTATTTGATCTCATTGCCATCAACAGTGAAAATGTAAAACTCACCAAAAAGTTACACCAACCTACCATAAAGATTGCAATAAAACCAATAATCATAGGTCCAATATCAAAATGATATCCCATTCCTCCAATTCCGATTGCAAAGTTTCCTGAAACGAATGTAATATGTCGAATATCGAAAGGTTGTCCAGTGAAATCACCTATCAAAAAAGCACATCCCATCATAAAACCGAAAGCTACATTTCCGACCACTCCACCCAAATTTTTCTCAAACCAATTCGAAATTCTTCTTCTTCTACGTTCTGAGAATGATTTTTTTAGAATAGGATGATTGTAAATACGTTCAGGAATATTATGAAAGCGTTGACTGTTAATCGTCATTCCTGAAATTAATCCAGAAAGGAACAAGAAAACACCTGCTATAGCTCCAAAATAGAAAATATGCCAATCCATTATCACTACTTCTTCCCAATAATGATAAGCCTTAGAATACTTAATTACCTCGAAGCCTAAAATTTGATTCAACAAATAAAAAATCCCCAATGAAACTACGAAACCTGCTACAACATTTCCTAAAAAAGCAATCATTTGGCTTCTTACCAATTGTGCAAATAAGGTTGTAAAATCTTTGACATTTAGCTCCGATCCTGAGGTTGGCACGAGCGCACGAGCAAGTCGGGCAGCAGTCATAGAAGGTTGCTTTGTAGCCAGTGTCATATGAGTAAGGTAAATTGTACAAAAACCAACAGCGTAATTTATACTAAAGAAAAATGCTTTAAATAGCGGTGAAGTGTCAGGTATATTCCCTATTCCTGTTTTAATAAAACACAAAAAAGAAACGATTAAACCTCCACCACAAGCCGTCCAAAACATTTTATTGTATTCTTTGGCTGTTTGCGTGATATACTTCTCGCCTGTTTTTCCATTATGGTAAGTTACTAAAAATGTAATCAAATATACCGTAGAACTCAATTGATTGCTCATAAAATTCTTTGGCGCATAAAACTCAACCCATTTCTTAGTAGCAAAACTGTAAAAAGAAATCAAACCATGAAGCTTTAACTCATTGAAACTATTAAGTATTATTTGCAAACGTGCCAATTGTTGTTGCAAACGATTTATCTTTGAAGCTACTTTCAAGGAGATTCCTTTGTAATCTTTTTGAGTTAAAATGTCATTTAACAAATGTTTACATTTGGAAATACTTTCTTTAATTTCTAACATATCAAATCCAGCTTGTGGACTTTCAATAATGTTACTAATTTGCATTGAAAGTTTAGAGAATGGATTGTTCAAATAATTTACTTCATTACTATAACGCATCATTTCTTTGTCCGAAAACCCTCCCGTAATACGAACTGTAAGAATAGAAATAGCTTGTAAAAGTTGGTTTTGTATATTATTGGTATTCCCTTTAAAATTTTCTATTTCAACGTCTTGATACAAGACTTCGAAAAGTTTTTTCCATCGATCACGAGGAATTATTCGAATTGCTTGTAGATTTTTTGAATTGTAAAAAATTTCGTTCACAACAGAAGTCAATTCATTGTTATCCTCGATATCTGGCAAAAGCGAATCCATAATTTTTTTACGAAAAATAGAAAATAAATTATCTTCTAAATGAATTCCACTGTCTACTAAATAGCTTACGATATTAATTTTTCCGAATGTTTTTTGAAGTTCCTCTCGAAAAATTAAACGATAAGTTGAGTTATTTTGAAGTTTTGAGATTAAATCATCGATAAAAGAAATTGAATCTGGATAATCTTTTCTTGCTTTTTCTAATAACCTTAGTAAAAACCTCTTCTCGTATTTTCTATTTTGATCAAATATAGAGTCTAAAGCCATATTTTAATTTCTTCTTTAAGAGTACAAAAATAAAAAACTTATGTTACTAAGTTGTATAAATTAATCGAAATAAAAAAGTGATCCTTTGTTACGAATCACTTTTTTAGTTAGAATTTAAAATGTTTCTTATCAATGGCTGGATTAATTTTAATATCATTGAATTTTATGATATATTCTCCTCCTTCGGTAGGTTTTCCTACCACTTTTGTCGCAAAGGATAATCCATTGAATGTTTTAAAATTAGAGTAATAAAGGGTTTCTTCTTTATTCTTCTCCATTACAATTTCGTAAGAATTTTTATCAAAACAATAAATTGTTGAATTTGTATTTTTGGTTAATTCAACTTTATAACAGCTATTATTTTGATCATATTTATCTATGCCTAAGTATTTTATCTTAAATCCTTTTTGTTTATACTTTAAAATATCCGAATCAAAAGAGTCTGGTTTATAATTTTTTACAGCTACATTTTTCTTTGCAACTTCACTATAAGTCCACCCTATTTTGCCATCATAACCTTCATTTAATATTTCTTTTCCGTTCATCACAAACACCACTTTCTTGTTGTATGGTCGTTGGTGATAAACAATCATAGGATAAGAATCTCCTACATTAATGATGGCTTCTCCTTTTAGGATAATACTGTTCAAATTATTCCAAGCTGCTTCTCCTCCTGTTTTCTGAATATGATTTTCAATAATTTGTTCTGCTTCTTGTGCGTATGTTGCTACAGAAAATAACGAAATCATAAGCATACTAAATGTCAATTTCAACATAAGAACTTTTTTCATTTTTTTTGAATCTGTTGAACAAGATATAAAAACTAATTTAAAGTTCTATTATGAGAGAATGATTTTTAGTCTTTTTTAACTTCTATATGTGACCAGTTTTCACCTCTTAAAATACGGTAAACTTGTCCTTGAGAAATATTAAATTGTTTGGCTAAAGTAGAAATTTTAGTCTTTCTATTAGGATCGAGTAATTTCTTTTTCAAACGAATTACTTGTGCTTCTGTTAATTTACTATTCGGAATGCTGTCTAAACGAGAACGTCCCTTCATCATTCTAAATAAATGTTTGTTATGCTCTTTCCATTCTTCCAACGTTGCCCATTGCAAATTATTCATTGCATTGTTTAATTTATTATGGTCTAAATGAACGACATATTCTTTATTTTCTTTATTAGGCAAAAAAGTTTCCGCTACCATTTTGTGGACATATTTTGCTGTACGTTTTCCGTCTGCTTTTGTTACCCAAATTGCGCGATAACCATTATTGATAGCTCCTTCTAAAATTTTATATTTATCTTGTCCTGTGTATAATTTTTTAACAAGACCATCTTTTGATACCAAGAAAGATCTTTTTTCAATTAATCCTTCTGCTTCGTATTCTTTCCATGAATCACTCATAATCACTATTTTAACTTATTTCTTCATTTTACAACAACATTCATACCGAAATAATTATTTTAAAGTTAATTAACTTAATTATTTCATTTTCATCAATCAGAATAGTCGATTTGAGTGCAAATATAACGGATAATAACGAGTTAGATTATTTTTTAACAATAACGGATAAATATTCTTTTGCACGTTCTAAATCTTCAGGTGTATCAATTCCAACTCCAATTGATTCTGTTTCGATTACTTTGATTTTCATCCCATATTCTAAGTAACGCAATTGTTCCAATTTTTCTGCTTTTTCATTTTGACGCATTGCTAATTTAGAAAAGTTCAATAAAGCATTCTTTCTAAACGCATATATTCCTAAATGACGAAAATAATTTGGTGTAAAATTCGATTCGCGAGCAAATGGAATCGCTGAGCGAGAGAAATAAAGTGCAAAATCATTGATATCCGTTACCACTTTTACAAAATTTGGATTATTAATTGCTTCTTGTGTTGAAATTGCTTCTTTTAGTGTCGCTACATCTACAGTTTTTCCTATTTCTCCATCAAAAGAAGAAAGAATATCAGCCAAGGCTTTTTCATTAACAAATGGTTCGTCACCCTGAACATTCAAAATAATATCACATTCTATATTTTCGATCGCTTCAGCAATTCGATCACTTCCAGTTTCATGTTCTTTTATACTCATAATTGCTTTTCCTCCGTGGTTTACTATTTCTTCAAAAATCAATTTAGAATCTGTCACCACAAAAACATCATCAAACAAATTGGTTGCCACAACATTTTCGTAAGTCATTCGAATGACAGTTTTATTACCCAATAGTTGCATCAATTTCCCAGGAAAACGAGAAGCTGCATATCGTGCTGGAATAACGGCTATTTTTTTCACTACTTTTTATTTCAAATTTCTGTAAATTTAAGTAGATTCGGCTGAAATGCATTTTTATTCAACAAAATAATTGTAGTATCTTTACAGAAATAAATTTTCTGTATGAAGATTGCTTTCAAAATTTTGTTATTTTTGATTTCATTAGGATTGATTTTCATCTTAATCAGCGAGTTAAAAATTCAAGGATAAAGAAAAATTTATGTCAAAACCAACTCAACGTTCGTTAGCGATTTTATTATCACACGATATGCTTAGTTATATTACCAAAACAACCGACGGAATATCGACTTCGTATTCGGATGTGTATGACTATTCGGTGGATTTTACAAATCTTAACAAAACGGAGATTGAAATTGAACATGAATTGCGTTCTAATTTGACTCTATTGCAAGAATACGACCATGTGCACATTTGTTTTTTATCGACTACAATCAATGTCGTTCCCTCACATCTTTCGCACAAGCCTTTCGAAGATTTGTTATCTCTTTCGGATTATAGTCCTATCAAATTAGCAATTGATTGTCCATTAGAAAATGTAGATGCTTCTATTGTATACAACATTCATTATCCGTTAAAAGATATTTTGCTTTCTTTACCCAATTTGCAAAATGCTCGCTTGTATCATTCGGGCAAATTCTTGATTGATTATGGGTTGATTAATTCGAAAAACAATGAAGTTTACATCAATTTGATGCACCAAAAATTAGAAGTTTGTGTGTTAAGCAATGGAGAATTTATTTTTTATAATCTATTTGAAACAAAAACGAAAGAAGACTTTTTGTTTTACATTTTGTACACATTAAATCAATTAAATATTAGTTCAAACGAAGTTTCATTATATGCTTTTGGAGACGTTTTAACTTCACCAAATTACTACGAAACCTTAAAAAAATATGTTCGTCATATTTCGTTTAACGAAGATGATAAACAACTTGGACAATATTTTACATTATATAAATTATTCGAATGCGAATCATTTCAGGAACATTAAAAGGAAAACGAATCACTGCACCAAACAATTTACCGGTGCGCCCTACAACAGACTTCGCAAAAGAAGCTTTATTTAATATATTAAACAACGAATGGTATTTTGATGAAATTACTGTGCTGGATTTATTTTCAGGAATAGGTGGTATTTCATTAGAGTTTGCTTCTCGTGGAGCTAAGAAAGTAACTTCTGTAGATAACTTCTATGGTTGTGTAAAATTCTTAGACGAAACGGCTAAACAATTAAAATTAGATGATATCATTACAACTGTAAAAGGTGATGTTTTGAAATATTTAGATAAACAACCTATCAAAAAGTTTGATATTATTTTTGCTGATCCACCCTACGATTTAGATGAAGAAGCTTACAAAAAAATTCCTGATTTGGTAATGAACAACCAATGGTTAGAAGAAGGAGGAAATTTTGTATTAGAACATCCTTCTAATATTTCTTTTGTAGATCATCCAAATTTTATACAACACAAAAAATACGGAAACGTACACTTCTCTTTTTTCGAGTAAGACAAAAAATCTTAAAATATTTATCAAAATCGACTAATAGATGACATCTATCAGTCGATTTCTTTTTTTTATTTAGATTAAGTCTAATTAAATTTGCGTAAATAATTTTATTTAGATTAAATATAGATAACACATGAGAAAGAATATATATTTATTATCAACTCTTACACTACTTAGTTTATCAACTGCCTTTGCACAAGAAACTAAAAAAGAAAGAAAAGATTCTATCAACACTTTACAAGAAGTTGAAATTTTTGGAGATCGAGCAAAAAAACAACGAGGATTAGAAGCTATCACTCGTTTTCCTGTCACTCCTAATCAACAAATACAAACTATATCTACTATTTCAGAAAAATTAATTGAAGAGCAGGGCGCACTAACCGTTACTGATGCTGCTCGTAATGTACCAGGAGTTACCTTATTTGGTTCTTACGGAGGAAATAGAGAATCGATGTCGATTCGTGGATACAGAGGTACTCCTGTTTTAAGAAATGGAGTTCGTATGGATTCTGATTTTAGAACTGCTGGTGCAATAGCTGATATGCAAGGAATAGAATCTGTACAAGTAATAAAAGGATCTGCTGCAATTACTCAAGGAGTTGGTAATAGTTTAGGTTCTGCAGGTGGAGTTATTAATCTAGCTACAAAAACTCCACGTTTTATAAATGCAGGTAACATAGGTTTACGTGTTGGATCTTGGAATCAAGTTCGTACAACTTTTGATGTTCAACGCGTAGTTGATCAAGCAAAAACCTTTGCATTTCGCTTAAATGGTGCTTATCAACAAGGTGATAGTTATAGAGACATTGTAAATAATAAAAGATTCTATATACAGCCTTCTCTTGCCTGGAGACCTGATGAAAAAACTGAAATTATTGCAGAAATGGATTATTTAAATTTTGAAGGCGTTCCAGATGTAGGTACAGTAAATTTAAATAATGACTTTACACAAGCATTAGCTAACATGGGACATCGCTTCTTAGGTTTTGATACTGACTTTGACAAAAGTAAAGCAACAACATATTCATTACGTGCTACACGTCAATTAACTGATAAAATTAATATACGTGCCGCTTACTATGGCTCTATTAATGATAGAAATCAACAAAGTACATCTTTAGCAACAATTAAAGACAAAGCAGGTAATGTAGATAATTATGCTTTGAGAACAAGATCGTTAGGACATTCAACTAGAAATGATCGTAATACAACAGTTCAAATTGATGTAATGGGAAAAGATTTTCAAACTGGAATTCTTAAATGGAGTTGGCAAGCAGGCTATGATTACACAACTTATCGTGTAGATTCTCGTAGTGCTCAAATAGACTCAGGAAGAAAAGATAAGGATGGTAACCCTATAATGACATCTACTATTCCAGTTGTAGAAGATCCAATTAATGTACTACAAGATATCAATCATAAATTACCTAATAATTTTGATTTTTCTCAATTAACAATTAACACATCGAGTCCTATTGATAATGGTTATTACTACGGATTTATGACTCAACATCACCTTAATATTACTGATTATGTAAAAGTTGTTGGAGCTTTAAGATGGTCATATTCTGGTGTAAATTCAAAAGATGTTTTAGATCCAATGATTGGATTAATGGTTTCTCCTATTAAAAACATTAATTTATTTGGCTCATATACAACAACATCTTCTTTACGTTCTGCTTCAAACCCTTTACAAGGAGGAGGAACGGTTGGAACTTCTCGTACAAAACAATTTGAAACTGGTATTAAAACAGATTGGTTTAATGATAGACTTAGAGCAAACATTACATATTTCGATATGATTAATGAAAACTTAGCATACGAGATTGTAAATGGAAATACAAGAACTGGTGAATATCTTCTTGCAGGAGATTTAAAAAGAAAAGGCGTAGAAGTAGAAGTAACTGGACGTCCTTTACCAAATGTTCAAGTATTATTAGGATATTCATATTTAGATACACAATACCAAGGTTCTCCTACTTATGTAGATGGATCTCGTCCAATGAATGCTCCACGCAATACTGCCAATGCTTGGGTACAATACAAATTTCAAAAAACAAATACTTTTATTGATGGTTTATCTATATCAAGTGGCGTTTATTATGTTGGTTCTCGACCAGTTAATGACAGAAGCACATCAAAAGATGCACATGGAAATATAATGAATGGACAAGCTCCTTTCTTAATGCCAGAATACACAACGCTTAATGCACAAGTTGGATATTCAATGAAAAGATTTGATTTCCGATTATTCTTTAATAATATTACAGACGAAATTGGATACAACTCATACTACAGAGGAGGTTACATCAACCAAATCGATCCATTTAATATGGCTGCACAAGTTGTATTTAAATTCTAATTTCTTTTCTCAACTTTAAATTTTTAGCATTTTTAAAATAGGAAAACGACAGTTTTATTAACTGTCGTTTTTATTTTGAATAGAATTGATTAACTTCCGTCAAAATTTTTCTTAACAACATGAAAACAAAACTTACTGCTTTAGTCATATTCTTTTGTTCGATTTTTACATTCGCACAAACTGAAAATACATTAACAACTATTCCAGAATTTTCTTTTGTAAAAATGCAATCCGATGGAATTTTCGATTCAAAAGAAATCAAAAAAGGA
The DNA here is from genome assembly GCF_025244765.1 of Empedobacter stercoris. Classification (NCBI taxonomy): domain Bacteria; kingdom Pseudomonadati; phylum Bacteroidota; class Flavobacteriia; order Flavobacteriales; family Weeksellaceae; genus Empedobacter; species Empedobacter stercoris. The sequence continues at coordinate 2,534,287 of NZ_CP104209.1, read as the reverse complement.
AAACAAACTTTGATTGTTTTATACTCACCAACATGTATCCACTGTCAATTAGCGTTAAATCACTTTAACAACAATTACGAAGAACATTTCAAAAACACACAAATTATTTTAGTTTCCGAATACGAAGCAAAAGATGCTATTCCATTTTTAAATCAACATGCACCAAAATTTGTAAACAATAAAAATGTAGAATTATTATACGATTCTAATTATGAGTTTGGTCCTATTTTTCAACCAACTTCAATTCCTACATTCTATTTATTCGACAAAAATAAAAATCTTGTAACGATTAGAAAAGGCTCTGTTGAAGCCAATAAAATTTTTAATTATCTGAAATAAATTAAAATATAATGCATAAAAAAATCCCACTCATCGAGTGGGATTTTTAGTTTGTATGTAACCTATTGATTATTTACCTTGTTGAGCTTGCGCTTCGAATTGTTTTTGTAATTCTTTAATTTGCTCTTCTGATAAACCTTGTCCTTGCGCACCTGGTTGACCTTGTGGAGCTGGTTGACCTTCTTTAAAGTCTACTAATTCAACTTCGAATTCTAACGCTTGGTTTGGTCCAATTTGTCCACCTGGAGCTCCCATTTCACCGTAACCTAAGTTTGCAGGAATATAGAATTTGTATTTTGCGCCTTTAGACATTAATTGTAAACCTTCTGACCATCCTGGAATAACTTGATTCAAAGGAAATTCTACACCTCCTTTAGCTTCTGGATTTTTGTCTGTACTATCAAAAGTTTTACCAGTAGCTAAAATTTTACCAGTATATTTTACTTTAACAATACTATTAATGTTTGGTTTAGCACCTGTTCCTTCTTTTTCTACAACATAAACTAATCCTGAAGCAGTCGTTTTAGCACCAGAAGCTTTTTTCTTCTCGTCTACTAATTTTTTAGATTCGTCTGCATTTTTCTTTACCAAATTTTGTTGATGATTCTTTGCATAAGTATCTAAAATTCCCATTCCTGCTTCTTGTGTAATCAACAATTTTTTGTGACGTACAACATCCATAATCCCTTGAACAATAATATCCTTGTCCATTTGATCTAATTGTTGTTGGTTGATAACCGTCTCAATTTGTTGACCAACTTGCTGTCCAATCGCGTAAGATTCTCTACTCTCTTTTCCAGCTTTTAAATAATCTCTGATCCCTTTTTCTAATTGATCGTAGTTGATACTATCTGTCTCAACTAAACGTCCTCCAAGACCTTTGATTTGCTCACCAAGACCAGTTCCGAAAGCATAAGAAGCTTTTTGATCTTCGCTTTCTAATTTGTCTACAGATTTTCCTTTGTTACAAGACACTAACGACGCAACAACAAAAATCCCTAAAAGAACTTTTTTCATTATTTATAAAAATTTATTGCAAGTTTAATAAGAAACTTTCATTAATCATACAAATCTAACCCAAATTCTTCTTTTAATTTTAACAAAACAGGGTTTTTGTCTGATAATAGTTTAAATTTCTCTTTATTCGATAAGATATGATTTGTAGCTTCCTTCTCCGAAAATTTGATTTGAATCGTGAAATAATGATTCTTTAGAAATGCTCTTAAACTATTTCTAATTCGATCACGGTATTCCTCAAATTCCTGTTCAGATGAATGTGAAGAAAACTCGAAAATAATTTCATCCCCTTCCAAACCAAGCTCTGTTGTCATCAATGCATTATAAGACGGAATGTTATGTTCGATTTTCAAACGATCCAAGAATCTTTTCCATCCTTCATTTACTTGTTCTAATGTAAATTTTTCTCGTGGCAAATCATCTCGTAGTATTTCTTCTTGATGTTCTTGTACTTTTGCTCCAGGTAAAGCCATTTTCAAACTAAATGATGAATTACCGCTGATTTTAATTGGTTTTGAAGCACGTGTATATGCTTTGACCTCTTCCGAAATCACCGATTTTTTCACATTAAAATGTACCTGCGATTGAGACTCTTCATTTTGCTGTACCATGTTGTTTTGATGAACTGAAGGTACCGCAATTGTAGTCGTTTGTTGTTCTTTTGACAAATAAAAAGATGGAGGAACTATACTATACTTTTTTTTTTAAGACCGTTTTCTTCAGCAGTTAAAGATGCTAATTGCATCAAAGCAATTTCAACTGTTAAACGTGGATTCTTACTCGATTTGTAATTTAAATCTGCTTCATTACAGATTTCTATCGCACCAAATAAAAATGAAGCCGAACATTTTTGAGCATGTTCTAAGTATTTCGCTTTGATACGTTCTCCTACTTCTAACAAACTAACGGTATTAGCTGTTTTAGACATCAACAAATCGCGGAAATGTGCACCTAAGCCACAAATAAAAAGATGGGCATCAAATCCTTTATTTAAAATATCGTTCAGTTGCAACATTGCTTGTGGAATATCATTTTCCAAACACGCATCTGTCATCTTGAAATAATAATCGTAATCCAATACATTCAAGTTTTCTGCAACAGCGGAATACGTCAAATTTTTATTTGTAAAAGTTGCCATTCGGTCAAAAATCGACAACGAATCACGTAAAGCTCCATCTGCTTTTTGCGCAATCAAATGCAGCGCATCATCTTCGAAAGTTACTTGTTCTTTATCTGCAACATTTTTGAGATGTCCTTTGATATCTTCAACTCCTATTCGTTTGAAATCATAAATCTGACATCGAGAAAGAATCGTAGGAATAATTTTATGTTTTTCCGTTGTTGCTAAAATAAAAATAGCATGCGCTGGTGGCTCTTCTAATGTTTTCAAAAAAGCATTAAAAGCTGCTGTTGATAACATATGAACCTCATCAATAATATACACACGATATTTTCCAATTTGAGGAACAATACGTACTTGATCGATTAGATTTCGTATATCATCCACCGAATTATTTGATGCTGCATCTAACTCGAAAATATTGAAAGCAAAATCTTGATCACCTTCTACTCCATTTTCTTCGTTAATTTTACGTGCTAAAATTCTGGCGCATGTTGTTTTCCCAACACCTCTTGGACCACAAAATAAAAGTGCTTGTGGCAATTGATTAGACTTTATCGCTTGTTCTAAAGTATTTGTAATAGACGCTTGTCCAACTACATCTTCAAAATTTAGTGGGCGATATTTTCTGGCTGAAACAACAAAATTTTCCATACAAATGCAAATATAATAGTTTTAAGTTTCTTATAAAAATACTTTCTTTTTGATGCTTAATTTTAAAGTTAAATTTTAAATCTACTTTTTTCTAAAGACTAAAATAATAATACAACTCGCCGTAAAAACAGATAATAAATACCCAACCCAAGAAAGCATTGGCATGTCTAAAATCATGGGACGAACGGTTGTATTGGCTAACATACTTCCACCAATTCCAAAAGTTAATGTTAATAAAGCTAACACTATTTTATTGACACTGTCTTTTATTAGTTTCTGAATATTATCGATTTCATCAATCTTAAAATTAAGCGCTAATTTATCGTTGTTTATTTTTTCGATTAGCTTTAATGTATCTTCAGGTAAATCGTTGATTAAATCTTGAATATCCTTGAAATTATCAATCGTCTTTTTACTCAAATATTTAGGATGAAATTTCTGACGAGCTAATTTTATTGCATACGGACGCATCGAACGTTGTACATTAAGATCAGCATGCAATTGTTGACCAATCCCTTCTATAAGCGCAATTCCTCTTAATAAGATATAAACATATTCAGGTAATAACACATGATTACGCTGTAGAATATGATTAAATTTTTTGATGATTACCTGAACTTCAATGGTGTCAACTGTATTGTATTCTAAATAGTCAAAAATATCAGCAATATCACGTTCCAATTGTTTATCATTTTCGATATAATGTTTAATCGCCATTTTTTTGAGTGAACGAACAATACGTTTTGGATTTTTCAAACCAAAATCAATGACAACATTTTCTAATGCTTCTTTTTCGTTGATTGCTAAAATTCCCATCGAGCCAAAATCGATGAAAGCTATTCGACCGTCTTGCAAAATAAAAATATTACCTGGATGAGGATCGGCATGAAAAAAACCATCATCTAACAATTGTTTCAAATAAATATCAAACCCTTTTTGCACGATTTTTTTTGGGTCAAGTCCCAACGCTTCCAATTGCTCAACATCATTTACTTTAAAACCCTCGATTAATTCCATACAAAGAAAATTATTGTTCGAATAGTCTTCGTATGTTTTAGGCACGTAAACATCTTTACTTTTCTCGAAATTTTTTCTAAAACGTTCGATATTTTGAAATTCGTTCGTTAGAGAAAGTTCTTTTAGAATTGAATTTTCGAATGATTTTTCAATTTCAGAAATGAATAACTTTTGTAACTTCTCGTATTTCTTTTCTAAAAAAAGAACGATATCACGAATCAAGGCCAAATCTGATTCGATGATATGTTGAATGTTTGATCGCTTCACTTTGAACACGACTTTTTCACCATTCAATAATGTAGCGCGGTAAACTTGTGAAATACTGGCTGCAGCAAAAGGTTGTTGTTCTATTGAAAGAAAATGTTCGTCTGGTTCTATTCCAAATTCATCTTTTATTCTTTGATAAATATCAATCTCTTCAGGCGGGACATTATCTTGTAATTTTTTCAACTCTTCGACCAATGATTCAGGAACCAAATCTTTTCGATTACTTAATAATTGACCAAATTTTATATAGGTTGGTCCGAGTTCTTCCAAAGCCATTCGAAACCTTTGATTGAAAGAACTATTGAAGAAATCAGTATTTTGGTCAGAATGAAACAAATCATTTCCACGAGAAAGGATTTCTTCAAAACCATATTTAGAAACGACTTTTACGATTTTCGAAAAGCGTTTTATTTTCTTTAAACTATCCATAAGATTTAGATTCGTTTACAAGTTACAAATAAACAAACGTGTATTGAGTTTATAAAAACTTAAATTTCTTTGAGTTGAAGCGAAAATTATTCCAAAAAATTAATTTTTATTGTTTATCTTTGCACTCGCTTAAATGAATTAGGAATCAAGCGATTAATTATTAAGTTAAACATCTCTCGGTCATTTATTTGCATTTTAAGATTCCAAAAATAAAATTGATTGAGATACAAATTTTTAGAATTATGTCTAAAGAAACAAAACAAGAGGAGGTAAAAGAAGTTGTATTAAACACTCCAGTATTAGATGCGTCTGCTAATGCAAACGTAGCGCCAGAATCATTTGATTGGGAATCTTTCGAATCAGGATTAAACGAAGAAGATCGTAAAGAAAAAGCTGAATTAGAGCAAATGTACGATACAACTTTAGAAGACTTACATGAGAATGAAGTATTCAAAGGACAAGTTGTACGTATTACAGATAAAGAAGCTATCGTTGACATCAACTTCAAATCAGAAGGTGTTATTTCATTAAACGAATTCCGTTACAACCAAGATTTAAAAGTTGGAGATATCGTTGAAGTAATGGTTGATCAACGTGAAGATAAAAATGGACAATTAATTTTATCTCACAAAAAAGCTCGTACATTAAATGCATGGGATGCTGTGAACAAAGCACACGATTCTCAAGAAATCGTTAACGGTTACATCAAAGCTCGTACTAAAGGAGGTATGATTGTTGACGTATTCGGAATTGAAGCTTTCTTACCAGGTTCTCAAATCGATGTTAAACCAATCCGTGATTACGAACAATTCGTAGGAAAAACTATGGAGTTCAAAGTTGTTAAAATCAACCCAGAATTCAAAAACGTAGTTGTTTCTCACAAAGCGTTAATCGAGGCTGATATCGAAGTTCAGAAAAAAGAAATCGTTGCTCAATTAGAGAAAGGACAAGTATTAGAAGGTGAAGTTAAAAACATCACATCTTACGGTGTATTCGTAGACTTAGGAGGTGTTGACGGTTTAATCCACATTACAGACTTATCTTGGTCTCGTATCAACCACCCATCTGAAATCTTAGAAGATGGACAAAAAATCAACGTTGTAATCTTAGATTTCGACGAAGATAAATCTCGTATCCAATTAGGTATTAAACAATTAGAAGCTCACCCATGGGATGCTTTAGATGCTGATATCAAAGTTGGTGATAAAGTTAAAGGAAAAGTAGTTGTTTTAGCTGACTACGGTGCATTCGTTGAGGTTGCTCCAGGTGTAGAAGGTTTAATCCACGTTTCTGAAATGTCATGGTCTACTCACTTACGTTCTGCTCAAGATTTCGTAAAAGTAGGTGATGAAGTTGAAGCAGTAGTTTTAACTTTAGATAGAGAAGAAAGAAAAATGTCTTTAGGTATCAAACAATTAACGCCAGATCCTTGGACAGATATTACAACTAAATACCCAGTAGGTTCTACTCACAAAGGTAAAGTTCGTAACTTCACTAACTTCGGTGTATTCGTAGAATTAGAAGAAGGTGTTGACGGATTAATCTACATCTCTGACTTATCTTGGACTAAGAAAATCAAACACCCATCAGAATTCTGTGCAGTTGATGATATCTTAGACGTAGTAGTTTTAGAATTAGACGTAGAAGCTCGTCGTTTATCTTTAGGTCACAAACAATTAACTGAAAACCCTTGGGATCAGTACGAAGCTAAATATGCTGTAGGTACAACTCACACAGGTGTTGCAGTTGACGTATTTGACAAAGGTGCTACAGTTCAATTCGAAGATGCTGATGTTGAAGCTTTCGCTCCAGCTCGTACATTAGAGAAGGAAGACGGATCTCGTATCAAAAAAGGTGAAGAAACATCTTTCAAAGTAATCGAATTCAATAAAGAATTCCGTCGTGTAGTAGTTTCTCATACAGCAACTTTCCGTGAGGAAGAAGTTAAAGCTGAAAGAACTTCTAACAACAATAACAACAACAATTCATCTAACACAATTGAAACATCTACATTAGGAGATATCGATTCATTAGCTGCATTGAAAAAGAAAATGGAAGAAGGAGGAAACTAATTCTCTAACGGAAATTTTTAAATAACATAAGCTGTCCAGTATTGGGCAGCTTTTTTTTATGAAGAATGGTTTAATACTTGGCAGGAATACTGAATTTAATTTATGGTTTAAAATCATATCAAGAATAAAGTACATTTATTAATATATTTTTTGAATATTATTCAAAAAACCTTAATTTTGCAGTCGAAATGGAAAAAATAGAATTTAATTTAGACGCTACTGATTTGAAAATCATGCGATTAATGCAAGAAAATGCGCGTATTAATAATGCCGATATTGCAAGAGAATTGGGAATGGCACCTTCTGGTATATTAGAACGTGTAAAGAAGCTTGAAAACAAACAAGTTATTTTAGCTTATCATGCAAAAATAAATCCAGTGGCAGTTGGTCAAAAATTACTTTCATACATGTTTATCAAAACGGTAGATATTATCGGAGATGAAACAGTAGGAAAACAGCTTGCTCAAATTCCAGAAGTTTTAGAAGTTCATGATATCGCTGGAGATGATGGTTATTTAATCAAAGTAAGAACTTCTGATAACGAAGGTTTAGTAGAATTAATGCGTAAACACCTTAGCAAAATTGGTGGAATCACCTCTACACGAACAACTATCGTTTTACAAACAATAAAAGAAGAACAAAATATCGTTATACCAACGAATTAAAATTGAAGATTGAATGAAAGGGAATCAACCAAGCAAGTGGCTGATTATTGCAGCGTATTTCGTGGTTTATGTCGTTTGGGGGTCAACTTATTTTTTTATAGATAAGGCATTACATGGCTTTAGTCCATTTATTTTGGGCTCGTTTCGTTTTATTGGAGCGAGTACATTATTGATGGGGTATTGCAAATTAAAAGGCTATAAACTTTGGGATAAACAAATCGTAAAACAATGCATTTTTACGGGATTTATGTTACTTTTTATTGATATGGCCGGAATTATTTGGTCTGAGCAATTTTTACCAAGTGGAATTGTTGCGATTATGGCAGCTTCGGCAGCTATTTGGTTCATTGTATTAGATAAACCAAAATGGAAACAAAATTTTTCAAGTATTCCCACTGTATTAGGTGTACTGTTTGGTTTTATAGGTGTTTTGATGCTATTCTACGAACAAACGACTACTGTACACGCAGACGCAGATCAGCAATTCTTAAATATGATTGGATTGATTGTTTTAATCTTTTGTTCTATCGCTTGGACATTGGGTTCTTTGTATTCTAAATATGTGACGGACAAACAGAAAAAAGAAGTTACAAAACCAAAAGAAGAGTTGCATATCATGGTAAAAACAGCTTGGCAAATGATTACTGCTGGTGTATTATTCAATACTGTTGCCATATTCAATGGAGAGTATGCCAATTTCAATCTTGCGAATGTAACGACAGAAGATTGGTTAGCAATGGCTTATTTAACAACTTTTGGCTCTATTCTTGCATTTGGATCTTATGTTTGGCTGTTACAACATCGTCCAGCCGTAGAAGTTTCTACTTATGCTTACGTTAATCCAATTGTAGCAGTAGCGTTAAGTTATTTTTTCTCAGATGATGTCATAACTCATTTGCAGATCTATGGATTAGCAGTAATTTTATTCAGTGTTTTATTAATGAATTGGAATCTTTACAAAAACACAAAATCAGTTCAAAAAATTCTGCATCTTGTTTCTCGTAAACATTATGCCCATTAAATATTATGATGATTAATAAAAAAAGCTTCTCTTGTGAGAAGCTTTTTTTAGTTCTATATTATTTTCTTACAATTTTGTACATTTTACAATCTCTAAACCATATTGTGTAGTATGAGGCTCTTCGACTGTTCGTGTAATTAAATTCATTTTTTGGATACCTAAATCTTTGATAATTTGCGATCCAATTCCATGATCTTTTTCGTCTGCTGGTAAAATCCCCGATTTAGATTTTCCTTCAGAATAGCTTTTGAAAATTTCTAATTTCTGTTCAACTAATTCAGAATTCTGAATATTATTGATAAAAATAATAACTCCTTTTTCTTCTTCGTTGATAATGTTCATTGTTTTTTCTAACAATGGCGTTTCTCCATTTTGTAAAGCGCTAAATAAGTCATAATAACTGTTTGTCGATTTTACACGTACAGGAACAACATCATCTTTTGACCATTTACCTTTTTTTAGTGCAAAATGAATTTGGTTGTTTGTTGTTTGTTGATAAGCAACTAAATCATAATCTCCGAATTTCGTTTTTGCAGGAAATTCTTCAATACGTTTTACCAACGATTCGTTTTCTAATCTATATGCAATTAAATCTTCAATCGAAACGATTTTAAGATCAAAATTTTTCGCAATCTCCAATAATTCAGGAAGACGAGCCATCTCTCCATCTTCTTTCAATATTTCAACAATACATCCAGCAGGATAATGTCCTGCCATACGCGCCAAATCAACAGCTGCTTCTGTATGTCCCATGCGAACTAAAACCCCTCCATCTTTCGCTATTAAAGGAAAAATATGTCCTGGTTTACCTAAATCATCAGGATTTGTATTTTCATCAATTAAGGCTTGAATAGTTTTTGAACGATCCGAAGCCGAAATTCCTGTTGTACAACCATGTCCTTGTAAATCGACAGAAACGGTAAAATTCGTTTCATAAATCGCTGTATTGTGACCAACCATAAGATCTAAGCCTAAAGCTTTACATCTTTGTTGTGTAAGTGGTGTACAAACCAATCCGCGTCCATGCGTTACCATAAAGTTAATGACTTCTGGCGTAGCAAACTCGGCTATACATAGGAAATCTCCTTCATTTTCACGATCTTCATCGTCAACTACAATGATAACTTTTCCTTGTTTTAAATCTTCTAAAGCTTCTTCAATTGTGTTTAATTGAGATGATCTATTTTCCATTGTTTTATATTATTGATAACGAGAATGCTCCTCGTTTTTGTTTGTTTTCTTAAACTTATTAAAGTATTTTATAATCGGATCGATGTAAATACTTATGTCAAATAATCCTGAGTCTTGGTTGGCTTTATAACTAAATAAAATAGAGAATGGAAGTGCTATAATATTCGCTGCCCAAGCAGCAAAAGTTGAGTCTAATTTACCATTTTTCGCCATGTTTTCTGCGGAGAAATTTAGAATAAAATAGATAACGAATATGACAATAGAAATAACAACCGGCATTCCAATTCCTCCTTTTTTAACAATTGCTCCTAACGAAGATCCTATCAAAAAGAAAATAATACACGTTACTGCGTACGAAAAGTTTCGGTTGTAATGAATGTTTACTTTTGCATATAGTTTTTCTCGACCTATAATTTCTTGTTCAGAAAATAACATATTTTCTTGATCTCGATTTACCATTTGTATCGATTGATTGATAATTCTGTCTTGATCTTGAGCAGAATGTTCTTTTATATCGAAAATCATTTTGGTATTTACAGAATCAATCTCTTTCATTTTATGAAAGTAATAATAATTCTGATTGAACATATTTGTTTTTAAATCTGAATAATACTTTTTATAGTCTACATTTAACGAATCTATCAAATGTCTCAGACCTTTTCCATCCAAATATTTATATGAGTTTCCTGGATCTTCGTCTTTCCCTGAATTTAAAATATCCGAAATATCAATGTAATAATTAAGCGTATCAAACTTTGTATATTGATTTTCTTGACGTAATCGTTGATCTAAATTTTTATTCTTAATATTATCTGTATAAGCAATTCCATCAAAAAGCTCCATTTTCATGTAATGGTTATCGTTTTTATCAGGAGCAAGATTTCCTCTTTTGGCAATTATTGTCATTCCATCTTCTCCAAAAGCTGCATTTTGATGAACAAAAACATCTTCTAACTTTTCAGAATTTTCACCAGAAACTTTATTAATTTTCATCTGAAAACCAGGAACCGTTTCAATAAAAACACCTTCTTTCATATTTACAGTAGGTTTTGTCTGTAAAATACTATAGAGCATTGTTCTTGCTTTTCGTTGAGAATAAGGCATTACTTTGTCTCCAAAATAATACAACCCTATTGACATTAACATAATTAATCCAAAAAGTGGGGCAAGAATTCTTGTTAAAGAGATTCCAGACGCTTTCATTGCTGCCAACTCGTAACGCTCACCAAATCCTCCCATTGTCATAATCGACCCCAAAAGAATGGTAAGTGGCAGTACAAGTTGCACCACGTTAATACCAAAATAAAAAAGTAATTCCGCTATAGTGTACCATTCTAAACCTTTTCCAATAAATTTTTCCATTTCTTGCCATGCAAACTGCACAATAAAGATGAAAAATAGAACACTAAAAATGAAAAAAAATGGACCTAAAAAGGTCTTAATTAAATACCAGTCAAGCTTTTTTAACATTGATTATAATTGTGTAATAATATAGCCTTGCGACTTATATTTCTTTTGGTCAAAGTTAAAGTAACTTTTGTGAATAAGTAAATTTTGAACGTAATCTTTTACAACGATAGACATTGTATCTCCATTTTTACCATATTCTTTATAATCATGGATTTGATTATTTGCTGTATTAACTCCTAAAATCGAATATTTAATTGAAGATGTTTTAGTTGGCGTTAATTTTATATACTGAATCGACTTACCTCCTACTGTTTTTTTATCTGTTAACGCATAACTAAAATCTGTGCGATAGGTATTCAAAACTTTAGTTGGATTTAAAAAATCATCTGTATTTGACGCATCAGAAACTGTTACTTCTTTGTCATCTTTTGCTATCGTATATAACTTTGTTCCTGTGTATATTTGATTGATGTCTCCTACATTCAAATTAAATTTTTGTTTCATCGAGAAAACTTCTCCTGTTTGATTCATCGATTTTCCATTATTCGAATGACTAAAATCAAACTTAATATAATACGAGCTTGCGTTGGTATATTTTGCGTAAACTTTGTCTAAGATTTGTTTTGCTGATTGAGCGTTTAATGTTCCAACCCCTACTAATAAGAGTATGAAAGAATAAATTATCTTTTTCATACAATTTAAATTTCTATCTGTTTTTAATAAATTTTAGTTCAAATTATTCAACAACTGTTCCAAACTCATGTCATCTTGTATCAATACTTGACGTGCTTTGCTTCCTTCAAAAGGTCCAACAATTCCAGCGGCTTCTAATTGATCAATTAATCGTCCTGCTCGGTTATATCCTAATTTTAATTTTCGTTGTAATAAAGATGCAGAACCTTGTTGATTCATTACAATCAATCGTGCAGCATCTTCAAATAACACATCACGATCAGATAAATCAATATCTAAATTAGAACCTCCATCTTCGCCAACATATTCTGGTAAATGTAAAGCATCTGGATAGCCTCGTTGTTCTCCAATAAACTCGGTGATTTTATCAACTTCTGGTGTATCCACAAAAGCACATTGTAGTCGCACTAAATCATTTCCAGTCGTAAATAGCATATCTCCTTTTCCAATTAATTGATCAGCTCCAGGTGAATCTAAAATTGTTCTCGAATCTATTTTAGATGTTACACGAAACGCTACACGAGCTGGAAAGTTAGCTTTAATTGTACCTGTAATAACATTTACTGAAGGTCGTTGTGTAGCAACAATCAAGTGAATTCCAACAGCACGAGCCAGCTGAGCTAAACGAGCAATAGGTAGTTCTACTTCTTTACCAGCTGTCATAATCAAATCTGCAAACTCATCTACGATTAAAACGATATATGGTAAAAATCGATGTCCAGCTTCTGGGTTTAATTTACGTTCTTTAAACTTCGCATTGTATTCTTTCAAATTACGAACGAAAGCATTCTTAAGTAATTCGTAGCGATCATCCATTTCTATACAAAGCGAATTCAGTGTATTGATTACTTTCGTATTATCTGTGATAATTGCTTCTTCTGCATCAGGTAATTTAGCTAAGTAATGACGTTCTATTTTCGAGTAAAGTGTCAACTCTACTTTCTTTGGATCGACCATTACAAATTTCAATTCTGATGGATGTTTTTTGTACAACAACGATGCAATAATTGCATTCAGTCCTACCGATTTTCCTTGTCCAGTTGCTCCCGCCATTAACAAGTGAGGCATTTTAGCTAAATCAGCAACAAACGTTTCATTCGTAATTGTTTTACCAAAAGCAATAGGTAATTCCATATCAGAATTCTGAAATTTTTGAGAAGCTATTACAGAATGCATCGAAACCATAGATGGATTAGAGTTCGGAACTTCGATACCAATGGTTCCTTTTCCTGGAATTGGTGCAATAATACGAATACCAAGTGCAGCTAAACTTAATGCTATATCATCTTCAAGATTCTTAATTTTAGAAATACGAACTCCTGCTTGCGGCACAATCTCGTAAAGTGTTACAGTTGGACCTATCGTTGCCGTAATTTGTGAAATACCGATTCCGTAGTTACCTAAAGTTTCGATAATTTTATTTTTATTGGATTCTAATTCTTTTTGATCGATTAATGTATTTCCTGAATCATATTTTTTCAATAATGAAATCGGTGGAAATTGAAAATTTGGTAAATCTAAACGTTGGTTATATTCGCCTTGTTCTTGAACCAATCGTGCAGAAGTAGCTTCAAATTCTTCTTCTTCGTCAATTTTTTGAACTTTCAATTCTAAATCATTAGAACCTTCTTGTTTAGAACTTGTAACTGAATTTTCTGTTATTGGTTCAACTTCAATTTCACTATTTTCTTCTATCTCATCAACCACCAATTCGGTTATATTAACAGGACTTTCTTCAATTTGCTCTTCCTCCTGTGGTTGATTTATAGTAAACTCTTGCGAAAAAGATTCATTTGGACTAACTGTATGTGATTTGATTGCTTCTTTTTCAAAATTCTCGACCAATTTCAACTCTTCAATCGATTCATTTTCTTGTTGTTTTTCAACTTCTTGATTGAATTTATTAATTTTTTCCTGCTCTTCTTCTTCTTTACGTTTTCTTAATTCGAGTTGCTCCTTTTTAATTTTTTCTTGTTCTTTTTCAATGCGATCAAGTTCTTTTTGTTTCGCGCGTTCCTCCATTTTTTGTTGGATAGATTGATATGTCATTCTAAAATGAATCACACAATAAATCAATAAACTAACAAATAACAATAAAACAACACCCAACTTACCGATGAAACTATTTAAAAAATCATTGACTTCAAACCCCATTACACCTGAAAGCATATGTTGTTGTGGAAGAATACATCCGAAGAAGATCGGTAGCCAAATCATAAAAAATATACTTTGATAAAGTGTTTTAAATGGTTTAATTTTTTTCCAGTTCGTAGCCACTTTTATTCCTAACAACATAAAGAAAATTGGGATAAAAAAAGACACAATACCAATGCCTTGTAAGATGAAAGTTTCTCCCAATAAAGCGCCGAACTTACCAAAAATATTTTCAGCAGTTTCACTTTTATCCAATAAATCGGAGATTTGACTCTGATCGATTAAACCATTAAAAAAATAAGATAAAAACGAAACAAACAACAATAATCCAAGTACTAAAAATATAATACCTACAATTGTTTTAATAATTTGTTTCTTAGAAGTTTTAGGTGTTTCTTGAGTATTTTTTATAGCCATTTTAAGGTTGAGTATAATTGAAGCAAAAGTAATAAATCTTTGAAAGACTAATCTAACGAAAAGTATTTTAATTTACTAAAAATCATTGCCAATTTTAAACATCAAGCTTATATTTTTTATATAAAATAATTTACTAATTCTGATAGAATATAAATAAAAAGCCACCTCAAATGAGGTGGCTTTCATTATTGTAAGCTTTTTAAAGAATTATTTTTTCTTTTTTGTAGCTGGTTTTACAACTTTAGTTTCAGTAACTGTAGCGTTTTTAGGTAAAACTTCAACGCGTCTGTTTCTTTGGTAACATTCTTCTGTTTCCTCAGTACATAATAATTGAGACTCTCCTAATCCACGAGCAGTTAAACGGTTAGCGTCAACTCCACCTCTTTCAGATAAAATCTTAACTAATGCTTTAGCACGTTTTAAAGATAAAGTTTTGTTGTAAGCCGCAGAACCTCTTTGGTCAGCATGTCCATCTAAGTAGAAGCTTTTAGCTTTTAAATCATCAGAATTTAAAATTTGAGCTGCTACACGTACGTCTTCGTAAGAAGAAGGAACAATTTTATCAGAGTTGTACTCGAATAAGATGTTAGATAAACGTTTTGCTACGTGAACTTCTGTCCATGGACATCCGTTATTTTCTTTTGGTCCTTTTTCTGTTGGACAAGCATCATCTTTATCAGGAATACCATCTCCGTCTGTATCAGGACAACCTTGGAATTCAGCTAAACCTGGTTCGTTTGGACAAGCATCATCTTTATCTAAGATTCCATCACCATCTGTATCTGGCCAAGGACATCCGTTATTTTCTACTGGACCAGCAACTTCTGGACAAGCATCATCTTTATCTGGAACTCCGTCACCATCTGTATCTGGACAACCTTGGAATTCAGCTAAACCTGGTTCGTTTGGACAAGCATCATCTTTATCAAAGATTCCGTCTCCATCTGTATCTGGACATCCGTTTGTAGCAGGATCTCCTGTAGCGATACCTGGAGTATCTGGACATGCATCTTCGTCATCAGGAATACCATCATTATCTCTATCTTGTTTTCCGAAACGGAAAGTAACACCTACTGTGTGTTGGAAGAAATCGAAATAATTGTTTCCTCCGTAAGCTGGTAACCAGTTGTAATCAGAAGCAACATTTAAACCAAAATTTTTAGTAAACCAAAAGTTAATTCCAGCTCCTAAAGATGCTACAAAATGATTTTTCTCTAAATCTTCAACTTCAGTTAATTGGTATGTTTCGTTTCCATCTCCATTACCATAATAAGCAGTTAATGGGAATTGTAATCCTGTGTAATCATATCTATGGTAACCAGCACCTACACGGATATATGGGTCAAACCAAGAATCTTCTTTTAAGATATAGCCATTAGCTAATTTATAACGTAAACCTAAACCTGCATTGATGAATAATTCATCTTTAACACGTAATCTGTTGTTGTCAACTTCACCTACAGAAGCAGTTAAATCAACGTCAAAAGATCTGTTTAAGTTACGAATAATAGACAATTTAGATAAAGGAGGAACGATATCCCAGTTATCTGTTTTGAAATACTGGTTGAATGGTCCAGTTATTGAGTTGTGGTCAACTGCGTGAGCACCAACTGTAAGAGCCCAAGGATTCTTAGAATTTTGAGCATCTACAAAAGAATTACCCGCTACGAATAATGCTACTGCAGATAATAATAGATTAAACTTTTTCATTATCAAATATTTAGCGTTTTAAATATATTAAATTTTATGTAATTTTTATACAATTATAAGACAAATTTAAGAATTCTTTATCATTCTATCCAAATCTCTTTTCAAATCTTTTCCTTTTATTGTATTTCTTTTATCAAAAAGTTTCTTCCCTTTTGCTAAATAAATCTTCAATTTTGCCAACCCTTTGTTGTTTATATACAGCGTTGTTGCTACAATTGTCAAACCTGTTTCTTTAGTTTTACGTTCTAATTTTCGCAATTCAGATTTTTGCAATAAAAGTTTTCTGTCTCTTCTTGTCTTATGATTAAAGTATGTTCCCCAATCATATTCATCTATAAACATATTAATGATATAGAGTTCACCATCCTTCATTTGACAAAAACTTTCTGTAATAGAAGCTTTTCCCATTCGGATAGATTTTATTTCAGTCCCAAATAATTGGATGCCGGCATCGTATGAATCTAATAGTTCATATTCAAACCTTGCACGTTTATTCTTTATCGTAACTTCTTTTTGCACTTTATTTTATTCCAATTAAAATTTGTAACTTTGCCGGAAGGTCAAACAAACATCATACCAAAAATTATGTTAAATGTTTCTAATTTATCGCTTCAATTCGGAAAGCGTGTTCTTTTCGACGAAGTTAATATAAAATTTACAAATGGCAACTGTTACGGGATAATTGGTGCCAATGGAGCAGGAAAATCAACTTTTTTAAAAATATTATCTGGTGAAATCGATCCTACTTCTGGACAAGTTAGTTTAGAAAAAGGGAAGCGTATGTCTGTCTTAGAGCAGAATCACTTTAAATACGACGAGTACACAGTATTGGATACTGTTTTACGTGGAAATAAAGTATTATACGATATTAAAGAACGTATGGATGCTTTATATGCAAAAGAAGATTTCTCTGAAGAAGATGGTATCAAAGCAGGAGAATTAGGCGTTGTTTATGAAGAAATGAATGGATGGAATGCTGAATCTGATGCAGCTACATTATTATCTAATGTAGGAATTGATTCTGATATGCATTATACGTTAATGGGAGATTTAGATAATAAAGCGAAAGTTCGTATTTTGATTGCGCAAGCTTTATTTGGAAATCCAGACGTGTTAATCTTAGATGAGCCTACCAACGAATTGGACGTTAATACAATTCAATGGTTAGAGGATTTCTTAGGTAATTTCGAGAATACAGTAATTGTAGTATCACACGACCGTCACTTCTTAGACGCGGTTTGTACACATATCTGTGATTTAGATTTCTCTAAATTAAATCTTTATTCTGGTAACTATACATTCTGGTACGAATCATCTCAATTAGCGGCAAAACAACGTGCTCAACAAAACAAAAAAGCAGAGGAAAAGAAAAAGGAATTACAAGATTTCATTGCTCGTTTCTCATCTAACGTTGCTAAAGCAAAACAAACAACTTCTCGTAAGAAAATGATCGAGAAATTAAATATTGAAGACATCAAACCATCTTCTCGTCGATACCCTGCAATTATTTGGGAACAATCACGCGAAGCTGGAGATCAAATCTTAGAAGTGAACGATTTATCTGCGTCTGTAGATGGAGAAGTTTTATTTAAAGATGCAAACATCAACCTGAAAAAAGGTGATAAAATTGGTGTTTTCTCTCGTAATTCGAAAGCTGTTTCTCAATTCTTCGAAATTCTATCAGGTAAAGTTCAACCAGATTCTGGTGATTTCTCTTGGGGTATTACAACAACACAAGCGTATTTACCATTAGATAATACAGATTTCTTCAAAGAAGATATCAACTTGGTTGATTGGTTACGTCAATATACTGATTCTGATGAAGAACGTCACGAAGAATTTATGCGTGGTTTCTTAGGTAAAATGTTATTCTCTGGAGACGAAGCATTGAAAAAATCTTCTGTTTTATCTGGAGGTGAAAAAATGCGTTGTATGTTCTCTCGCATGATGTTATTACGTGCAAATGTATTATTATTAGACGAACCAACAGGTCACTTAGACTTAGAATCGATTACAGCATTAAATAATTCTTTGGTTAATTTCAAAGGAACAATTTTAATGGGCTCTCATGACCACGAATTGATTCAAACAACATGTAATCGTATTATCGAGTTGACACCAAACGGAATCATCGATCGTTATATGACATATGATGAATTCTTAGACGATCCTAAGGTAAAAGAATTAAAAGCAAAATATTACGCTTAAGATTTCTTACACAATATTTCTCAAATCCAGAAGGTTCTACTTTCTGGATTTTTTTTATTCTTATTCAATTGATTTTACAATTTATAATTCAATAGAACAACCTTTTCAGTACCTATTATTTATTCATAGATAATATGAACTATACAATTCCTTGCTATACATTCATTAAATTTTCTAAATAAATTATTAACAAAAAAAATCCAGCCTTAAAAAAAGCTGGATTTATTTTTTGTATTATTTTAAAACTGATTAAACATCAATTTTTGCGTAGTGTGCATTTTTCTCGATAAACTCACGACGAGGTGGTACATCATCACCCATCAACATAGAGAATACACGATCTGCTTCTGTCGCATTATCAATTGTTACTTTACGTAACGTTCTATGTTCTGGATTAAGAGTCGTTTCCCATAATTGCTCGGCATTCATTTCCCCAAGACCTTTGTATCGTTGAATCGTTACACCTTTTCCTGAACCATCTGTAGAGAATTCAGCCGTTAAACGTTCACGATCTTTTTCGTCCCAAGCATATTCTGCTTTAGCTCCTTTTTTAATTAAATATAAAGGTGGTGTTGCAATATAAATATGTCCGTTTTCAATTAATTCTTTCATGTAACGGAAGAAGAAAGTCAAAATTAATGTCGCGATGTGAGAACCGTCGACATCGGCATCGGTCATAATTACTACTTTATGGTAACGTAGTTTTGCAATATTAAGTGCTTTCGAATCTTCTTCAGTTCCGATTGTTACCCCTAAAGCTGTATAAATATTTTTGATTTCTTCGTTATCTAAAACTTTATGCGCCATCGCTTTTTCAACATTTAAGATCTTACCACGTAATGGTAAAATTGCTTGAAAATGACGATCACGTCCTTGTTTTGCCGTTCCTCCGGCAGAATCACCCTCGACTAAGAATAATTCCGATTCTTCTGGTTTACGAGAAGAACAGTCTGCTAACTTCCCTGGTAATCCGCTTCCTCCCATAGGATTCTTACGTTGTACCATTTCACGAGCTTTCTTAGCTGCTTGGCGCGCTTTTGCTGCTAAAATTACTTTATCAACAATTATTTTCGCTTCAGCTGGATTTTCTTCTAAGAAATTTGTTAACATTTCTGCAACGATTTTATCAACCGCAGGAGAAACTTCAGAGTTTCCTAATTTCGTTTTAGTTTGACCTTCGAACTGAGGTTCCATAACTTTCACCGAAATTACAGCTGTTAATCCTTCACGGAAATCATCACCTACAATCTCAACTTTTTCTTTTGCAAGATTAAAGTTTTCTTCAGCGTATTTTTTCAGCGTACGCGTCAATGCACGGCGGAAACCAGACAAGTGCGTTCCTCCTTCGTGTGTATTAATATTATTTACATACGAATGTACATTTTCGTTATATGACGTATTGTATCGCATTGCAACCTCAACAGGAATTCCATCACGCTCACCTTCCATAAAGATGACTTTATCCATGATAGATTCTCTGTTTCCATCAACAAATTCAACAAATTCTTTTAATCCTTCTTCTGAATGAAAAGTTTTTGAGAAAGGATTTCCTTCTTCATCTTTTTGACGTTCGTCAACTAATACAATATTAATTCCTTTATTCAAGAAAGCTAACTCACGTAAACGATTTGCTAAAGTAGCATAGTTATACTCTCTAATCTCTTGGAAAATTGTATCATCTGGAGTAAAAGTAACAGTCGTACCGCTTTTATCAGTTGTTCCGACTTCTTTTACATCATACAAAGGCTTACCTTTCGAATATTCTTGAATATATTGTTTCCCGTTCTTAAAAACTTCTGCCGATAAATGGTTAGAAAGTGCATTAACACACGAAACTCCAACACCGTGCAAACCTCCAGAAACTTTATATGTATCTTTATCAAACTTACCTCCTGCACCAATCTTTGTCATTACAACTTCTAATGCAGATTTTCCTTCTTTTTTATGTAAGTCGACTGGAATACCACGTCCGTTATCTTCGACACGAATCGAGTTTCCCTCTAAAATTGTTACCTTGATTGTATCACAGTATCCTGCTAAAGCTTCATCAATAGAGTTATCAACAACCTCGTAAACTAAGTGGTGTAATCCTCTAACTCCGACGTCACCAATGTACATCGATGGACGAAGACGTACGTGCTCCATTCCTTCTAACGCTTGGATATTATCCGCCGTATATGTGTTATTACTCATAATATGTCTCTAACTTTTTAAAACAAACAAATATAGTGAATTTTGACGAGAAAACCTCTTAAAAAGAACTTAAAGTATTGGATAAAATAACGATTTTATGCACTTTTTTCTTAAAATCTAATAATTGAACTCATAAAAAAACCAAAATCATTTTTAATCTGATTTCGGTTAATTATTTATTAAATACTTAAAATTAAATATCTTTCTTTTCTAAGTAAACTACTTTTTTTGTTTCGAAAAACTCTTCTTCAAAAAAGTTTTGAATATCAAACAGTACAGCATTAGGAAAATCTGCTAATTCTTCTGTTAAATCGCCTCCTTTTAAATATAACAAGCCATTTGGAAAAGGATTAATCGCTTCTTTCTTGAATTTACCACGAATCCATTCTGCAAATCTTGGCATTGCTGTAACCGCACGTGAAACTACGAAATCGTACTTTTCTGTTAATTCTTCGGCGCGTTTTTGTTCTGCTTTTACATTCGTTAATCCTAAACCCTTTGCTACTCCTTGTACCACTTTGATTTTTTTACCAATCGAATCGACTAAATGAAAATTAACATTAGGAAATAAAATAGCCAACGGAATCCCCGGCAAACCTCCTCCTGTTCCTACATCCAACACATCAGAACCATCTGCAAATTCCATCACTTTGGCAATTGCTAAAGAATGTAGAATATGATTGGTGTAAATTTCGTCGATATCCTTGCGAGAAACCACGTTTATTTGATCATTCCATTCTTTGTACAAATCTCCCACTTTTGAAAATTGCTCGATTTGCTTTTCTGTCAAATCTGGAAAATAGTTTAAAATAAGTTCTACCATCGATTAAATAATTTCTGAAACACGATTACAAACATAATCTAACAACTTGATATCTTCTTCCGTAAAAGGATCTATTGTATGCGAATCGATATCAATTTGCCCAATATTTACACCATTTTTGAAGATTGGGATTACTATTTCGGCTTTTGTTTCGATAGAACATGCCAAATAATTATCTTGTGCATACACATCTGGAACAACAAATGTTTGATTCGATTCAGCTACTTGACCACAAATTCCTTTTCCGTAAGGTATAATTGTATGATCCGTTGCTGCACCAACATAAGGCCCAAGTTTCAACTCGTTCTTATCTCCATTTTTGAAGTAAAACCCAACCCAATTGTAATAGTCTACTTCATCACTCAACAATTGACAAATCTTTTGTAACTTATCTTCTGTCGAAATTGCGCTATCAAAAATGACATCTACGCGTTTATGTAAATTTTGCATTTATTTAAAAATCTTGTGAAGCAAATTTATTGATTAATCATTACTTAATCAAAAGATGATGATTTTCATTTATATTTGTTTGAAATTATTTAACCTTAATGAAAGAATTTAAACCATTGTTGTTATTCCTTGCACGATTTTTAGGAACCTACATTATTCTAAGCATTGCGTACAAACTATATTTGGATCAATATTTACCACACAATATACCAGATCCATTTACAAAATTCACTTCAGATATCACCGCTTTTTTCTTAAATAAGTTTGGTTTCTTTTCTTTCTCAAACATCGCAGAAAATCAACCTTGGATGCGCTTGATTGTTGATGGACAAGTCGCCTCAATTGTTAATGAAGGGTGCAATGCAATTTCAATTTTGATTATTTTCGTCTCATTTATCGTTGCTTTTTATACCAATTTAAAACAAACAATTTTATTTATTTTAGCTGGATTAGTCATATTATTTGTGATGAATATTTCGAGAATTATGTTACTCAACTATATATTTAGATACCACAACGAATACGGAAAAATGGCGCATGACTATTTATTTCCTGCTATAATTTATGGATCTATTGTTGTTCTTTGGATTGTTTGGATTAAATTTTTCGTTACAAAATACAATAAACAACATGCCAAATAAATACTTACGCTACGGAATTGCAGCTTTATTGGTTTTTGGATTAGTATTGGTCAGAAAATTTGAAGATACGTTGTTTTACGATCCTTTTATTCAATACTTTCATCTTGTTGGATATTCTAAGTTTCCTGATTTGGATATGGCTCAACTAAATGCAAGTCTTATGTTTCGTTACCTTATCAATACGTTATTAACAGTATTAATTGTTTGGTTTATTTTCTGGAAAAAGAATTATGTTAAATTCTCTATCATTATTATGATTATTGGATTAATCGTTCTTTTACCAATTTACAATTACCTTATTTCAACACAATTTTCTTCAGGTGAAATGGTTTTCTTTTACGTCAGACGATTTCTCATTCAACCCATGTTTTTATTGATTTTGATTCCTTGTTTTTATTACCAAGAAATACAATATAAAAAAGCGGTCGAAAATTAATTTTCGACCGCTTTTTTATGTTGTAAATTAGAATTATAGTAATCCCGATTCTTCTTTTTCTTGTTGAGCATCTAATTTAGCTTGCTCTTTTGCAACTTCTTCTTGCGCTTTTTGTTCTGCAACTTTACGTTTTTCTTCCTCTGCGATTTTAGCATTTGCTTTATTCACAGATTTATATTTGTACAACCATCCCAAAAAACCTCCAAGAATAAATCCAATTCCAGCACCTCCTGTTATTCCAACCAGAAATTCTTTGTCCGAAAATAATCTCGAAACATCCAAATTTGTAAAGTAGTACATTGCCGCACTCAATGCGATCAATAAAATTCCGATAAGTGTAGAATAGCTCATAAATTATATTTTTCGTTAAAATAAATCTTGTAACATTCTTTGACGAACAGCTTCGTATAAGATTGCACCAGCCGCAACAGAAACATTCAATGATGCTGTTTGTCCAGCCATAGGCAATTTAACAATTTTATCTGAAATTTTCAAAATAGAATCCGAGACTCCATCTTCTTCACTTCCCATTACAACTGCTGCTGGAACGGCAAAATCTGCATCATAAATGTATTCTGCTGATTTTTCTGAAGCACTAAAAATAGTTATTCCTGATGATTGTAAATACTTGATTATATTAACTAAATTTCCTTCTTTACAAACAGGAATATTATATAACGCTCCTGTCGAAGTTTTAACTGCATCTGCATTTACAGAAGCTGAACCTTTTGTTGGAATAATTATCGCATCTACACCAACACATTCCGCTGTACGAGCGATAGCTCCAAAATTACGAACATCAGAAACGCGGTCTAAAATTAAAATAAATGGTGTTTTTCCTTTTTCCCAAATTTGAGGCAATACATTTTCGATTGAATCGAATTCGATTGGAGAAACAAACGCATAAACGCCTTGATGGTTTTTTCCTGTAAAACGATTTAGTTTTTCTACAGGCACATAACTTACAGGAATTTCATACTCAGTCACCAATTTTCTCAATTCTGAAAAAATCTCTCCTTGTAAACCTTTTTGAATAAAAATTTTATCGATTGTTTTACCTGCTTCAATCGCTTCTATTACTGGTCTTAAACCAAAAATTCCTGCTTCGTTTTTCATAACTGCAAAGATAAAAAAATTATACGTAACTATTTACCTATCCTTCTCCTCAATTGTTGTAAATAATTTGGAAAGCTCATATATAACATACATCCAATGATAACAAGTGAAATCATTGACATTAAATGTAGCTTGATGTGAATGATTTTTGATACAAAAACGACAACCAAAACAACGTTGAATAACGTTTGAAAATAAAAATGTTGCGCAATTTTTCGTCCAAAATCTGATTTGCTATACGAAGCAAAAAACATAAAAATCACTAAAATCGATAAGATCAAGCTAAACTTCATTCTAAAAAAAATTCTTAAATTTGAAAGGTTAAATATAATGAGAAATGCAACAGTATCACGATTTATGTAAAAAGGTTTTAGCAGAAGGTTCTTTCAAAGAAGATAGAACAGGAACAGGAACGAAAAGTATTTTTGGTTACCAAATGCGCTTCGATTTATCGAAAGGATTTCCTTTGGTGACGACAAAAAAAATACATTTAAAATCGATTATCTACGAATTGTTGTGGTTCTTGAAAGGTGATACAAATATCAAATATTTAACAGATAATGGCGTAAGAATTTGGAACGAATGGGCAGACGAAAATGGAGATTTAGGTCCTGTTTATGGACATCAGTGGCGTTCTTGGGGAAAAGAAAACGGAGAAGTTGTCGATCAAATAAAAGTTGCGATTGATCAAATAAAAAACAATCCAGATTCGCGCCGAATTATAGTTTCTGCTTGGAATGTTGGTGAATTAGACCAAATGGCTTTGGCACCTTGTCATGCCTTTTTCCAGTTTTATGTAAATGACGATAAATTATCTTTGCAATTGTATCAGCGTAGTGCAGATATTTTCTTAGGTGTACCATTTAATATTGCATCTTATGCTTTATTACAGATGATGGTAGCGCAGGTTTGTGATTTAGAAGTAGGCGATTTTGTTCACACATTTGGAGATGCGCATATTTACAAAAATCATTTCGAACAAGTTGAATTACAATTAACTCGTGAACCTTATCCATTACCAACAATGAAAATAAATCCGAATGTAAAAAACATTTTTGATTTTGAATACGAAGATTTCGAATTAGAAAATTATCATGCACATCCACATATCAAAGGGATTGTAGCTGTCTAATCATAAAATATACTTAAAGTCTCCTATTTGGAGGCTTTTTTTGTAACTTTTTGAGAAATTTATCAACCAATAAAAATAAAATTTTACGATGAAAAAACGAATCCTTTGGCTTACATCAGCCTTTATTATATCAAGTCTTACTCATGCTCAAGTCATGACTCCACCACCGAGCTACAACGAAAAACAAACGAATCAAATCGATATTTACCGTGCAGAAGCAGAACGTATCAATAACCTTGTTCATACAAAATTAGATTTGAAATTTGATTATGCGAAAGAACACGTTTTGGGTGAAGCTTGGGTTACTTTAAAACCACATTTCTATTCAACTTCTAAGGTTACTTTGGATGCAAAAGCAATGTTGATTCACGAAGTTGCTTTGGTAAATGGTGCAACAAAGAAAAAATTAAATTACAAATACGACGATTTACAATTAGTCATCGATTTAGACAAAGAATACAAAAAAGATCAAGAATACACTCTTTACATCAACTATACAGCGCGACCAAATGAAGTAAAACAAGAAGGAAGTGCAGCTATAAATGATGCAAAAGGAGTTTATTTTATCAATGCTAAGGGAGATCGTGCAAACTATCCAACTCAGATTTGGACACAAGGCGAAACTGAATCTTCTTCTTGTTGGTTCCCAACAATTGACAAAACAAATCAAAAAACTTCGCAAGAAATTACCTTAACATATCCTGATAAATACGTTTCATTATCAAACGGAACGATGAAATCTTCGAAGAAAAATACAGACGGAACAAAAACTGATTATTGGAAATTTGATAAAAAACATGCGCCTTATTTATTCTTTTTCGGAATTGGAGATTATGCAGTAATCAACGATAAATGGAAAAATATCAATGTTGATTATTATGTAGAGCCTGAATATAAAGATGTTGCGAAGCAAATTTTTGGAAATACGCCAGAAATGATCCAGTTCTTTTCTGATAAACTAAACTATCCTTATCCTTGGGACAAATATGCACAAATGACCGCTCGCGAGTACGTTTCTGGAGCAATGGAAAATACAACTGCATCGTTGTTTCATGATGGTGTTCAACAAAAAGCGGGGCAATTAATCGACGAAAACACGGCTGAATATGTAATTGCCCACGAATTATTTCACCATTGGTTTGGTGATTTAGTAACGGCTGAAAGTTGGGGAAATCTAACTGTTAATGAATCGTTTGCAAACTATTCAGAATATTTGTGGTTTGAACATAAATACGGGAAAGAGAAAGCAGATGAACATCGCTACAACGAAATGTTTGGCTACAAACAAGGCGATGGACCAACAAAAAAATTGGTTCGAATTCACTACAATTCGCGCGAAGATATGTTTGATGGCGTTTCGTACAACAAAGGAGGGTTAATCTTACATATGTTACGAAATTTCTTAGGTGATGACGCTTTCTTCAAAGGATTGAATAAATACCTAAAAGACAATGAATACGGAAAAGCAGAGGCTGTACAATTACGCTTAGCTTTAGAAGAAGTTTCAGGACGTGATTTGAATTGGTTTTTTAATCAATGGTATTTCGAAAATGGACATCCAAAATTGACGTTTGTATCAGATTATTCTTCAGTAAATAAAAAGGTAAAAGTGGTTGTTCGTCAAGATACTTCGAAATTGTTTGAATTTCCGTTCGCAATTGACATCGTTGAAAATGGAAAAACAACTCGTCAACAAGTTTGGGTTCCGAAAAAAGCCGAAACTGTGTTTGAATTTGATGTAAATCAAAAGCCTGAAGTTGTTATTCCAAATGCTGATCAAGTTTTATTAGCAGATATCGACGATAAAAAACCTGTTGAAGATTTTATTACGCAATACAAAGCTGGAAAAGGAAATTACACAACGCGTTTATTAGCGATTGAAGCAATGGCAAATGCGCAAGCAACTAATCCAAAAGCGGCTGATGCGTTGATTAATGTATTAGACGATTCATTTGATGGGTTACGAATTTATGCCATTCAGAGATTAGATACAAAATCGAAAACAATCATAGATAAAGCCACTTCGAAATTAAAACAATTGGCTTCCAACGATCCAAAAACATTGGTACAATCTGCTGCGTTAAATGCGTTAAATGACGCATCGATATATGAAGCAGCACTTTTTGAAAAGGCTTCTAAAAGTCCATCGTTCAGTGTACAAGGTGCTGCATTAACAGGAATATTAAAAAATAATCCTTCAAAAATTAATGAAATAACAACAAATCTTGAAAACGAAGTGATCAAAAGTTCACCTGATTTAGCAATGGCTTTAGTTCCGACTTGGATAAAAAATAATCAATTTGATAAAGCAGTTTTAATTTCAGAATCTGCTGCGATGTATGAATTCGTAAAATTCCAAGATATAGAAAAAGGAAAAGTTGCAGAACAAGCTTTTAATTGGATTATGAATAATGACACACCCGATGCAACTGCTGAAATTACAAAAACGTATGCTCGTTACTATCCGTATTTGAAAGAGCAAAATCCACAAGCTGGACAAGCGATAAAGATGATGGCAGAAAAAGCACTTCAAATTAAAACGAACACTGCTAAAACAATGAAATCGGCATCTATTCTAAAACAAGTAGAACAATTACAAGAAGCAATAAATAAAATGAAATAATTCTTTAAAATTATTATATTTGTTAAGCTATCCTCGCAAAAGGATAGCTTTTTTTACCTTAAAGCTTATGATAAACATTGTAGTAGCAAAAGCAAGTAACAACGTTATTGGCGCAAAAAATAATTTGATTTGGCATTTACCTAATGACTTGAAACATTTCAAAAATTTAACAACTGGACACCCTATCATTATGGGAAGAAAAACGTTTGAATCACTTGGACGTCCTTTACCTAATCGCACCAATATTGTCGTCACAAGAGATTTAAATTGGAATGCAGATGGAATTCTAAGAGTGAATTCTTTAGCAAATGCCTTAGAAGAAGCTCGAAAGATAAATGATGAGATTGATATAATTGGCGGTGGAAACATCTACAAACAAGCGATGGAATTTACAGATGTTTTATATGTAACAGAGGTTCATTATGAATTTGATGGTGACACTTATTTTCCAGAAATTGATTTGGATGAATGGGAAGAAGTAAAACGAGAAGATTTTAAGAAAGACGAAAAACACCCTTATGCTTATTCGTTTGTGACGTATAATAGAATTGAAAAATAATAAACTCTTATCCATAAAAAAAAGCAAGAATTAACATTCTTGCTTTTTTATTTTATTTCTTAAGTTACAACTTAGTGTTTAACTTCTTCTACTTCGTTTGGATTGTGTTTGTACTTGAACACAATTGCAAATAAAATTGTTACAACTAAAGCATATCCAGCAAAAATAAACCAAGAATGCCTCCATCCTTCTAATTGCAAATTCAGATCTGTTTGGCTATATACATAATGATTGACAATATACTGTGCAATCAACATACCTATTGTTGCCCCAAATCCATTTGTCATCATCATAAAAACTCCTTGTGCCGAGGAACGAATCTCTTCATCTGTTTCCTTGTCAACATATAATGAACCTGAAACATTAAAGAAATCGAAAGCGATTCCATAAACAATCATAGATAGAATAAACATCCAAACACCTGGTCCTGGATCACCTAATCCAAATAATCCAAAACGTAACACCCAGCCTACCATTGCCATTAACATAACGATTTTAATTCCGAAACGTTTTAATACGAATGGAATTAACAGAATACACAACGTTTCAGAAACCTGAGACAAGGAAATTAACGCATTAGCATTACTTGCTCCCCATGTATTAGCATAATCTGGAATATCCTTAAAAGTTGTAATAAACGGATTTGCATATCCATTGGTAATTTGCAATGAAACCCCTAACAACATTGAAAAAATAAAGAAAATTGCCATCTTTCTATCTTTGAATAATGCAAAGGCCTTCAAGCCAAATGCATCTGAAAGTGATTGTTTTTCTGAACTTTTGTTTATAGGACAGTTTGGCAATAAAAAGCTAAATAGAAACAATACAACTCCTAAAACTCCTGAAACAAAGAATTGAAAATAATTGGATTGAAAACTAACGAATGTAGGATCATTTGAAAAATTAAACCCAAAAACACCGTCTTTAAATCCAGAAAAATTAACAAACAACATCGCTACAATAAACCCAATTGTACCAAACGTTCTGATTGGTGGAAAAGCTTTGATTGTGTCTAAATTATTTTGTTTTAAAATTGTATAAGCTGTAGAGTTAGAAAGGGCGATTGTTGGCATAAAAAACGCCACACTAACTGAATAAAGTGTAAAGATCGTCGTAAAATCTACATTGTTTCCAGCTGTCATTCCATAATAACCTGCTGCAAACATAAAAATAGCAGCTAATAAATGATTTAATCCCAACAAACGTTGTACAGGAATCCACCTATCCGCTACAATACCCATAATGGCGGGCATAAAAATTGATACAATACCTTGCATCGCGTAAAAAAGACCAATTTTTGGACCTAAGCCAACTGATCCTAAGTAATTTCCCATCGAAGTAAGGTATGCTCCCCATACCGCAAACTCAAGGAAACTCATGATTGTAAGTCTAAGCTTTACAGACATAATTATTTGAAATAGTTATTAGTTTTCCATGTTATCTATCTGATCACGAAGGCGAGCTGCCAATTCGTAATCTTCATTTTTCACAGCTTTTTCCATCTCAGCTTCAAGCTCAGATTTTGTCCAACCTTCATATTCGTTGATATCAGACAAATCACTTTCCAAACCTGCTAAGATATCTAAATCATCTTCGAAGTTATTTGCTGCGCGACGTATATTTTCTTCTTCTTCAATAACGTCCAAATGAATTCCAGCTTTTTCTACAACATTTTCGTAGGCATAAATAGGTGCATTGAAGCGAACTGCTAATGCAATTGCATCAGATGTTCTCGAATCTATTTCAGCACGACCTCCCTCTTCATTCAAAAAAACAATATTCGAATAAAAAACGCCATCTTCTAATTTATAAATATAAATTGAATCAACATTCAAACGAAATTCTTTTCCTAACGAGACAAACAAATCGTGTGTTAATGGACGAGGTGGATTAATATCTTTCTCTAAAGCTAATGCGATCGACTGTGCCTCGAAGCTCCCAATAATAATCGGCAACTTTCTTCCTCCTACACTTTCCTCTAAAATCAAAGCATAGGCTCCGGTTTGAGTTTGACTGTAAGAAATTCCCTTAATATTTAATCTAATTAAATTGTCCATTTGGGCGTAAATCTATGAAAAACTGACGAATATTTAATATTTTTTTAATAGATAAAAAAAATCCGAATCACCTAAATGATTCGGATTGAATTTATAATCTTTAAAATGATTAAGCTTGACCTTTGTATTTTTTTAACTCTTCTGTTAATTTAGGTACAATCTCAAAAGCGTCACCTACTATTCCGTAATCGGCAGCTTTAAAGAAAGGTGCTTCTGGATCATTGTTAATGACAACAATCGTTTTAGACCCGTTTACTCCAGCTAAGTGCTGAATTGCACCTGAAATACCAACTGCGATGTATAGATTTGGTGCAATTGCTTTACCTGTTTGTCCTACGTGTTCTTCGTGAGGTCTCCAGCCGATATCTGCAACTGGTTTAGAAGAAGCTGTAGCCGCTCCTAAAACTTTTGCTAAATCTTCGATCATTCCCCAGTTTTCTGGACCTTTCATTCCACGGCCAGCAGAAACTACGATATCCGCTTCTTTCAAATCAATTTTATCAGAAGAAGCCATTTCTGTTGAAACAACTTTTACTTTTACATCTGCATCAGAAACTGCAACTGTAGCTGACTTTTCTGAACCTGAAACTGCATTTTCTTTAGCTCCAAAAGCATTTTGCAAAACTGTTACAACTACTTTTCCTGAAACTGCAACTGTTTCGATTCCTTTACCAGAAAATGCTTTGCGTGCAACTGTAAAAGGAGAAACTGCAGTAGGTGCTTTTTCTACGTTAGTTACTAAGGACGCTCCTGTTTTGAATGCTAAAACTGGTGCTACCGTTGCTCCTTCATTTGTTGATGGTAATACCACAACATCTCCTTGAGCAACTTCAGCCAAAGCTTTTGCATAAGAATTTGCATCAAATTTTGCTAAAGCTGCATTATCAACTTTAACTACTTTAGATGCTCCATATTGATATAATTCGTCAGCAGCAGCATTTCCGAAAACGATTGCTGTTACAGTATCTCCTGCAACGTCTGCAGTAGCTTTAGCATAAGAAACTGCTTCTAATCCTGCTTTTTTATATTTTCCGTCGTGTGACTCAGCGTATACAAAAATTGCCATTTTTTAATTTCTTTTTAGGTGAATAATTAGATTACTTTAGCTTCTTCGTGTAATAATCTTACCAATTCTGCTACGTTGTCTTTGTCAATTAATGTTACATTACCTCTTTCAGCAGGTTTTACATAACCAACAACCTCAACTTTTGTTTCTGTCGCTTCTGCAGCAACAACATTGATTTGTTTTGTACGAGCTTGCATAATTCCACGCATGTTAGGAATACGTAAAGCTGATTCTTCTACCAAACCTTTTTGCCCTGCGATTACAGCTGGTAAAACAACTTCTACGGTTTCTTTTCCGCCGTCAATTTCACGAACTGCTTTTGCAGAAGAACCTTCTACATCAAGACCGATACATCCGTTTACAAAACCGTAATCTAACATTGCTGCAACTAATCCTGGTACAGAACCTCCGTTGTAATCAATTGATTCTTTTCCTGTCAATACCAAATCGAAACCACCGTCTTTAGCAGCTTTTGCAATTTGTGTAGCAACGAAGAAATCATCGCGTGCATCAGCATCAATTCGAATTCCATCATTCGCACCAATAGCTAAGGCTTTACGCATAACTGGATCTACTGTTGCATCACCTACCGTTAAAATTGTAACAGTAGCACCTTGTTTTTCTTGTAATTCTACTGCTTTATTTAAACTAAATTCATCATGCGGGTTAATAACGAACTGAACCCCATTTTTATCAAATGATTTTCCGTCAGCTGTGAAGTTGATTTTTGCTGTAGTATCTGGTACACTACTAATACAAACTAATATCTTCATAATTTTGTGTTTACTTTTTCTTTTATGTAAAAATAACTAATTTATTTTATTATGCAAGCATAACATTGTTAATTCTTTACTAAGTCGTTACTTTTTCCTTTCAATTGAGTTTTATAAACTGATTGTGAAATTATTATACTCAATTCGTACAATAACCAAAGTGGTATTGTAACTAAAACCATACTATATACATCATTTGGTGTAATTACTGCTGCAATCACTAATACAACGATAAAAGCATGTTTACGATACTCTTTTAAGAATGTTGGAGTTAAAATTCCAATACTCGTTAAGAAGTACACAAAAATTGGCATTAAAAACATGACTCCCATCGATAATAATAATTGAACAAATAAATCAATATAACTTGGCAAAGTCCACGTGTTTCCTACACCAAAAGGGTCATATGTAAATAAAAATTGTGTACATAAAGGCAATAATAAATAATAACTAAACAACACACCCAACACAAAGAAAAAAGAAACAGCAAAGATGGTAAATCCAGCATATTTGCGTTCTGATTCTTTTAAGGCTGGTTTTACAAATCGCCATATTTCGAAAATAATATAGGGAATAGCAATAATAATTCCGCAAACTATAATAGCAAAAAATTGAGAGGTAATTTGCCCTGAAGGGTTAAGATTGGTCAAATCTTTTGAGATATCGAATGACTCTGTATAGATTTTTCCAAAACCTGTTAATTCTCCAAATTGATTAAAAATGTCAAACGTCCGAAAATTTGATTTCAGCGGAGCCATAATTACATGCTCAACCAACTCGTCCCAATAAAGTGCAACAGCAATTGACGTGATAATAATCGATAATATTGAACGAACCAAATGTCCTCTTAACTCACCTACATGAGCCAAAAAAGACATATTCGATGTTGAATTATTTGCCATACGCTTATTCGATTCCTTCGTTTAAAATTGAGTGAATATCCAAAATACCATAATAGTGATTTTCTTCATCCACTACGACCAATTGACCAATACTATTGTGACGAAGAATCGCTAAAGCCTCGCGTGCTTTCTCAGTTTTTTGAATTGTTTTCGGATGCATTGAAGCGATATCTTTCGCTTTTAAATGTGTAAATGTCTCATTATTCAATAACATTCGGCGCAAATCTCCATCTGTAATAACTCCCACAATTTTATCTTCATCCAAAATCACAGTGATTCCATGACGCCCCGAAGTCAATGAATTGATCACTTCTGAAATTGAAGATTCTGGCCCTACAAAAGGTTTTCTTTCTGGATCAACAATATTTTCCACCGTCCACAAAAGTCGTTTTCCTAAGGCTCCTCCAGGATGATATTTTGCAAAATCATTTTGTGTAAATGCTCTCATTTTCATCAAAGCAACAGCCAAAGCATCTCCCATTAGTAATTGTGCTGTAGTAGAAGTTGTCGGCGCCAAATTAACTGGACAAGCCTCTTTTTTGATATTCACATCCAAAACAATGTCAGAATTTTTAGCTAATTCTGACTTCAAGTTTGAAGTTAATCCAATCAAAACAGCAGCATACTGTTTAAGTATCGGAGCTAAATACGTAATCTCTGGTGTATTTCCACTTTTCGAAATACAAATCACCACATCTTCTGGTCGTACAAGACCTAAATCGCCATGAATAGCTTCTGTCGCATGTAAAAATTGACTTGGAGTTCCAGTAGAATTTAGTGTTGCTACAATTTTATTTGCAATATGCGCACTCTTTCCCACTCCTACAACTACCAATTTTCCTTTCGTGTTATATATCGCATTTACCGCATCAACAAAAGACTCGCTAATACGAGAAGCTATCGCTTCTAACTCAAGAATTTCTTCTCTAAAAACTTCCTGAGCAATTTGTATTATTTCTGAATTTTTCACAATAAAATTTCTATTGTCTATTTTTAAAATTTGTCGTACTTTTACTCTCCTTTTTTATTTACACTCAATTATATATAAAACATATCAAAATTTTGTGTATATTTAAGAGTTATCAAATATAGGAACTATTTAATTTATAATATTAATTTTAGTCTTTTGTGTAGATGGAAGCCACTTCGAAAAACTTAACATCTTACCTAAAAAAATATTTTGGTTTCGACCAATTTAAAGGACAGCAGCACGAAATCATTACAAGCTTACTAAATAAAGAAGATGTATTTGTTTTGATGCCAACTGGCGGAGGTAAGTCTTTATGTTATCAACTACCGGCATTAATGTCAGATGGAGTCGCGATTATTGTTTCACCTTTAATCGCCTTAATGAAGAATCAAGTAGACGCAATACGAGGAATTTCTGAAAATGATGGAATTGCGCACGTATTAAACTCATCTTTGAATAAGTCAGAAACAAAAACTGTGATGACTGACATCAAAAATGGAGTAACAAAAATGTTATATGTTGCACCCGAATCTTTGACAAAAGAAGAATACATCGATTTTTTTAAATCGGTTCAAATTTCTTTTTTTGCTATTGATGAAGCGCACTGTATTTCTGAATGGGGACACGATTTTCGACCAGAATATCGTAACCTAAAATCTATTATCAACAGAATTGGTGATGCGCCAATTATTGCGTTGACTGCAACAGCAACACCTAAAGTACAAGAAGATATTCAGAAAACTTTGGGAATGCAAAGTGCAAAAGTATTTAAAGATTCTTTTAATCGTACGAATTTATTTTACGAGATCCGTCCAAAAGTTGATCAGGACAAACAAATTATCAAATTTATCAAACAAAACGATGGTAAATCTGGTGTCATTTATTGTTTAAGTCGTAAAAAGGTTGAAGAAATTACTCAACTTTTACAAGTAAACGGGATCAATGCAATTCCTTACCACGCTGGTTTGGATGCAAAAACACGTAGCAAACACCAAGATATGTTCTTGATGGAAGATGCAAGTGTTGTTGTTGCAACAATTGCATTTGGAATGGGAATCGATAAACCTGACGTACGTTTTGTGATGCATTATGATATGCCAAAATCGTTAGAAAGTTATTACCAAGAAACTGGTCGTGCTGGTCGCGATGGCGGTGAAGGTATATGTATTGCTTTCTACGATTATAAAGATATCGAAAAACTGGAGAAATTCTTAGCGAGCAAACCTGTTGCTGAACGAGAAGTTGGAATGCAGTTACTTTCTGAAGTGGTTGCCTATGCCGAAACTTCGATGTCTCGTCGTAAATTTTTGTTGCATTATTTTGGTGAAAATTTTGACGACAAAAATGGTGAAGGCGCAAATATGGACGACAACATGCGCAATCCGAAGAAAATGACAGAAGCAAAAGAAGATGCAATAATCGCATTAGATGTTGTTCAGAAAACGAATCAAAAGTTGAAACTTAATGATATCGTTAATGTTATTGTTGGAAAAGAAACTTCAATTACAAAATCGTATAATTTAAGTTCTGAAAAATTCTTCGGAATTGGAAAAGAAAAAGAAGATTATTATTGGAAATCTATCTTACGTCAATTAATTGTTCATAATTTATTAGAGAAAGAAATCGAATCTTATGGTATTTTAAAAATAACCAAAGACGGAAAAGATTTCATCAATAAGCCAACTTCGTTTGAAATTGCTGAGGATATTGATTTCAAAAAATTATTATCAGAAGGTAGCTTCGATAAAGAAGAAACGTCTACTGCTCCAATTGCCTTTGATGATGTTTTATTGAAACAATTAAAAGATTTACGTAAAAAAATCTCTAAAAAACATCAAATTCCTCCTTTTGCAGTATTTCAAGATTCGAGTTTAGATGACATGACGATGCAATATCCAACAACGGTTAAGGAATTAACAAATGTGTATGGAGTTGGAGAAGGAAAAGCTCAAAAATTCGGAAAAGATTTTGTTGATTTTATTGCACAATATGTAAAAGACAATGACATTATTCGTCCAGAAGACATGGTGATTAAACAAGTAGCTGACAAATCAAGCCACAAAGTTTACATTATACAGTCAACTGATAGAAAATTGAATTTGGAAGATGTTGCTGAAGCAAAAAACATGTCGATGAGCGATTTACTCTCTGAAATGGAAAGTATTGTTTATCAAGGAACAAAATTAAATATCAATTATTATATTGACGAAGTATTGGACGAAGACCAACAAGAAGAAATCTATGATTTCTTGATGGATGCAGATACGGATTCAATGACTTCATTGTTAGATGAGTTTGGTGACGATTATGATGAAGAGGAATTACGTTTAATGCGTATCAAATTTATCAGTGAAGTTGCAAATTAATCCTCATTAAAAATAAACTTTTCAGCCCAATGATTGTTATCTTTGGGCTGAATTATTACAAAACAAATGAACAACAAAGCAATATTAATGATTTTAGACGGTTGGGGAATTGGACCAAACCCTGCTGTTTCTGCAATCGCTCAAGCGAATACACCTTTTATAGATAGCTGTTTCGAAAAATTTCCTCATTCTACTTTAGATACCTTTGGCTTAGCTGTTGGTTTACCAGAAGGTCAAATGGGAAATTCGGAAGTTGGACACATGAATTTAGGTGCTGGACGCGTCGTTTTTCAGAACTTAGTTCGTATCAATATGGCAGTTGAAAATGGTACATTACAAAATGAACCTATCTTAAAAGATGCTTTTCAATATGCTTTAGACCATAACAAAAAAGTACATTTCATCGGATTAGTTTCTGATGGTGGTGTACATTCGCATATCAATCATTTGAAAGGCTTGTTAGATGCAGCCAATCAATCTGGTTTAAATCAAAATGTTTTTGTTCATGCTTTCACAGATGGTCGCGATACTGATCCTAAATCTGGCGAAGGATTTATCACAGAATTGATGAATCACATGACAAAATCAACGGGAGAAATCGCTTCAATTACAGGTCGATATTATGCGATGGATCGTGATAAACGTTGGGAACGTGTAAAATTAGCCTACGATGCAATGGTAAATGCGGTTGGTACACCAACAACAAATCCATTAGAAGCCATTCGTACATCATATACTAATGAGGTGACTGACGAATTCATCAAACCAATTATTATTACAGATGATACAGGACAACCAAAAGCCAAAATAGCAAATGATGATGTGGTAATCTGTTTTAATTTTAGAACTGATCGTGGTCGTGAAATCACAGAAGTTTTAACACAGCACGATTTTCCTGAATTTGAGATGCATAAATTAAATCTAAAATACATTACACTAACTGAATATGATGCAACATATACTGGAGTGGATGTTATTTTTGATGAAAAAAACATTGTAAACACCTTAGGTGAAGTAATTGCAAACGCTGGACGTAAACAAATTCGCATCGCTGAAACTGAAAAGTACCCACACGTTACATTTTTCTTCAATGGCGGACGAGAAGAACCTTTTGTAGGCGAATCTCGTATATTATGTGCTTCACCAAGAGATGTTGCAACTTACGATTTGAAACCAGAAATGGCGGCTTATGATATTACAAATGCAATTGTACCAGAAATAGAAAAAGAATCAGCAGATTTCATTTGTCTTAACTTCGCTAATACAGATATGGTTGGACATACAGGTGTTATGTCAGCTGCAATAAAAGCGGCTGAAGTGGTAGATACTTGTGCAGAAAAAATCGTGAATACAGCGTTGCAACATGGTTATAATGTAGTTATTTTAGCAGATCATGGGAATTCAGATTTTATGATGAATGAAGATGGATCGCCAAATACACAACACACCACAAACCTAGTACCATTTATTTTAGCTCAAAATAATATAGAATGGAATGTTGAACATGGTAAACTTGGTGATATTGCACCAACAATCTTAACTTTAATGGGAATTGAAATCCCAACAGAAATGACAGGAAATATTATAATTCATAAAAAATAACCCAACTATTTTATACTTATAAATATGATTAATAAAATTATTGCAGTTGACTTTGACGGAACTGTTGTCGATGACAAATATCCAGAAATTGGTAAAGCAAAAATCTTTGCTTTCGAAACATTGAAACAATTACAAAACGATGGCTATAGACTTACCTTATGGACATATCGTAGTGGAAAAGCCTTAGACGAAGCAGTAGAGTTCTGTAAAAAAAATGGAATTGAGTTTTATGCAATTAACAATAGTTTTGACGGAGAAGATTTTGATAAAAATACACAAAGTAGAAAAATAAATGCCGATATCTTTATCGACGACAGAAATTTAGGTGGTTTCCCTGGTTGGAGTGACGTTTATCAAATCATTACAAAAAAGATTGAATTAAATGTACACGCTAATGGGCAAGAAGCGCCTAAGAAGAAAAAGAAAAAAGGATTTTTCGGATTATGATACATTTAAAAAGTAAAGAAGAATTAGAACTAATGTACCTAAGCGCTCAATTGGTTTCAAAAACCTTGGGTATGTTAGCCAAAGAAGTAGTGCCTGGTGTTACAACCAATCATTTAGATAAATTAGGAGGCGAATTTATTCGCGACAATGGCGGATATCCAGCATTTTTAGGAATGTACGATTTCCCTAAAAACCTTTGTATCTCACCTAATCAACAAGTTGTTCACGGAATTCCAAACGATAAACCTTTACACGAAGGTGATATTGTATCTGTAGATTGTGGAGTTTATATGAACGATTTTTACGGAGATCATGCTTATACATTTGCGGTTGGAGAAATTGATGCTGAAACAGAAAAATTACTTCGTGTTACAAAAGAATCTATGTTCAAAGGTATTGAACAAATGAAAAAAGGTAATCGCGTAGGTGATATTGGTTTTGCCATTCAACAACATTGTGAAAAAGAAGGTTACGGTGTCGTGCGTGAATTGGTAGGTCATGGATTAGGTCGCAAAATGCACGAAGAACCTCAGGTTCCTAATTATGGACGTCGCGGATCAGGTAAAAAAATAGAAGAAGGTTTAGTATTAGCAATCGAACCAATGGTAAATATGGGAACTGAAAAAGTTTTCTTTCACCCAGATGGTTGGACAGTTACTACACGCGATGACAAATATTCGGCTCACTTTGAGCACGATGTCTGTGTAGTAGATGGCGAACCAAAATTATTGTCAACTTATCAGTTTATTTACGATGCTTTAGGTATCAAATCTGACGAAGAAAAACCATTTTTATTCAAACCTTAAGAAAACTTTTGTGAAAAAGCTTTTAAAAAAAATCATGAATATTCTACCTCGTCCTTTACTGATTCAAGGTAGTTATATTATTCGTCCAGTTTTGGTTTGGTTCATGAAAGGAAATCGTTTCGTAGACCCAATAGATGGACAAGGTTATTACAGTTTGTTGCCTTATGGTTACGAAAAACAACGCGATAACGTGCTTTCTCCAGGAACTTTTTCGTTAGAAAGACATCGTTTGATGTGGTTATACCTCAAAAATGAAACTTCTTTTTTTACAGAAAAAGCAAAAGTTTTGCACATCGCACCTGAACAATCTTTTATCAAGCGTTTTCGCTCAATGAAAAACCTTGAGTACATTACAAGTGATATCGAGTCGCCTTTAGCCGATGTAAAAGCTGATATTTGCGATTTACCTTTTGGAGATGATACATTCGATATTGTTTTTTGTAATCACGTATTAGAACATATTCCTGATGATCACAAAGCCATGAGTGAATTATTTCGTGTGATGAAACCTGGTGGTTGGGGAATTTTTCAAGTTCCTATTTCGTATCAACGTGATGTGACTTATGAAGATCCAACGGTAACATCGAAAGAAGAACGAAAAGAAAAATTTGGACAATATGACCACGTTCGTGTCTATGGTTTAGATTATTACAAACGTTTAGAAGATGTAGGGTTTATCGTAGAAAAAGTTGATTATACCAAACAAATTCCGTCAGAAGATGTTCAAAAATACTGTTTAGAAAAAGGAGAAATTTTACCAGTTGTTCGCAAACCAATGGTATAATTCAAAAAAATAGTCAAAACTAAAGCGTTACCTTTTATGGGTAACGCTTTTATTTTGGAAACTATTTTCTACACCCTCATTTGATGATTTTCTTATCGAGTTTAAATCATCTTGCATTTCTTGAAAGGTTAAGATTTTACCTTTTGTTGGTAAAGTGATATCAAGTTTTTTAGTCAAAATTTCCAATTGATTAATTTTAAAAATCGTTTTGAAATATGGTGTAATAATTTCAGTTTGTAGAATCAAACCTGGCAAATTCGCAAAATTATACGGACCATCTTTGTACTTTATTTCTGGCGAATACCAAGCTATAAATGTATTTCCTTCCTTATCTTCTCCAATCGCTTTCACGACATTATAACCATTAATCACCGCTTTTTCTTTCGTTAATTGCCAATTAAAATCAGGTATATTTTCTTTAACCAAATACGTTTTGACGTTAATATCAAATTGTTTATAATATTCATTTTTTGAAAAATCTTTGTACAATGGATTTTTTTCAGAATCCAAAATCTCTTGCAAAACCATATCCGATTCATCTTGTGCATTATTTATTTTCGTATCAGCTTTGAAAATAGATAACACATTGTTACTTTCTAAAATAAAATCTACAAAAATACCTCGGTCAATTGCAGACTTGAAAGCGGCTTGTAAATTTTTGGGAAACATATCTTTGGATTGTTCGTAATCAAAAATAAATTCGGCTTTATACGTCGCTCTAATACTTTCTTTTTCTGATTGAGCCAAAAGATTTACTCCTAAAAACAGTGTAATTCCTACAATTATATTTTTCATTTTATTGTAATTTTTTTATTATTTAAAACTTCTACGGATATCCATTTTTTCATTCACCGATTTATTGAATTCTGGAAATGGTTTTAAACTATAATCATTTACAATTATATTAAAACTCATGTCTAAATCTATTTTTATATCATCTTTTTCGTACGTAGTATTCCAAATTGCAGACGTTTCCTTTAATACCCAATTTCCGTTGTGTGGTCGATATCTATAAACAACTTTCGCTTCTCTTAAAAATTCATTACCTGAATATTTTGTTTCGGGAATATTTGTTTCCCAATAAAACTCTACAACAGCAAAGGATTCTTTATCGATCAGAAGAAATAAATCTCTTGACTTTGTTTTTATTGTAACTTCATAAATAAAACGATCTCCGTATTTTGTTAATGATAAATTAGCCTCTTCATATTTCTTCTCTTTTAATAAGCCTAAAAATTGCTTAATATATTTTTCTTTCAAATAAATACTTTCTAAATAATAAATCAAACGAATATTTGAATTTGGCTCTCTTCCGCTTTTTATTTCGTTATTTACATTTCCTTTCGATTTGATTTTCAAATCTCCACGCTTAAATTTAAATTGTAAATCTGCATCAATAAAATCTCTATCATTTTTATTGTACCATAAATCTTGTTGAAAGTTGACTAAAAAATAATATTCATCAACCTTAAAGTTCTTATCGTAATTTTCGATTACTTTTTGTAAAATATCCTCAGCTTTCAGATTTGTAACAAAAGCTTCTTTCAACTCAACTTCGGAAACTTTCTCAAGTTTGATGATCATTTCTGGTTTCAATTCTGAAACCTTAATTATCGCATCTTGATAATCTTTTTTCGAAACGATTAATTCATCATTTTGCAAAACATTATTCAAATCAACAACAGCTTTTCCTTCTTGATCCGAAACAAAATTCTTTGTCGAATTCTTAAAGTATACATCTGCATCATCAAGCGGTAAATTACTCGAAAAGTCTGTAATTTTTATATTTACGATTTGAGCATTTACACATATCGCAAATAATGTAAAAAGTAGTATAAGTCTCTTCATATAGTATAAAATCAATAATGAATTAAAGATATATTTTAATCTCGTTAAGATTTTGTTAATCAGAATATTTTACAAATATTTTAACAAAAAAAGCGTTACTAAAAATACACTGCCCCCAAAAAGTTAGACACTTTTGGGGGCATTTTTTATGACAAGAAAAGTAAAATATGGTGTAGCATTTAAGTTACGCTGTGTGAAAGAAGTTTTAGAAAAACATCGAACAATACGTTCAATTAGTAAAAAAGAAAATATACATGCTTCTTTATTAAAGAAATGGGTTTCTGATTATCATAATCAAGGAATTTCAGGTATAGAACCTAAGAAAAACCAAACGTATAGCGTTGAATTTAAGTTGAAAGTTATTAAGTCTATAACCAAACAGTTTCTTAGTTTGCGTGAAGCACGCTTGAAATTTAATATTCCAAGTGAATCGGTTATTATAAAATGGCAAAAAGATTTTGCTACCTTTGGAATAGACGGATTAAAACCCAAACCAAAAGGCCGTCCCAAGACTATGAGCACATCTAAGGGTAGACCTAAAAAATCGAAACAACCGTTAACAAGAGAAGAAGAACTATTGTTAGAGATTGAACGTTTACGTTGTGAAGTTGCACTCTTAAAAAAGTTCAATGCCTTAATTCAAGCCGAGGAAGAAAAACAAAAGAAACTTGGACGC
The DNA here is from genome assembly GCF_025244765.1 of Empedobacter stercoris. Taxonomy (NCBI): domain Bacteria; kingdom Pseudomonadati; phylum Bacteroidota; class Flavobacteriia; order Flavobacteriales; family Weeksellaceae; genus Empedobacter; species Empedobacter stercoris. Next base: position 2,491,633 of record NZ_CP104209.1, on the reverse strand, counting down.
AAGCCATAAATGAATTAAGGCCAGAATTTCATCTAAATTTACTTTTAGATTGTACACATATGGCTAGAAGCAGCTTTTACTATCATATTTCACGTAGTAAAACAGATAAATACGAGGAATTAAAACTTAAGATAAAATCCATTTATCATCAGCATAAAGGGCGATATGGCTATCGACGAATTACCGATGAATTAAGAAAATCAGGAACTATCATCAATCATAAAACTGTTCTTAAACTGATGAATAGCTTAGGATTAAAGAGTTTGATTCGAAGAAAAAAATACAAATCTTACAAAGGAGAACAAGGAAAGATTGCACCAAACATCTTGCAAAGAGCATTTAAGGCTGATAAACCCAACCAAAAATGGGTAACAGATGTTACCGAGTTTAAAGTAAAAGATAAAAAACTATATTTATCACCAATAATGGATCTGTACAATCAAGAAATTATCAGCTATGAGTTAAGCGAACGACCTGTTTTTAATCAAGTAACTCAAATGCTTAAAAAGGCATTTAAAATAACGAAAGACACTAAAGATTTGATATTACATTCCGATCAAGGATGGCAATATCAGATGAAACAATATCAAGCTTTATTAAATGAAAAAGGAATCATACAAAGTATGAGTAGAAAAGGAAATTGCTTAGATAATGCTATTATCGAGAATTTCTTCGGAATACTGAAATCGGAACTATTTTATTTACAAAAATTTAATTCTATTGAAGAGCTAAAAAAAGAAATAAAACAATACATTTACTATTACAATAACGATAGAATAAAATCGAACTTAAATAAAATGAGCCCGATACAATATCGAACTCATTTTTATAATTATTAATTTTTAATCTGTCCAAACTTTTGGGTGCAGTCTAAAAGTAACGCTTTTATATTAAAAACTATATTGTTGATATGCTACTATCGTCACTTCGAGTGATTTTCATTTTAAAAAAAAGAAAATAGTATCGAGAAGTTAGACGAATTTATATTTCCTCTTAGTTCTCGATAAAATTCTTATCAGAATCACACGAACTGACGAAATATATCTAATGAGCCTCTAACCAATTGGCACCAACACCAACTTCGGCAATCAACGGAACATCCATTTGCATCGCAGCTTCCATTGTTGATTTAATTAATTCAGAAACTTTTTCGATTTCATCTTTAGGTACATCAAAAATTAACTCATCATGCACTTGTAAAATCATTTTGGTTTGGTAATTTTTCTTTAATTCTTTTTGAATTTGAATCATCGCCATTTTTACAATATCCGCAGCAGTTCCCTGTATCGGTGCATTAACAGCATTTCTTTCTGCATGCGAGCGTACCACAGCATTTCTTGAGTTGATATCTTTCAAATAACGACGACGTCCCATCAATGTTTCTACAAAACCTTGATCGCGCGCAACCTCCACTTGTTTTTCGATATACGCTTTCAATGTTGGATAAGTTTCGTAATAAGCATCAATCAAAACTTTCGCTTCTTTACGCGAAATATTCGCTTGTTCTGCCAAACCAAAAGCCGAAACACCATAAATAATTCCAAAGTTTACAGTTTTCGCTTGACTACGTTGTTCACGAGTCACCTCATCTAATGCGACATTAAATACTTTTGCTGCTGTAGATGCGTGAATATCTTCTCCTTGTTTGAAAGCTTCTACCATTGCAGGATCTTTTGACATTTGCGCAATCAAACGCAATTCGATCTGAGAATAATCGGCAGAAATAATCACATGATTTTCATCTCTCGCCACAAAAGCTTTACGAATTTGTTGTCCTTCTTCCGAACGAATCGGAATGTTTTGTAAATTCGGATTTACAGAAGACAAACGTCCTGTAGCTGCCACAGTTTGCGCATACGTTGTATGCACGCGACCCGTTTTTGGATTCACCAATTCTGGCAGCGCATCAATATAAGTTGATTTTAATTTTTGTAATTGACGATACTCTAAAATATCCTTAATAATTGGATGTTTATCTTTCAGTTTCGATAAGATCTCTTCTCCAGTTGCATATTGTCCAGTTTTGGTTTTCTTTGCTTTTGGATCTAATTTTAACTTATCGAACAATATTTCTCCTAATTGTTTTGGCGAATTAAGATTAAACTCTTCTCCAGCATCTTGGTGAATTTTTGTTTCTAATTCTCTTAATTTCGCTTCATGCTTTACAGAAAGTTCTTTCAAAAATGGAACATCTAAATTCACACCTTCCAATTCCATATCAGCCAAAACTTGCATCAACGGCATTTCAAGATCAGTGAACAATTTGTGTGTATTCGCTTTGATTAATTCTGGTTCGAAAAGATTTTTCAATTGATTCGTAATATCCGAATCTTCTACACCATATTCTGTTTGCTCCATCAACGGAACATCACGAAAATTCTTTTGATTTTTCCCTTTTTTTCCAATCAAGCTTTCGATTGAAACAGGTTGATAGCTCAAATAGGTTTCCGACAACACATCCATGTTATGACGCATATCTGGATTAATCAAATAATGTGCAATCATCGTATCAAAATTTTGACCATTTACAACAATGTCATATTTGTCTAAAACTTTGATATCATATTTTAAATTTTGACCAATTTTCGAAATAGTTTCGTCCTCAAAGAAAGGTTTAAATTCATTGATAATCGTTTTTGTTTCTTCAAAATCAGTAGAAAAAGGTATATAATATCCTTTTCCTTTTTCCCAAGAAAACGAAATTCCGACTAATTCTGCTTCCAATGCATCCAGTGAAGTCGTTTCTGTATCGAATGTCACTTCTTTTTGTTTCAGAATATTTCGCAACAAAATTTCACGACCTTTTTTTGTATCGATCAATTGATACAAATGATTGGTTGTTGAAATATCTGTGAATGCTGAATTTTGAGGAACAATTTCTTCATCCGAAGTAAAATCAAATAAGGATTGTTGTGCAGATTGATTAGAGTTTTCTTGACTTGCAATTGATATTTCTTCCTGTGCTTCCTTGATTATTCCAGATGCATCCAATCCATAAATTCTATAGACTGTTTCTAACATTCTACGGAATTCTAACTCTGTAAAAAGTTCAGTTATTTTTTCTATATCTGGTGGACAAACGGTTAAATCTTCTTCATCAAATTCAATTGGTGCATCCGTCAAAATTGTCGCTAATTTTTTGGAAAGAATTCCAAGTTCTTTATTTTCTTCAATTTTTTCTTTGGCTTTCCCTTTTAGTTTATCTGTATTCGCTAAAAGATTTTCCATCGATCCAAATTCTTTCAAATATTTACTTGCTGTTTTAGCTCCTACACCTGGTAATCCTGGAATGTTATCAACTGCATCACCCATCATTCCAAGATAATCAATCACTTGACTTGGGCTATCAATATCAAATTTTTCTTTGACTTCTTCTATTCCCCAAATCTCAACTCCTTTACCGTTTGCTGCAGGTCGGTACATTTTAATCTTATCTGTAACCAATTGTGCAAAATCCTTATCAGGCGTTACCATATAAGTTGTAAAACCTTCTTTCTCGGCTTTCTGTGCTAACGTCCCAATTACATCATCTGCTTCGTAACCTTGCGCATATAAAACTGGAATACAAAGTGCCTTTAATATTTCTTGAATATAAGGTACCGCATCTCTAATCGCTTCGGGTGTTTCATCACGATTTGCTTTATAATCTGCATAATCTACCGTACGTACAGTTGCTTCACCTACATCAAAAACAACGGCTAAATGTGTTGGTTGCTCACGACGAATAACATCGAACAATGAATTGGTAAATCCCATAATTGCTGATGTATTGAAACCTTTGGAATTGATTCGTGGATTTTTGATAAATGCGTAATAACCTCTAAAAATTAAGGCATAGGCATCTAACAAAAAAAGTCTTTTATCTAATTGATTCATTTAATAAGTTTTAAGTATTACGCCTAACGTTTTACGTTCAACGATATTTTAATAAAAAAAACGTAGAACTTATCACGCACTACGTAAAACTAAAATTTAATATTCTGGTGCTAATTCGATCACCAATCCATCCATTTCATCCGATAAATGTAACTGACAACCCAATCTTGAGTTTTCTTTTACATTAAAAGCTTCTGCTAACATTGCATCTTCATCTGGATTCATTTCTGGTAAAGAAATTTCTGGAGTTAAAACATAACATTGACATGAAGCACACATCGCCATTCCTCCACAAACGCCGATAGTTCCTTCTGGTGCTAATTCGTAAGCACGAACTAACTCCATTATATTCATATTCATATCTGTTGGTGCATCCACTTCGTGCGAAACACCTTCTCTGTCTATAATTGTTATTTTTATGTCTGCCATAATAGTTCTTTCAAGTAATACAAAAATACGGATTGTTTATCTTGAAAAAAAGAATATGCCTCATTGGTTAATATTTAATAATAATTTTAAATAAGTTTTGTTACGAAATCCGTATTTTGTCTACTAATTCTATAAAATTTTAAAAAATGAATGCACACGAAATAGATTATAAAATATATGGCGAAGAAATGCAATTCGTCGAAATTGAATTAGATCCACAAGAAACTGTTGTAGCTGAAGCAGGTAGTTTTATGATGATGGATGATGGCGTAAAAATGGAAACTATATTTGGTGATGGTTCGCAACAAAGTGGCGGAATTTTCGGAAAATTATTGAATGCTGGAAAACGTATGTTAACTGGAGAAGGTTTGTTTATGACGTCTTATACCAACTATGGACAAGGAAAAAAGAAAGCTTCCTTTGCGGCACCATACCCAGGAAAAATTGTTCCGATTGATCTACCAGAAGTAAATGGTAAATTTATATGTCAGAAAGATGCTTTTCTTTGCGCAGCAAAAGGTGTTTCGGTTGGAATAGAGTTCAACAAAAAATTAGGAACTGGTCTTTTTGGTGGCGAAGGATTTATCATGCAAAAGTTAGAAGGTGATGGAATGGCTTTTATTCATGCTGGAGGAACATTATATCGTCGTGTTTTACAAGCAGGAGAAGTTCTGAAAGTAGACACGGGTTGTATTGTAGGTTTTGAACAATCTGTACATTATGACATCGAATTTGTAGGCGGAATCAAGAATACTTTTTTTGGAGGAGAAGGTGTTTTCTTTGCAACATTAAGAGGTCCTGGAGTCGTCTATATTCAATCGTTACCTTTCAGTCGTTTGGCTGATCGTATTATCGCTCATGCACCTTCTGCAGGTGGTTCTTCTCAAGGAGAAGGTTCTATATTAGGAGGATTAGGAAGATTAATTGACGGTGATTAAATCAACTATTTATTAAACAGCTTACTAAATGAGTTTCAACGTGAAACTCATTTTTTTTATACAATATTTTTCTCATTATTATTTAATTTTTCACTAACTTTAATTAAATTAAAGTTCAGTTGAATAAATGCTTATTATTTATCATTCTTTTTTGTTCAAATTTAGTTTTTGCCCAAAATATAGTGTCATTTAGCAATGATCAATATAACGGAATTAATGGAGTTGTATTTTCTCCAACCAATTCCTACTTCAATCCAAATAAATGGGATGTAAATATTATTTCTGAGGATATTTTATTCAGAAATGATTACGCTTACATATCCGATCAAAATGTATTAGGTTTAATAAAAGGTGAAACAAAATCAGCCAATATCAAAGTTGGAATAAGAGGAGAAACACATTCTAACATTTTAGATTTCACAACTAAAAATACTATTTCTTATCATTTAGAAAATGACATTATGGGACCTTCCGTTTCTTTTAAAAAGAGAATTAATAATCAAACATTTCGATTTGGTATTTTTACTCGGCTTCGTACACAAGGTTCTATTAAAGATTTAGATAATTATTTTCGTTTTAGTAATCAGAATGAAATAGAACCAAAAAATTATGCGTTTGAACCTACAAATACAAACGCAATGAATTGGGCTGAATTAGACGTAAATGTTGCGACAAATTTATACACAACAAACACTTCTGAAGTAATTATTGGTGCAAATATTAAATATCTATTAGGTTTAGACGGCGCATATATCAAAAGTAAAAATGCAATAAAATTAGAAGCAGAACCAACTATAACAAGTACAACTGACAATCCTGATGCAGATATTTATGCTTCGAATTATGACATAGAAGCAGGATATTCAACTAACTATGATTTTGATCGCGATAAATACATTCTTCGCAATAGAGGAAATGGAATAGGAATAGATTTAGGAATTGCATTTGTGAATAGAAGAATAAATGACGAACTATATGATTTTAAATTTTCTGTCAATTTATTAGATGTTGGTTTGGTGAAATTCAGAGGCGACAACCATCATTTCTACAATCCTTCGCAAAGAGTTCAACTTCGTAACAATCCAAATTTAGATAGAGTTGATTTTGAAAGCATTGATCAATATTTAGGCATTTTGAGCAAAGAGGTTTATGGTGATGAAACACAATCTAAAACGGGAAATAATTTTTCAATCGGTTTACCAACGAGTTTACATCTTAATTTAAGTAAAAAAATCATCGAAAATCATTATTGGAATATCAATTGGATACAACGAGTTCCTGTATTTGAAAATAGTTTGAAAAGAACAAATGTTTTGCAAACGTCTTATACATACAAAAAGATGGTTTTGGAATAGGTCCTTCTCTTTCTATCTATGATTACGAGAATGTAACCTTTGGTGGTTATGTAAGAATTGGACCGCTAATTTTGGGAAGTGACAATGCAATTCCAATCGTTTTTAAGCAGAAAAAATTGAATGCTGCCAACTTTTATTTTGGATTAAAATTTTATCCTTTTTGGGATAATGAAGCTAAAAGACGAAGTAGAGAAGAATGTTTTTGTGATTAATAAAAAAACCTTCTACACGATGTGTAAAAGGTTTAAAAAATATTTCTATAAAATTTTTATTTCATTTAATCAATTGCTTTAACAACTGCTTTTTCGGCTTCTTTACGTGTTCCGTCAAAACCATCTACACCAGAAACTGTTGTGTATTTTAACACAAATTTTTTACCTGGATTCATTCGATTGTAAACAGATTGGCACATTAAAGTTGCTTCATGGAAACCACATAAAATTAATTTCAATTTTCCTGGATAGGTATTAACGTCACCAATCGCATAAATTCCTTCGATATTTGTTTGATAATCTAATGCATTATTTACTTTGATCGCATTTTTCTCAATCTCCAATCCCCAATTCGCAATCGGTCCTAATTTTGGAGAAAGTCCAAATAATGGAATAAAATAATCTGTTTCAATTTCAAAAGTTTCACCTTCTTTTTCGATTACCAAATTTTCTACTTTTCCATCACCTTTTATTCCAGTAATTTCAGCAGGAGTTATTAGATTAATTTTACCCGCTTTTTTCAATTCAATAACCTTATCAACAGAATCTAATGCTCCACGGAATTCATTACGTCTGTGAACTAAAGTTACTTCTGCAGCAACATCAGCCAAGAAAATCGACCAATCCAAAGCAGAATCTCCTCCACCTGCAATCACAATTTTTTTGTCGCGAAACAATTCAGGAGTTTTTACAAAATACTCAACACCTTTCTCTTCATAGTCTGCAATGTTTTCAATCATTGGTTTACGAGGCTCAAAAGAACCTAACCCCCCAGCAATTGCAACCGCTTTTCCGTGAACTTGTGTTCCTTTATTAGTCGTCACAATGAACGTTCCGTCTTCTTGCTTATCAATTGTCGTTGCTTGCTCATTCAAAGTAAAACCTGGCTCAAATTGTTTAATTTGCTCCATCAAATTATCAATCAATTCACCTGCACCAACAGAAGGATAACCAGGAATATCAAAAATTGGTTTCTTAGGATACAATTCCGTTAATTGTCCTCCTGGTTGAGGAAGTGCATCAATAATATGACATCTCATTTTTAATAAACCTGCTTCGAAAACGGCAAAAAGCCCTGTAGGACCAGCCCCGATGATAACTATATCTGTTTGAATCATTTTTTAAGATTTTATTTAGAACGCTACTAAATTGAATGCAAATTTAATGAATTTGAATAGATTAATCGATGATTATCATCAGAAGTCTAATAATATTTAATGAAAATAAAAAAGACAAATTCAATTGTGAATTTGTCTTTGAAGTTGTAGCGAAGAGCAGAATCGAACTGCCGACCTCAGGGTTATGAATCCTGCGCTCTAACCATCTGAGCTACCTCGCCTTGTTTTTGGTGGTGCAAATATAAGAGGTTATTTTCGATTAAAACAAATCTTTTTTGAAATATTTTTAATAAAAAGTAGCATAAACAGGCTAATTAATTGAAATATTGAATGTTGTTTTTCGTAATTATTTTAATAATATTTTGATTCATAAAAAATCCCCAAGAAAAACTTGAGGATTTTGGTGTTTATTTCAATTTTAATTTACGCTAAAGCATTTTTGATGCGTGTCATTGCTTCTCTCAATTCATCAACAGATGCTGCATACGACATACGTATACAATTTTTCGATCCGAAAGCAGAACCCGAAACAACTGCAACCTGTGCATGTTCTAATAAATATAATGCTAAATCATCTGCATTGTTTATTGTTACGCCTTTATAGGTATTTCCGAAAGTTGCTGTCACATCTGGATACAAATAAAAAGCTCCTTTTGGCTCGTTTACTTTAAATGTAGGAATTTCTTTTGCCCAACCTAACATCAATTCGCGACGCTCTGCAAAAGCTTCAACCATATATTGAACAGCGCTAGGATCTGCTTCTAAAGCTGTAATCGCCGCACGTTGTGCAATAGAATTTGCTCCTGAAGTTACTTGACCTTGTAAGGTTTCGCAGGCTTTAGCCAACCAAGCTGGCGCTCCTATGAAACCAATTCTCCAACCTGTCATTGCAAATGCTTTTGCTAAACCATTTACAGTTACGGTTTGATTATATACTTCTGGAAAAGATGCAATCGAAACATTTTTCTCTCCATAAACAATGTGTTCATAAATTTCATCCGAAATTATAATTACATCTGGATATTTCGCTAAAACCTCAGCCAAACCTTTTAATTCCTCTTTTGTATAAACAGATCCTGAAGGATTACATGGAGAAGAATAGATAATAGCTCGCGTTTTATCTGTAATTGCGGCTTCTAATTGCGTTGGTGTAATTTTGAAATCAGCTTCTAAAGCACCTTCTACAAAGACTGGTGTACCACCTGATAACTCGACAATATCAGAATAAGAAACCCAATAAGGTGTTGGAATAATCACTTCCATTCCCTCGTCTACAATCGCTTGCAATACATTATAAATAGATTGTTTCGCACCTGTAGAAACAACGATTTGATTAGGAGAATAGTCGATGTTATTATCACGCTTAAATTTCTTACAAATCGTTTCCTTCAAATCTGCATATCCAGCAATTGGAGGATAACCTGAATAATTTTCATCGATTGCCTTTTTTGCCGCATCCTTGATAAAATCTGGCGTATTGAAATCTGGTTCTCCAATACTTAAACTAATCACATCAATTCCTTGTGATTTTAATTCTCTTGCTTTTGCAGACATTGCAATTGTTGCAGATGGTTTCAAATTTTGTAAACGCTTTGAAAGTTGCATAATATTTGTGAGTTATTTGTAGTGTAACAATTTAATAATGCGAAGATACTTTATTCTCCGTATAATTTTGTTACTTTTAATCATTAAAAATCGATAATAAAACAAAAAATTATGGCTCAAATTACATTTAAAGGAAATCCAATTCAAACGGGAGGAAGTTTACCAACAGTTGGTGAAAAAGCTCCAACTTTTGCTTTAACAGCTGGTGATTTAAGTGAAAAAACATTGGCTGATTACGCTGGAAAAAATGTTGTTTTAAATATTTTTCCAAGTGTTGACACTGGAGTTTGTGCACAATCTGTACGAACATTTAATCAAGAAGTTTCTTCTGCTCCAAATACGGTTGTTTTGTGTATTTCGAAAGATTTACCATTCGCTTTATCTCGTTTTTGTACTGCCGAAGGCTTAGAGAATGTTGAAACATTATCTGATTTCAAAAATGAAAAATTCGCAAATGCTTATGGTGTAAAAATGGTAGACGGACCGTTAAATGGTTTATTATCTCGTGCTGTTGTAGTTGTTAATCCAAATGGAGAAATAGCCTATACTGAACAAGTACCAGAAATTGGTCAAGAACCAGATTATCAACAGGCATTGGCAGCAATTAAATAATCAAAATACTTATAAACAAAAAGCGTTACTTTCCAGTAGCGCTTTTTTGTTTTGAAAACTATTTTAGTTATAAATCAATCTTAATTGATGAATTTATTTTTTGTAAATCTTGAATAAATTCGGTTTGATTTTTTGGTGAAATAATCACTGAGTCATATTTATTGTAGAATATTTCGATTCTATTTAATGACCATGCCGGAGAACTAATCATACTTTTCGTTTTTTTGATTTCAACTATTTTTTTAATGTCAATTTTAATATTCATCAAAAAACCAACTTTCACCACTAATTCTTCATTATTTACTATCTTATATGTTGTTGATAAATACATATAAATGATAAATAAAATAGTCAAAATACATACAACGATACCTATTTCATTTTGCTGAATAGAATTAAAAGAAATTCCAATGCCAACGAAAGAAAAAATTAGAAATAAGAATACGACTAAACTTACACTTAATCTCGATTGATATGTTTTAACATTCTCCTGCAACTCTCAAATTATTTCGCAAACTGAGCTGCTAATTTTTCTGCTTTTTTAGACTCTGAATAATCATAGAATCCTTCGCCCGATTTCACTCCTTTTTTACCTGCTGTTACCATGTTTACTAACAATGGACAAGGCGCATATTTAGGATTTTTGAATCCGTCGTACAACACTTCTAAAATTGATAAACAAACGTCTAAACCAATGAAATCAGCTAATTGCAATGGTCCCATTGGATGAGCCATACCTAATTTCATTACTTCGTCAATTTCTTTTACACCAGCAACACCTTCATACAACGAATAAATCGCTTCGTTAATCATAGGCATTAAAATACGATTCGCAATAAAACCAGGATAATCACTAACCTCGACAGGTGTTTTTCCTAATTTCTCTGACATTTCCATAATCGCTTTCGTAACATCATCTTTCGTATCGTATCCACGAATAATTTCGACCAATTTCATCATCGGAACTGGATTCATGAAATGCATTCCAATCACTTGTTTTGGACGACTTGTTACAGACGCAATTTTTGTAATTGAAATCGAAGAAGTATTCGATGCTAAAATTGCATTTGCAGGCGCAGCTTCATCAATTTGTTTGAAAATTTTTAATTTCAAATCTAAATTTTCTGTTGCAGCTTCTACAACTAAATCTGCATTTTTAACGGCTTCAACTGTATCTGTAAACGTTGTAATATTATTTAAAGTGGCTGTTTTATCAGCTTCAGAAATTTTTTCTTTTGCGATCATACGATCCAAATTCCCTTCGATAGTTTTCAATCCACGATCTAAACTATCTTGAGAAACGTCAACTAAATTTACGGCAAATCCTGATTGTGCAAAAACGTGAGCAATTCCATTCCCCATCGTTCCTGCTCCAATAACTGTAATGTTTTTCATTTTTTTGTATGTTTTATTTTTTATGTGTTTTATTCGCTTTTCGAAATTCGTTTTGCGTTTTGCGTTTTGCGAAATTCGTACTTCTAAATACTAACCTCGACTTATTCTTTTTCGATGGTTTGATTTTTGATGACTTGTTGCTCTTTTTCAAAATAAGCAATAATCTCCAACGCAACTTTTAATGCATTTCGTCCATCTTGTAATGATACTTTGATTGGTGTATCATTTTCGATAGAATCAGCAAAACTTTCCAATTCATCTAAAATGGCGTTATTTGGTAAAATTTCGGGATGTTCGAAACAAATTTCTCGACGATCACCTTTATCATTTTCCAAAATCATGGCATATTCGCTTGGATTTTCTGGTGCTTTGTGCATTTTAATAATCTCTGTTTTCTTTGTCAAGAAATCAATCGAAATATAAGCATTTCGTTGAAAAACACGCATTTTTCGCATATTTTTCATTGACATTCTACTTGTCGAAACATTTACCACACAACCATTTTCGAACTCAATTCGAGCATTTGCAATATCAGGTGTATCACTAATTACAGAAACGCCAGACGAATGAATAGATTTGATTTCCGATTTTACAATTGATAAAATCACATCCAAATCGTGAATCATTAAATCTAACACTACAGGAACATCTGTTCCACGCGGATTAAACTCTGCTAAACGATGCGTTTCGATAAATAATGGTTCTTCGATAAAAGGTGCAGCGGCAGTAAATGCAGGATTGAACCTTTCTACGTGTCCAACTTGCGCTTTCAGCCCTTTTTCATTTGTTAATTTTAATAAATGATCTGCTTCCTCTAACGTATGTGTAATTGGTTTTTCAACGAAAAAGTGTTTATTTTTTTCAATTACTTTCAATGCAACTTCATAATGCGATAAAGTTGGTGTTACAATATCAATAACATCAACAGCGTCAATCAATTCGTCCATCGAACTAAAAAACTTGTATCCAAATTCTGCTTCTACTTTCTTTCCATTTTCTTCAAAAGAATCAAAGAAGCCAATTAATTCGTATCTTTCCGATTGATTTAATAACTTTAAATGGATTTTTCCAAGGTGTCCAGCACCGATCACTCCTACTTTTAACATTTGGTAGATTTTGCCGTTAAAATTAATGAGAATAAGTTGTATTTAATGCATTTTTGTAAAATTTTTGGAATATGTCGGTAGACGATTTTAAACACAGAGGACGACGCAAAATGTTGGTTGATTTGTTGCGCTCAAAAGGAATTGAGGATGAGAACGTGTTGGGAGCAATCAATTTAGTTCCAAGACATTTATTTTTGGATAGTGCTTTCACTGAATTTGCTTATCGCAACGAAGCTTTTCCTATCGCAGCAGGACAAACCATTTCACATCCTTTCACAGTTGCTTTTCAAACGCAATTATTAGATATCCAACCCAATGAAAAAGTATTAGAAATTGGAACAGGTTCTGGCTATCAGACTGCTGTTTTAGTAGCTTTAGGTGCAGAGGTTTTTACGATAGAACGTCAAAAAGATTTGTTTGATTTTTCGAAAATCATGTTGAAAAAAATCAATTTCGAGCCACGTTATCAAACGTATGGAGATGGCTACAAAGGTTTGCCTTCTTTTGCTCCTTTTGATAAAATTATTGTAACAGCTGGAGCGCCAGAGATTCCTGAAGAATTAAAAAAACAATTGAATATTGGTGGAATAATGGTGATTCCTGTAGGGGAACAATCTCAACGCATGATTGTCATTATGCGTTTATCAGAAAATCAATATGAATATTACGAATTTGGTGATTTCAAATTTGTACCGATGTTAGAAAGTCGGGATAAATAATAAAAAAATCCAACTCAAAATTTGAGTTGGATTTTTTTATTATTTTATGTTGTTATTATTAAGGTTGAACACGAATAAATTCACCTGAAGCATTAAAGATTAAATCAAGATCATTTGTTAACTCAACTTCAAAGCCTTCATACGTTTTCTCTATTTGATTAATTTTCAAAGTAGGATAATTGGTGTTGATATACAACACAATTGAAGGCAATATAAAACCTGTTGGAATACTACGATTTCCTTCTGCTTCCACTTTTAACCAAGTTCCATTCTGATCAAAATCAATTTCATCTCTATTCACAAAATCAACCTCGTACATTGTTCCATCTATTTTGGCTGGACTATATTTCTCTATTCGTGCAATTTCAATTCCAGAAAAATACGTCGTTACAAAACTTCTACCTTCTTCGGGAAGTGTTTTTAATTCTACCGTTTGCGTTGTTGTTGTATCGTCATCATTATTACAAGATGTTGTTACCAATGCAAACATTGTAAATAAGGCTGTTCCTAAAAATATTTTTTTCATTATTATGTTTTTCTAATTAATCTTCTATTTTCTTAAAATTTCCGTTTTTATCAAATTTCACTTCCAAACCATTCGATAATTTTACTTCAAACCCATTACGATCTCGTTCAATTTTTGTGATTTTTGTGTTGGGAAAACTTCTCTTTACATAAGTAGAAATTTTAGCTGGTACAAAACCTGTCGGAATCGGATTTCTTTTTCCGTCAACTTCTTTCCAACTTCCATCGCTGTCAAATTCTATTTTTGTTCCATTTAACAAATACACTTTGTATTCTTTCGAGAAAAAATCATCTTCTAACATCGAAGAGCCAACTTGTTTTGAACCAAAATATTGGTTTACAAATTTTTGACCATCTTTTGGTACTTGATTATAATTAATTGGTTTATCTTGAGCAAATGATACCAAAGTAAAACCTAACATGATAACACTAAAAAACTTTTTCATTTTTGTTTGATTATTAAATTATAGAACAAAGTTGAGAAGTGAATTAGGAAAGATTTGGGAATAAATTATTTTTTCAAAATAAATTGATGAAAAGTTTCTTTGTATTGATAGTTTAACTTTAAATAATGTTGATTTTTTATAATCGTATCGACAATCGAAAGGCCTAATCCATTGCTTCCTTCATTTCCTCCTTTTTTATAGAAACGCTTGAAGATTAATTTTTCATCCAAGGAATTTTCATTTCCAGTATTCGAAATTATCAATTGATTAAAATCACTTTCTATCTTCATCATCTTTTGTTCGTTGTTATGCTTAATAGCATTTCGAATTAAATTGGAAATCAAAATTTGCGCTAAATCCAAATTAAATTCTATGATAAAATCTTCTTTGAAATCAGTTTCTAATCTTATTTCTTCCACTTCTAAAATCGATTCATAATCTTCGAGCAAATCTTTTGTAAGCGCTGTAAAATTAACTTTTACATTGTTTTTATATTGATTATTATCTATTCGAGAAAGCATCAACAACGACTTGTTTAAGCTCACCATTCGCCAAAGGGTTTGTTTAGTTTCAACTAAATCTAATATCTCCTTCTCTGGAATATCTGGGCTTTCAATCAATAAATCAAGTTTATTCAAAGCTATTGTTAAAGGTGTTTGCAATTCGTGTGAAGCGTTTTCTATGAATAATTTTTGCGAATTAAAAACCTCTTCATTTCGATTCATCATGCGTTGAATTTCGTTCTGTAAAAAATAAAATTCCTTTACATTCGTATCGACAACCGTTGGTTTTTCATTATTCCCAACTTCATACTTTCTTAATTGCGTTATAATCTGATCAAATGGTTTGAATGCTTTTTTTAAACCGTAATGATTAATCAACAAAATACTGATTAAAATAAATACATAAAGAGCCAACAAAGAAATCGTTAAATCATAAATCAAATCATCTTCCTCTACTGTAGAAGTCCTAATTTCTAACGAATAGGGTTGATTATTTTTATCATAAAAACCTGTTCTCAAAACCCTGTATGGTTCCATATCTTCGTCATATTCCATGTAAACCATTTCATTTGAGAATCGATTTGTTTCATCGTATTGAGCTTGATCAATTTTTGTGATTCTGAATTGACTTAATCCAAATTCTGTTGTTTTCAACAAACTTTCATCAAAAAATACCTCCCGTAAAATTTCTATTTTTTGATTTTTTAAACCATCATCTACATTGTCATATACTTCATCCAAGATCAACGAACGAAATAAAAATGCCCAAATTGCAATAATGATTAACAACCAAAATGTTAGGTAACGAAAGGTGTAGTTTTTTAGTGATATTTTCATATTAAATCAACTTATAACCGATCCCATAAACTGCCTGCAAATCTGCTTCGGAATTCGCTTCTTTCAACTTTTTTCTTAGGTTTTTTATTTGAGAATAAATAAAATCCAAATTATCAGACATCTCGATATGATCGCCCCAAACGCTTTCTGCTAAAGTTGTTTTCTGAAAAACACGTTCGGGTCTCAACATAAAATAGTACAGTAAATCATATTCTTTTCTATTTAATTTTAACTCGACTTCGTTTACTTTCACCAACCGATCTTCAGGATAAATACGAATATTTTTATACGTTAAGATATCCTCTCCTTTCTGAAGGTTTTTGCGTAAAGCAACTTTTATTCGAGCCAATAATTCAGCAAAATGAAAAGGTTTTGCCAAATAATCATCCGCTCCAACCAACAAACCTTCCACTTTATCATCAACCGAATCCTTTGCTGATAAAATAATCACCGATGTTTCTTTTTGAAGTTTTTTTAATTCCTTTAGCAACGACATTCCATCTCCATCTGGAAGCATCATATCCAATAAAATACAATCATAATCAAACGAAATTATTTTATCTAAAGCTTGTTTATAATTGTCTGCACTTTCTACAATCATTTTTTCTTTTTCTAAAAATTCAACAATTGTTTCTTGCAGTTTTATTTCATCTTCAACGACTAAAATTTTCATAATTTGGGTTTAATTAATTCGTAAAAATAGAATGTAAAATAGGAAAGATTTAGGAAAACCATTACTTTTATTGTCATAAAGATAAGCTTTCAATTTTGAAAAAATATAGTTTTAAAAACGATTATAGCGAAGGTGCACATCCTTCAATTTTACAACGATTAGTCGAAACTAATACGATACAAAGTATTGGTTATGGTGAAGATGAGTTTTGTAATGAAGCACGAGAATTAATCCTTAAATACTTGAAAAAAGATGCGGCAATTCATTTTGTTTCTGGTGGAACGCAAGCTAATTTAATTGTGATTTCGTCTATTCTAAAACCTCACGAGTCTGTGATTGCAGCAGAAAGTGGACATATTGCGGTTCACGAAACTGGCGCAATAGAAGCAACAGGGCATAAGGTAAATACAATTGTGACAAATAATGGGAAAATTACGCCTGAACAAATTGCTGTTGTTTTGAATATGCATACAGACGAACATATGGTAAAACCAAAATTGGTTTACATCTCAAATTCTACCGAAGTCGGAAGTGTGTACACAAAAATAGAATTACAACATCTTTATAAATTTTGTCAAGAAAACAATTTGTATCTTTTTGTTGATGGTGCACGTTTGGCATCTGCTTTAACTTCTTCTAAATGCGATTTGACTTTGGAAGATATGGCGAATTATACTGATGTTTTTTATATCGGTGGCACGAAAAATGGTGCTCTTTTAGGGGAAGCAATAGTGATAAATAATTTAAAACTGAATGAAGATTTTCGTTATCATATCAAGCAGAAAGGTGGAATGTTAGCGAAAGGAAGATTGATTGGAATTCAGTTTTCGGAAATGTTTCGGGATAATTTATTTTTCGAAATGGGAAAACATGCCAACCAAATGGCCGAAAAATTAGCAAAAGGGATTTCAGCTAAAGGTTATGATTTTCTTACTGAACCATCTTCTAACCAAATCTTTCCTATTTTACCAAATATTGTTATCGAAAAATTACAGCAAGATTTTGATTTTTTTATTTGGGAAAAAATAGATGAAGAGAATTCTGCTATAAGATTAGTTACTTCATGGGTAACACTAGAAGAACAGGTCGATAATTTTATTCAAGCTGTATAGAAAAAAATATTTTCAATAAACATCAAATAAAAACTTCTTTTCAAAAAGTAGCTTTTATTTTTGCAGCATGAAACAAAAATTTAATCCTGAAGGTTGGAATCGAATTGAACATTTTAATATGTTCTCGAAAATGGATAATCCGTATGTCGGAATAGTTGCAGAGGTTGAATGCTCGAAAGCGTATCAATTTGCCAAAGCAAATCACGTTTCTTTTTTTGCCCTTTACTTATTTGCTTCTATGCAAGCTGAAAATAAAATCAATGAGTTTAAATTTCGATTAGAGAATAATGAAATTTTCGTGTACAATCAGTTAGATTGCGGAACAACAATTGGTCGAAAAGATGGAACTTTTGGTTTTGCATTCATGAATTTCACTGAAGATTTTGAAGATTTTAATGCGCAATTACAAGAACAAATAAAAAGTGTTGAACGTTGTGAAGGATTGCATATCAAAAACGAAGATATTACGGAAGGATTGGTGCGTCATTCTACTTTTCCTTGGTCGAGATTTACAGGTTTAACGCAACCAAGTAATTTTGAAACAGAAGAATCTATTCCTCGAATTATTTTCGGAAAAGCATACACACAAAATAATAAAATGTACATGCCTGTTTCGGTAGAAGCAAATCATGGTTTTGTAGATGGTTTTCATTTAGCGAATTATCTACAAGAGTTTGAAAACGAATTGAGTAAGTGTTAAAAAGAGGAATGTTAATATTCCTCTTTTTAATTTTCTTTTTCTAATTCGATTTCTTTTATTGCATCATTCATTAGATCAAATTCATAACCTTTGTATGCTAAATATGCTTTTACTTTATTTGTTTTTTTGAACGATTCGCGCTCAGAAGCTAATAATCTAAACTTTTTTCGAGTTAAATGCAGTAAATTATTCCAATATTTATCTAAATCGATTTCTTCTTTAAATGCTTTCTCAATTAATTTTTGATCAATCTGTCGAATTTTTAATTCTTGACGAAGACGATTTCTTCCCCACATTTTTTGATTGACTTTTCCACGGACAAAACTATGCACAAAACGTTCTTCATTTAGAAAACCATAATGAATAAGTTTAAAAATAATTTCATCTTTTGCTTCTGGAATCAAATCAAAATCGCGTAATTTTTTTTCTACTTCCCAATGACAACGATCTTGATAAAGACAATATTTTGCCATTTTATCTTTGATTTCATCAATTGTATAAATCTTTTTTGAATTGTCTTTGGAGAAGTTCATGGTACAAAGTTAGGGAATAAATTAGCCAATTCGAAAATGTATTAATTTGAAAACATTTAAGTTTGACAAGAAGTTTAAAGATTCTTCGACAGGATTAGAATGACAAACGTTAGATGTACGTTTAATAGTTAAGACATAAAGTTTTTTCTATTAAAACTAACTCAGAATGCTAACTAAATGAGAACAAAACTAAAAATTGCGTTAGGGATTGCAGTGGAAATCCTTTGCTGAATAGCAAAGATTGCAACGAAAAGCCCGCCCGAAGGGAATGCCCAAAAAACAAAAAAACTGAACCATCGCTGATTCAGTTTTTAACATATGTTGATAAGTATAGACTTATGCTTTTTTTAACGCTTCGATGTACGCCGTAGGATTTTCTGCATTGAAAACTGCTGACCCCGCAACCAACGCATCTGCACCAGCCTCAACTAATTTTGATGCATTTTGAATACCAACTCCTCCGTCAATCTCGATGATAACATTTGCATTTGCTTCCGTAATCATTTGTTTTAACTTAGAAACTTTATTGTACGTGTTCTCGATGAATTTTTGTCCTCCAAAACCTGGGTTAACACTCATGATTAAAACCAAGTCTAAATCGTTGATTAAATCTTCTAAAACCGAAACAGGTGTATGCGGATTGAGTGCCACACCAGCTTTCATTCCTTCTGCTTTTATCGCTTGTAGTGTACGATGTAAGTGGGTACACGCCTCGTAATGCACGGTTAAAATATCTGCGCCAACTTGTTTGAAAGTCGAAATGTAACGGTCTGGATCAACAATCATCAAATGCACATCAAGCACTTTGTTTGTTAATGAATTGATTTTATCGATAATTGGCATTCCATACGAGATGTTCGGAACAAAAACGCCGTCCATTACATCTAAATGAAACCATTCTGCTTGTGAATTATTAACCATTTCGATGTCTTTTGCTAAGTTTCCGAAATCGGCTGCTAAAATTGATGGTGCTACTATTGGCATACTTTTTTTGTTTGTTGTTTGTATTTTGTGGTGCAAAGGTAAGGAAATAAAAAAATCGTTGAAAACTCAACGATTTATATTTTTTTAGAAATTATATCCAACTCGAAAACCTAAATCTAAGGCAACTCCAGTTGTCATTTCTTTCTTGCTTTTTCTACTATCATTTATTGTATCGTAATAGTAATAATGTTCATTTTGATAAAGAGAAAGTCCTAAACCTGTGTAAAACTCATAAAAAAAGTTTTGTGCAAAAGAACGTTTCAATCCATAATTAAATGTAATTGATCCTTGCGGATTCACTGTAACATTGTCTTTATTTGTACTCGTTAGCCAATCTGGAATAAAATCTCCTTTTAACGCAATGTAATTTCCTGAATTATTTTTTGTGTTTTTTCCTTTAGAAATTCTTCGATCAAAATTATAATAATGGCGTCCTTCTAAAGCAAAACGAGTTGTAAAAATATAATCAAAATCACTACCTCCGTAATATGAATCGCTCGAATAAGAAAATCCACCCATATAATCTAAAGTTCCTACAGCTGTAAAATTATCGTTTAACGCTTTTTCGTATTGAATTCCGATTCCGATAAAACTGATATTTGCGTTAAATAAATCGGTTGCTTTTTCTTGTGCAAACAAAGAAGATGATAAGAGTAGAGTAAATAGTGTTTTTTTCATTTTTAGTGTTAATTTTCAATACGAATATAACAGAAAAAATGAAGAAATAAATTATTATTTTTAATCAAGAAAAACTCTATTATCGATGAAGTTATATGGTTCTTCTTCTTTCAATTCTTCGTTGATAATGAAATGAATAGAATCTTTGGATAAAAAAATGTAAGTATAATGGTCTGCTTTTACATCGGACTGACGATATTCATAATATTCGTCTTCTTTGACACACCACAAACCGATATCTTCTGCATACGTTATCGTATCATCGCTATGAATTGTTTTGAAACTAACCGTAAATGTACCATCCATTTTTCGGTTCACTATCCAACTGTTTGTTTCTCCTTTAAAGAATTTTCCATGATCTGTGCCCGACCAAACACCAGCAAAGCGTTCGTCTACACCCATAGATTTTATAAAATGTTCGATTTGCTGATTTTCTATTTTATGCATAAATTATTTCAACATTAAAATTAGCTTAAAAGTAGCTAACCTTTCACCTCCCTTCTCCCCAAAATAGCTTATTTTGCAGTTCGGGATATAAAAAACAACAAATTTATGGAAAATAATATGCTTAATCAACATCCGGCGGATATTGCAGAGCAATTAACTGCATTAGATATAAAAAGAAGAAATATAGCTTTTTATATGCTTTCTAATAATAAAGTGGATGTATTCTCCTATTTTGCCCCTGATGTTCAATATGAAATTGTTAAAAGTTTAACTGACGAAGATTTAGCAGATGTTTTGAATAACTTAGATCCTGATGATAGAACTGAACTTTTTGAGAATTTTCCAGATGAGTTAATTAAACATTCAATCAATCTTTTGAATACTGATGAACGCGCAATTGCATTGAGTCTAATTGGTTATCATGAAGATTCCATTGCTCGATTAATGACTCCAAATTATATTCAAGTAAAGGAACATTATACCGTAAAACAAGTTTTGGCACATATCAAAAAATATGGAAAAAAAGCCGAAACATTGACGTACATTTTTATTGTTGATGGTAAAAATAGATTAATTGATGATTTAAAAATCGGAGAAATCCTTTTAGCTGATGAAGAAACTAAAATGGAAGATTTGATAGATCATAATTTTGTTTCTATCACAACAACAACTCCTTTAGAAGAAGCTTTAGAGGTCTTTGATAAATACGATCGATCTGCGATGCCTATTGTTACAGAAAACAATGTGTTGGTTGGAATTGTCACATTTGATGATATTTTGGATCGAATGAAAATGAGGGATACAGAAGATATTCAGAAATTCGGAGGAATGGAAGAGCTGGATGTTTCGTATACAAAAACTCCTATTGTAGAATTAATAAAAAAAAGAGCTGGATGGTTAGTGATTCTTTTTATTGGAGAAATGTTTACTGCTTCTGCTATGAGCTATTACGATGATGAAATTGAAAAAGCTGTGGTGCTTGCTCTATTTGTTCCTTTGATTATTTCGAGTGGAGGTAATTCTGGTTCGCAAGCAGCTTCGCTGATTATTCGTGCGATGGCTTTGGGCGAATTGAAACTAAAAGACTGGTGGTATGTCATGAAAAAAGAATTTGCTTCGGGATTAATCTTAGGTGCAATCCTTGGTTTCGTTGGCTTCATTCGAATTTTTATTTGGCAAGAATTAGGTATTTACAGCTATGGAGAATATTGGCTGTATGTAGCTTTAACAGTAGCCTTATCTCTAATTGTCATTGTTTTATGGGGAACACTTTCTGGATCTTTAGTTCCATTTATTTTGAGAAAAATTGGATTTGATCCCGCAACAGCATCTTCGCCTTTTGTTGCTACATTAGTCGATGTTTCTGGATTAATTATTTACTTTACAATTGCCGCAATTTTATTAAGTGGAAAATTATTATAACGAAAAACTCCAACTAAATTTAGTTGGAGTTTTTAATTTATTTTTTTCTTGTATCAATAAATTCGTAATTATTATTATTCTGATTAAATGATAAATCAAAAACTTTAAATTTTATTTGATTTACATTCAAAACTTCAAATGTATAAACATCTGTCATTCCAGAATCTTCATGATACTCGTAAAACTTATTATCTTTTACCCACCATTTTCCTTTCTCAATATGATTTTCTGTTTTTCTTCCTTTCATTTTAGTTTTAAAATCTAAAACAAAAGTTCCATCAATATTTCGAGTCATTGTCCATTCTTTAGACACTCCTTCTATTTGATTATCCTTTTCCGAACCTTCCCAAATACCTACTAATCTAGCATCTTGAACACCATCTGAAGAGTCATGTGAAAAACCATTTATTTTATCGCTCATATTCATCAATTTCTGCATAGATTTTGCTTTGAATATAGAATATTGCTCTTCATAATAACTTGTTTGATCGGATGATTTTTCTTCATCAAATTTTTCTGATCGAAATCCTAAAACTTGTTTCTTCTTTTTAAGTTTAAAATTGACTTGATTTTGATTTATCTTATAAGAAAACTCGTCATTGTATTCTTCTCCAATTTCTGTATAAAGATCATTATTCGTGTTCCAATGTCCAACTTCTTTCGCATAGATCGAATCATTATTGTAAATCAACTCTAAAAATAATGTAAATGTTCCATCAGCTTTTCTATCAATAAAAGCATTTCCTTTTACAGGATCATTTTTTGTTGTATAGATTGTAGATTTCCAAAATCCAACTAAATTTTGATCAATTTTCTTTTGACCGAAAGAATAAGTTGAAAAAAGTATAAGAGTAAATAGTAAAATAAAGTTTCTCATAAAGTGTTTTAATATTTATAAAAAAAGCAGCTTATTTAGCTGCTTTCTTATGTTTTTATCGTCCGATATACGTTTTCAAAATCTTCGATCTTGATGTATGTTTTAAACGACGAATTGCTTTTTCTTTAATTTGACGAACACGTTCTCTCGTTAAATCAAACGTTTCACCAATTTCTTCTAACGTCATTGGGTGTTGACCGTTTAATCCGAAGTATAAACGAATTAAATCAGCTTCACGAGGCGTTAATGTTTGTAATGCACGTTCAATCTCTACACGTAAGGATTCGATCATCAACTGAACGTCTGGAGATGGAGATTCACCAATATTTAATACATCGTATAAGTTAGAATCTTCTCCTTCTACTAATGGCGCATCCATTGAGACGTGACGACCAGAGTTTTTCATCGACTCTTTTACATCACCTTCAGACATATCCAATACTTCAGAAATTTCTTCCGCAGATGGAGCACGCTCATGTTCTTGCTCTAATAAAGCATACGCTTTATTAATTTTATTAATTGATCCAATTTTATTTAATGGTAAACGTACAATACGAGATTGCTCTGCTAATGCTTGTAAGATAGATTGACGAATCCACCAAACGGCATACGAGATAAATTTGAAACCACGTGTTTCGTCAAAACGTTGCGCTGCTTTAATCAAACCTAAATTTCCTTCATTAATTAAATCTGGTAAACTTAAACCTTGATTTTGGTATTGTTTCGCAACAGAAACCACGAAACGTAAGTTTGCTTTTGTTAATTTTTCTAAGGCAACACGATCTCCTGCTTTGATACGTTGTGCTAACTCTACTTCCTCCTCCGCTGTAATCAAATCTACTTTACCAATCTCTTGTAAGTATTTATCCAACGACGCAGTTTCACGATTTGTTACCTGCTTTGTAATTTTAAGCTGTCTCATTTAACTAAAACCCTCTTATTTTAAAATGATTATTATCGATTTCTTGGGTGGTTTATTAACACCACTATATATGTATACGCAGATAACTGAAAAAGGTTACAAAATATTGTAAATTATTTCATAATTAATGTCTTAAAACTTCGTAAATCATTTGTGCAGAGAGTTTCGCTGTTGAGTTATCAACATCAAAAAGCGAATTATACTCGACCAAATCAAAGATTTTAACTTTATTCGAATTCATTAAAACTTTCAAAATATATTTTACTTGAAAAGGCGTTAAACCATTAATTGTCGTTGCACTTACACCTGGTGCATACGCTGCATCAAAAACATCCATATCCAATGATACATAAAGTGCATCATATTGTTGAATGATAATTTTAAGGTCTTCTAAAATTTTATTCAGATGTAAGTGTACTTCATCGGCCATGATAAACTTAACACCTAAGTTTTCTGCTCGATGAAATAATGCTTTTGTATTTCCCAATTCTTGAATACCAATTGGAATATAATTAAAATTCATTTCGTTTTGTTCGCAATACTTTGCCATTTCATAAAATGGTGTGCCAGAAGTAGATTGCGGATTTGGCGTTCTCAAATCAAAATGCGCATCAAGATTGATAATTCCAATATTTTGATGTGATTGTGCTAAAGCTAAAAAATCGCCCAAAGCTGTTTCGTGTCCACCGCCAATCACTATCGGAAAATGATTTTGTTTGATGATTTTATGAACTTGATTAACCTGTTCTTCTCTCGCAGTTTCTAAATCTTTGTCGTCGCAAACAATATTTCCAGTATCAAAAATAAAATCTGTTTCAGAAAAATGCAAAGGCAAATTGGCTAATGCTTTTCGAATGAAATCTGGTGAATTCTTTGCGCCAATTCGTCCTTTATTTCGTTCAACTCCTTCTTCTGAACAAAAACCAAGAATTACTTTTGGTTGAATGGATGCTGATTCAAATTGATCATAATCGTTGATTACTTGATGAACTCTTAAGCCTAACTCTCCGTCTTCAGAATCAATTCTTCCTGTCCAAATTTCTTGATTAAATGGTGTTTTTTGCATGATTAATAAAATTTAGGTAACGATAAATTAAACTTAACTGTCACAATACGAATTGCAGCAATAATAGCTCCTGAAACAATGAAATTAATATTTCGATCCAGCCCAAAATCATCAAAAATTAGATAAGCTACCCCACCTACAATACACGCTGTTGCATAAATTTCTTGTACAAAAATAAACGGCGTTCTATTCATCAAAACATCACGCAACATTCCGCCCATCACAGCCGTCATCATTCCCATCATCACAGCTATAAAATCATTTGCACCTAAAGAATGTGCTTTCTCTAAACCTACTATTGTAAATAAAGCGATTCCTAATGTATCAAAAAGCATTAAAGTAATTCGTAAACGTGAAAAATACTTAAAAAATATTCCTGCTAATAAAATTCCTGCAAAAACGGCATAAATCACATTCATATCGCTAATCCAAACCAACGGATAACTATTCAAAAATAAATCGCGCAAGGTTCCTCCTCCAACAGCAGTTATAAAAGCAAAACAAGCGATTCCAAACCAATCGTGTTTTCGTCTTTCATCACCAGCTAAAGCACCTGAAATTGCGAATACAACAGTTCCGAATAATTCAAAAATGTATTGAATTTCCATGTATAAAAATTAATTTGCTAAGATAGTTAAAGGATTTTAATCTTCTTGTTAATGACTTTTGAACTTAGGCAAGGACAAATTGTATTTTACTGCAGCCAAACGAATAGCAACAATTGCTCCGCCAGAAATAAAGAAATTAACATTACGACTAATATCCAATTGCCATAAAATTAAATATATAATTGCACCACAAAGACATGCAAACGCATAAATTTCTTTTTTGAAAATTATTGGAACTTCGTTCAACATCATGTCGCGTATAACAGAACCAAATACCGCTGTAAACATTCCCATGACTGGTGCAATGACAGGATGTATCCCAAGATTTAAAGCTTTTTCTAAACCAACTATCGTAAACAACGCAATTCCCAACGTATCGAAAAGCATAAAGGTTTTGCGTAGATTGAGTAACGGTTTATAAAAAATTGCAGCCAGAATAACACCAATTGCAACAGCATATATAAGGTTAACATCTTTGATCCACATAATCTCTACAGAAAGCAAAATATCACGTACTGTTCCTCCTCCAATT
Organism: Empedobacter stercoris; assembly: GCF_025244765.1. NCBI lineage: Bacteria > Pseudomonadati > Bacteroidota > Flavobacteriia > Flavobacteriales > Weeksellaceae > Empedobacter > Empedobacter stercoris. Next base: position 2,465,403 of record NZ_CP104209.1, on the reverse strand, counting down.
GAAGTTAAGAATGCAATAAAGGTTACACCAAACCAATCGTTACCTGATTTTTCGTCTGCAGCTAAAGCGCCAGAAATCCCAAAAAAAAGTGTTCCAAATAATTCGAAAAAATATTGAATTTCCATTTCTATTGTATTACATCATATTGAGTTAAAATATTCAAAAGAATCATTTTTCATTGTTAAAAATGATGTTTAAATATACAATCGAAAAATAAAAAAAGACTAACATAATTGTTAGTCTTTTTGATTGTATTAATAATAATTTGTTTTTTCTAACTCTTTCTCATCAATTGGATCTTCATCTAAATATCGTTCTAAACTATCATCCAATTCCTTCATCCAAGGTGTATGATGTTTTTCTGCTTTTGTTTGGTCCATAACAGATGTGAATGTTTTATCGCGATAAGTCAAAATATTTTCTTCTTTATCTTTTAACCAAACTTTGAACATTTCGGCAACTTTATCCAAATCAAACATTGGATAATCTGTTAATTCAATCAAATCTTTAATATAATTTGTTTGAAAATCAACATGATCATCTGCTGAAATACATTTACTTTCATCTTCCATCCATTTTTGAATATCAGTCTGAATAGCTTCTTTAGAAGGTAAATTAATTCGACCTAAAATATAATCTCGTGCAAACCATGCTTGTGCATCAAACATATTGAATGTATAATATTGATCTTGCATTCCCAAAAATAACAATTGAGCGTTAACATCTGATATTACACCTTTATACATCCCTTCTGGATACAGACAATTTTTGGTTTTTAGACGTAAATTATCTGGTAAAAATGGAAACTTATGTTGATAACCTGTACACATGATAACAGAATCAAACTCTTTTACAGTTCCATTTTTAAAAAAAGCCTTTTTATCCTCAAAATGTGTTACCAAAGGTAATTCTTCTATCCCTTGTGGCCATTTACAATCAATCGGATTCGTACGATATGAAATCGTAACTGACTTAGTACCGTGTTTATAACATTGTACGGCAATATCTTCTGCAGAATAACTACTACCAATCAACAAGATATCTTGATCAATAAAAGGATCTGCACCACGAAAATCATGCGCATGCATTACATTTCCTGTGTAATTTTCTATTCCTTTAAAATAAGGCATATTTGGTGTAGAAAAATGCCCTGTTCCGACAACTAAATAATCAAAAAACTCTTCAAAAGTTTCATTTTTCTTTAAATCATCAAAAACAACACGAAATTGCTTCTTCTCTTCTACATAATCTACCCACCTTGCAACGGTATTAAACTGTATGTACTTTCGTGCATTACTTTGTTTAATCCTTCCTTGTATATAATCAAACAAAACTTCTCGCGGTGGATAAGAAGATATTGTTTGATCAAAATGCTCAGAAAACGTATAATCCGCAAATTCTAAACATTCTTTTGGTCCATTCGACCACAAATATTTATACATACTGCCGTGTAACGGCTCTCCGTATTTACCTACACCTGTACGCCAAGTGTAATTCCACATTCCTCCCCAGTTGTCTTGCTTCTCAAAACATTTAATTTCTGGAATTTTGTTACCTTTCTTTTCTTCCGACTCGAATGCTCTTAACATAGCTAAACCACTTGGTCCAGCACCGATAATGCCTACTTTTAAACCCATGAATTGTTTTTAATTAAACTTATATGAACTACTCAACTATCTCGCGATAGTAACTGATTATTTTGTCTGAAACGACCTGATATAGAATTTCGAAAATTCTATTTTATAATGAAAAAATAGAACGTGCAATAACCTCACCAAATTAAGAGATAGAACATCTCTTGATGAATAAATCTTATTCAAATAATATTTTTGAAGATACGAAAAATTTAGCTAACAAACAAATAATCATATTCTCTGGGCGTTCCCTCGCCAACAAAATTATAATTAAATAGTAAAAAAATCCTACGCTCGGTCGGGCTATCCGCTGCAATCTTTTGTTTGGAGTAACATAGCACCTAAAAACAAAATCCTTCGTCAAACAAAAGGATTTCCACTACTATCCCTAACGCGTTTAGCGTTTAGCGTTTAGCGTTTAGCGTTTAGCGTTTAGCGTTTAGCGTTTAGCAAAATTACAAAACATATAAACACAAAAAAGCCTCAAGAAATAATCTTGAGGCTTTTGATAAAAACTGGCGACGACCTACTCTCCCGCAATAGCAGTACCATCGGCGCAGGCAGGCTTAACTTCTCTGTTCGGAATGGGAAGAGGTGAGCCCTGCAGCTATAGTCACCCTAATATTTTTAATTAGGTATTAGTTCCTAGTATATCTTGACATTATTAAATGTTGTATTAAGTCTTATGTTTTATTGTATTAAGTGATTACTTAATACTTTTTACATAATACATTTTACAAACTCTTACAATCTGGTATTACATGTTTAATCCAAATAAGATTAACTAACCTTCTCTATGACGATTAAATCAATCTTAGTATTTAATCTTTTTATTTTGGTTGGTATCGCTACCAACTATCTTTGATTCGTTGTACTTTTAAGAAAAAGTCTATGGGTAATTAGTACTACTCGACTATGACATCGCAGCCTTTACATCTATAGCCTATCAACGTTGTAGTCTACAACGACCCTTTAAAGAAGTCTAATCTTGCGGCGAGTTTCGCACTTATATGCTTTCAGTGCTTATCTCTTCCAAACGTAGCTACTCAGCGGTGCACCTGGCGGCACAACTGATACACCAGAGGTTTGTTCAACACGGTCCTCTCGTACTAGAGTCAAGTCCGCTCAAACTTCTAACGATCACAACAGATAGAGACCGAACTGTCTCACGACGTTCTGAACCCAGCTCGCGTGCCACTTTAATGGGCGAACAGCCCAACCCTTGGGACCTTCTCCAGCCCCAGGATGTGACGAGCCGACATCGAGGTGCCGAACCTCCCCGTCGATGTGAGCTCTTGGGGGAGACTAGCCTGTTATCCCCGGAGTACCTTTTATCCTTTGAGCGATGGCCCTTCCATACGGAACCACCGGATCACTATGTCCTGCTTTCGCACCTGATCGACTTGTTGGTCTCACAGTCAAGCACCCTTATGCCATTACACTCTACGCACGGTTACCAAGCGTGCTGAGGGTACCTTTGAAAGCCTCCGTTACTCTTTTGGAGGCGACCACCCCAGTCAAACTACCCACCATGCACTGTCCTTCCTAAAAGGAAGTTAGGCTCCAAGTAAATAAAGGGTGGTATTTCAACAATGACTCCACAATACCTAGCGATACTGCTTCATAGTCTCCCACCTATCCTACACATTATTTACCCGAAGTCAATACAAAGCTATAGTAAAGGTTCACAGGGTCTTTTCGTCCCGTTGCGATTAACCGGCATCTTCACCGATACTACAATTTCACCGAGATCATGGTTGAGACAGTGCCCAGATCGTTACACCATTCGTGCAGGTCGGAACTTACCCGACAAGGAATTTCGCTACCTTAGGACCGTTATAGTTACGGCCGCCGTTTACTGGGGCTTCAGTCAAAACCTTCGAGTTACCTCTAAGCTCCTTCCTTAACCTTCCAGCACCGGGCAGGTGTCAGACCCTATACGTCATATTTCTATTTTGCAGAGTCCTGTGTTTTTGATAAACAGTCGCCTGGGCCTTTTTACTGAGGCTGTCATTGCTGACAGCGACCTTTCTCCCGAAGTTACAGGTCTATTTTGCCTAATTCCTTAACCATGAATCGCTCGAGCGCCTTAGGATACTCTCCTCGACCACCTGTGTCGGTTTACGGTACGGGCTGCACATCTCGCTATTTCTTGGAACAATTTTCAGAGGATTATCACTCCAGCCGAAACCTTCGTGTACTATCCCTACTTTACGTAGGTTCAACGTACTATTCCGTCAGTACGCACCTCCTACAATCATTCGTCACTTTTATTGAGTGCAGGTACGGGAATATTAACCCGTTTGCCATCCACTTCCCCCAAAGGGTGCGTGTTAGGTCCCGACTAACCCTCAGCTGATTAGCATAGCTGAGGAATCCTTAGTCTTACGGCGAATAAGTTTCTCACTTATTTTATCGTTACTCATGCCTACATTTTCTTTTCTAAAAGCTCCACCACCCATTACCAGGTGACTTCTGCGCCGTTAGAATGCTCCCCTACCAGTACATCTAAAAGATGTAATCCATAGCTTCGGTAATATGCTTATGCCCGATTATTATCCATGCCGGATCGCTCGACTAGTGAGCTGTTACGCACTCGTTAAATGAATAGCTGCTTCCAAGCTAACATCCTAGCTGTCAATGCAATCCAACCGCGTTTTCTCAACTTAGCATATATTTGGGGACCTTAGCTGATGGTCTGGGTTCTTTCCCTCTCGGACATGGACCTTAGCACCCATGCCCTCACTGCATAGAAACATATATTAGCATTCGGAGTTTGTCAGGAATTGGTAGGCGGTGAAGCCCCCGCATCCAATCAGTAGCTCTACCTCTAATATACTTTACTAAACGCTGCACCTAAATGCATTTCGGGGAGTACGAGCTATTTCCCAGTTTGATTGGCCTTTCACCCCTACCCACAGGTCATCCGAAGACTTTTCAACGTCAACCGGTTCGGTCCTCCACTTTGTGTTACCAAAGCTTCAACCTGCCCATGGGTAGATCACAAGGTTTCGCGTCTAATACTACTGACTATAGCGCCCTATTCAGACTCGCTTTCGCTACGGCTCCGGACCTGAAGTCCTTAACCTTGCCAGCAACATTAACTCGTAGGCTCATTATGCAAAAGGCACGCCGTCACACTTTAGTGCTCCGACCGCTTGTAGGCGTACGGTTTCAGGTTCTATTTCAACTTTCTATTCGAAATGCTTTTCACCTTTCCTTCACAGTACTAGTTCACTATCGGTCTTTGAGGAGTATTTAGCCTTGGAAGATGGTCCTCCCATATTCGGACAGAATTTCTCGTGTTCCGCCTTACTCGTTATCAACATTATAAAAATTTCACTTACGGGACTATCACCCTCTTCGGTTAACCTTTCCAGGTTATTCTGTTATCCTTATAAAGTCTTTAGGGCTAATCCGCGTTCGCTCGCCACTACTTACGGAATCTCAATTGATTTCTTTTCCTATTGGTACTTAGATGTTTCAGTTCCCAACGTTCGCTCTGCTTGCGCAGTGACATGTCTTCAACATGCCGGGTTGTCCCATTCGGAAATCTTCGGATATAATGTGTATGTGCCACTCCCCGAAGCTTATCGCAGCTTATCACGTCCTTCATCGCCTCTCAAAGCCTAGGCATCCGCCGTACGCCCTTTGTAACTTTTTTCTCGATTTAACCGTCATATTATTGAGCGGTTATGTTAATCTTACTCGTTTTATTGATTAATTGTATACCTTTTTAAAACTTTTGTATTTATTTCTAAATCTGTTTGTTTTTGATTGTATGCGATTATAATTATTAAATTATAATCTGTTTCTAATAATGTCAATGAACTCTTCTGTTAATTCGGAAATGTGATAATTTGCTAATTAGCTAATTAAATAATTCTCAAATTAAAATCGTGGAGAATATCGGAGTCGAACCGATGACCTCTTGCGTGCAAGGCAAGCGCTCTAGCCAGCTGAGCTAATCCCCCTCTTTATGTTATTTAGTAGTCTCAGGCAGACTCGAACTGCCGACCTCTACATTATCAGTGTAGCGCTCTAACCAGCTGAGCTATGAGACTCTTTAATACTCTTAAAGAGTGGTCTATATTTATAGTTTATACAGAATAAAAAGCCGAATCAAAATCAATCTTCTAATTAATAGAAGAAAATTCGTCGTTCTCTAAATATGAGATGTTCCAGCCGCACCTTCCGGTACGGCTACCTTGTTACGACTTAGCCCTAGTTACCAGTTTTACCCTAGGCAGCTCCTGTTACGGTCACCGACTTCAGGTACCCCCAGCTTCCATGGCTTGACGGGCGGTGTGTACAAGGCCCGGGAACGTATTCACCGCATCATGGCTGATATGCGATTACTAGCGATTCCAGCTTCATAGAGTCGAGTTGCAGACTCCAATCCGAACTGAGATAAGTTTTCGAGATTCGCATCCTATCGCTAGGTAGCTGCCCTCTGTACTTACCATTGTAGCACGTGTGTAGCCCAAGACGTAAGGGCCGTGATGACTTGACGTCGTCCCCACCTTCCTCGCGGTTTGCACCGGCAGTCTCATTAGAGTCCCCGTCTTTAAACGCTGGCAACTAATGATAGGGGTTGCGCTCGTTGCAGGACTTAACCTAACACCTCACGGCACGAGCTGACGACAGCCATGCAGCACCTTGCATTCTGTCCGAAGAAAAAACTATTTCTAGTCCTGTCATTATGCATTTAAGCCTTGGTAAGGTTCCTCGCGTATCATCGAATTAAACCACATGCTCCACCGCTTGTGCGGGCCCCCGTCAATTCCTTTGAGTTTCATTCTTGCGAACGTACTCCCCAGGTGGGATACTTATAACTTTCGCTTAGCCACTGAATCCGAAAATCCAACAGCAAGTATCCATCGTTTACGGCGTGGACTACCAGGGTATCTAATCCTGTTCGCTCCCCACGCTTTCGTCCATCAGCGTCAGTTAATGTTTAGTCACCTGCCTTCGCAATTGGTGTTCTGCGTAATATCTAAGCATTTCACCGCTACACTACACATTCCAGCAACTTCAACATTACTCAAGACTAACAGTATCAATGGCAGTTTCATAGTTAAGCTATGAGATTTCACCACTGACTGATTAATCCGCCTACGGACCCTTTAAACCCAATAAATCCGGATAACGCTTGCACCCTCCGTATTACCGCGGCTGCTGGCACGGAGTTAGCCGGTGCTTATTCTTCTGGTACCTTCAGCTATCTACTCGTAGATAGGTTTATCCCCAGATAAAAGTAGTTTACAACCCATAAGGCCGTCATCCTACACGCGGGATGGCTGGATCAGGCTTCCACCCATTGTCCAATATTCCTCACTGCTGCCTCCCGTAGGAGTCTGGTCCGTGTCTCAGTACCAGTGTGGGGGTTCACCCTCTCAGGCCCCCTAAAGATCGTCGACTTGGTGAGCCGTTACCTCACCAACTATCTAATCTTACGCATGCCTATCCTACTGCGATAAATCTTTCAAAATTCCATAATGCTATGAAATCTATTATAAAGTATTAATCCTCCTTTCGAAGGGCTATCCTTTTCAGTAGGGCAAGTTGCATACGCGTTACTCACCCGTGCGCCGGTCTCTAATTCCCGAAAGAATTACACCCCTCGGCTTGCATGTGTTAGGCCTCCCGCTAGCGTTCATCCTGAGCCAGGATCAAACTCTCCATTGTAAATTATTTTGTTTAGTCTATAAGACTTATGTTTTTACAACTTCGAATTTCCTTAAGCTCCATTATTCAAGGATTGACTTCGTTATTATTCGGCTTATTTTTTCTTCTGTATATATTATAATTTCAAATGAACTTCTCAGTTTATAACTTACAAAACATCGCTGTTTCTGTAAGCGGTTGCAAAGGTAAAACTTATTTCTTAACTACCAAATTTTATTTTAAAAATTTTAAAGTTTTTATTTCAACAAATCAATTTACTTCGCAGCAAAATCACTCTCGTGATTTGCGGTTGCAAAGGTAAAACTTATTTCTAATTCAACAAAATTTATTTTTAAAAATTTTGTCGCTTGTTTTACTTTATGTCAACTACAATACTACTCGTCTTTCGTATTGGGATTGCAAATATACAACCCATTTTTCCGAACTTCCAAACACATTTTACATTTATTTTACTTTATATCCCTAACTAACTGTTATGACGGGAAATATTTTTTGAGATTTTTAGATTTGAGAAACTAGATAGTAGATTTCTGACCCGAAAACATCGTTTTTACAACAGAAAATGAGTAGATGTTGTGCTTTATAATTAGTAGCTCTGGGAAATTCTGTCACTAAATAATAAAGTCGAGCTAAACTTTAGCTATATAATATATGGTAGTTCTAATTACAGGTTCCTCAACAAGTATTTACTTTCTGCCCTTCGGGCAAGAAGGAAGATTAGAAGATTAGTTGTTATAAGCAGTTTTTTATTCATCGCTTCCAATGTAGCTCAATTCTTTGTTTTTTTGTCTAACTGAAATAAAAATTGGAGTTGTGCAACAGTTACCCTTGTTATGTGACGTTTTTTTATATCTTTTTTAAGTCTTTTGATAAAAAATATCCAGCAAATATTCCGTAAATAATTCCAAATATTGCATAAAACCAAAGTTGATAAATTGAATATCCTATTATTGAATCTAAAATTTTTGCTTCACCAAATTCAAAAGAACTAATAATACCAACTATTAATGCTTTAAAGTATAATATTAAAATCCAAGAGAAAAAGAGAGCGATAAATGATATTCCATAATATTTTTTACTACCATTTTCAATTTTTTTATTCAAATAATTTGAAACCAATATTCCAATTATAGGAATTCCAATTATTGTCGCAGTCCATTCTTTCCAATCTCTTTCAATCGTATAAATTCTTGGAATTTCACCGATAATAAAATAAAAAATAGTAAGAAAAATGAGTCCGAAAAAATAATATTTAGCAATTAAAAATTTTATATTTTTCAATTTAGCGGTTTGTTTTAAAATGTCACACAACGGAAAAAGTATTGGTGAAGTGCGGGCTTTCGAAGAACAAAATGTTCAAGAAAGAACAAACGTAGCCGATGCTTTTTCAATGGAACTAAGTTAATCAAAAATGTGGAATTGGAAAATATTGCGGCTAAAAAAGTAGAGTAGTTCAATTTACATTTAAACCCCACTATTGCAAAACCCTTGTGCTTGTTGCACAACTCAAAAAAAAAAAAAAATTCGGATCTTGTGGTATGCAAGGACGAAAAGAATTTACCCCACAATTATTTTACGAACTAAGTTTAGATCGGTTAGTTCCACCCGATAACTTTTATCGCCGAGTAAATCAAGCATTAGATTTACATTTTTTGTATAAATCCACTCAAAAATATTACGGCACTCAAGGTCAAGAGAGCATTCACAAACCATTGTACGATAAAATGCACGAAAAACTCACCCAAAACAAAGCGTATCACCGCAGGTTAGTAAAGCGTCGAAGTGCTACAGTAGAACCCGTTTTAGGAACGTTGATTAACTTTTTTAATATGAAAAAGATCAACAGCAGAGGGATGGCACAAGCCAATAAACACGTTTTGATGTCAAGTTTATCTTACAACTTGAAGAAATACCTGCGCTTTATTTTCAAAATCCCACGTATTTTAGCCCAAGTTGTTTCCCTAAAACAAGGGAAATACAGCTTTTTACAAAAGTACTCCTTCACAACTTAAAAAAGTGCGTTTTTAACCCCCTATAATCTTACAATTTAATATATTTCTCTAAAAATAAACCTCGCTTAAAATGGCTTAAACGAGGTCAAATATTTTAAATTTTTATAAAAATTGGAGTTGTGCAACAGTTACTGCTGTTAGCAGAAGTTCTTTTGTGATTTTTGTTTAACTCCAACTCATATTTATTTTTACAATATTGTTTTTTATCTCAACTTTTCCACCGAAAGCATTTTCTTTACCAGGATATATTTCGTAGATTTTGGTTTGATTTTCGATTTTTGGAATATTATTTTTTAATCTTTTACTTTTTTCTATCCAAGAGTTAATTTCTTTATCCGAACTTTTAAATTCAATTATAAATTGTCTTGTAAACATTGAACCTTTTTTTTCAATGTTTATAATTTCAGCATTTTTTGGAAATTCATTTAATCCACCCCAATTTAATGAAGTTTTAATAATTTCATTCCTTTCCCAAGGCATTACAAAATTGCTAAAAAAAATTATATAAAACAGAAAAAATTGAGATGACTGAAAAAATCAGAAAATATGAAAGAACTTTATTTATTCTTTTAATGCTTTTTTTGTTTAACATGATTTTGGTATAGAATTTATGCTAACTCTTAAATATACGCAACTTTCTACAAAAACCAAATAAAAAGTAAAATAGACGCTATTTACTGAAAGTGAGTAAATTAAATATGATGATTAATTGCATATTTAGAATTGTTTGTGGATTTTTTTTGTGTGATTTTAAATTCAAATAAAGTTTTACGTTAACAAATAAGAGTATTCTTGAAATTATAATTGGCCATAAAAACATATAAAAATCGAGTGAATTTTCTTTTATATTTTTTAGACTATCAAACATATTTTTCCAACCTTGAGTTCCAGTCAATATTGAAATGAAAGTAAAATACCCTACGATACTTAAAAATAGAACTAATATTTTTAGTCATAATTTTGATTTAAGCTTCGTGAAAAATCAGCTATATCCTCAATTCGTACTTGCAGCTTACTCCCTACTTAAAGGCAGGATGAAGGCAAGATGAAGGCAACATAGTGGCAGTAGAGTGGCAGTAGAGTGTATACAATACTTTTTTTGGACGGTTGAAGGTTGATGGAAATTCGTCTAAGTTCTCGATACAAAAATCACAGATTTTCACTCGAAATGACGAAAATTAAAAGTGGTTTTCAAGAGTTTTAATTTTGTTAACGGTTTATAGTTTTAAAAAAAGGAAACTCATTGCGCGCGAGGTTTGTATTTTCACTGCATGGAATGATTAGGCGGTGACGATTTGCTGAATCAAGCAAATGGGCAGCGGCTACTTTTGGGTAATGAACTCGGGAAAGGTTTCGCGAAGCGAAATAAATTAGTCAAAAAAAGAAAGGCTACCCAAAATGGATAGCCTTATTACTTGTTATATTCTTATTCTGAAAAATTATTTATATAACCGAGTACGTATCATAGGATTGGAAATTGTACTACAATTTTTTAATTTTTATTTTAAAATATTGTGTATCTCCATAAGTACATCCTTGACATTTAGTAACTACTTTTAAATATAAACTATCTACAGCACTATATTCTGATTATAATTTTTTTTATTGAATTGACAAATATAAACTATATAAATCAATCATTTATGCTCTCTCTCTTTAAAAGATGCATTTTTTAGATATTCAACTTACTGACAAACAACAGCTTACCCATTTTTTTCAAAAAAAACTGAATCATTAAATCGATTTGAATAAACAAGTTATAACAGGATCAGTTTATCCTAATTATTACATCTGTATTTTACCTTTCTAAATAAAAAAATATCAAATCAATTAAAATAATAAAATCAAATCACTTCAGCGACAACGAATGTACTCCCTCCAATATAAATCATATCATTCACAGAAGCATTATTTTTGGCTGCAAGCAATGCTTTTTCTACAGAATCGAAAAAATGTTTGTCCTGTATATCTTCTGGAATTATTTGATACAGCTCATCAATATCATATTTCCGTGGAACATTTGGTTGACAAAAATAATAAGTTGCCTTTTTTGGAAAAAACTGAAGAATTGACAAAACATCTTTATCGTTGACAAATCCCAAAACTAAATGCAATTGATTATATGGTTGTTCATTAATTTGTTTCGAAACTTCTGCTAAACCATGGGGATTATGCGCCGTGTCAGCAACAATAAGCGGATAATGACCAAGAATATCCCAACGACCACGAAGGTTTGTGTTTTTTACAACATTCAATAATCCATTAGTGATATTATCTGTAGAAATCGTCCACCCTTGTTTTTGTAATTGTTCTATCGCTGCAAGTACAGCCCGTTTATTTTTGATTTGATACGAGCCTTTCAAATCTGAAGTTAAATTTTGAAAATACTTTTCTTCGGCTAAAATAATTTCTGCATTTCGTTCTTGGGCAACTTTCATAAAAACTGGTTTTGTTTCGGCAGTTGTTTCTCCAATGACAACCGCTGTATTTGGTTTAATAATTCCAGCTTTTTCAAATGCAATTTTATCCAAGGTATCCCCTAAAAACTGTGTATGATCTAACCCAATATTTGTAATAATTGAAAGTTCTGGTAAAATAATATTTGTTGAATCTAAACGTCCTCCTAAACCTGTTTCAATAATTGCAATATCCACTTTTTGTTGAACAAAATACTCGAAAGCCATTGCAATAGCAATCTCAAAGAAAGATGCTTTTTGATCGATTATTTTTTGTTCGTGTTTATTGACAAAATCCACTACAAATTCTTCTTCTGCCATCACACCATTCACACGAATACGTTCTCTAAAGTCTTTCAGATGTGGAGAAGTGGTTAATCCAGTTTTGAAACCTGCTTCCTGAAAAATAGAAGCCAACATATGAGACGTACTTCCTTTACCATTTGTTCCTGCAATATGTACTGTTTTAAACTTCGTTTGAGGATTTCCTAAATATTTACACAAAGCTGTAATATTAGTCAAATCAGCTTTCATAGCAGAAGCTCCTACACGTTGAAACATGGGTAAATTTGTAAACAACCAATCGATTGTTTCTTGATACGTTCTCATTTATTTAAAATTTTATACGAAGATACAATCTAAGTCAATAAAAAAATCGAATTTCTCTGAAGAAAAATTCGATTCTATTTGTTCTTATTTTGATTGATTTAATTAATCTGAATAATCTTGTTTCGTTGTTAATAAGATTTTTAAAAGTACAAAACCAACTATTGCAGCTGTCAAAGAAGCTACCAAAATCATCAGTTTTGCTTCTTTTACATAGCTTGGATCTTTGAATGCTAACATCGAAACAAAAATCGACATTGTAAATCCAATTCCTCCTAAAATTCCTACACCAAAAACTCGTTTAAAATTGACTGCCGTTGGTAATACACATAATCCTAATTTTACTGCAATCCATGTAAATAAAGTAATTCCAACTGGTTTTCCGACCACTAAACCTAAGAAAATACCTGTAGCTAATGGAACACTAAAATGTGAAAAACCTCCAGCATCTATCGTTATTGCGGTATTTGCTAAAGCAAATAATGGTAATATAACAAATGCTACAGGAATATGTAAAGCATGCTCCATTTTAGCTGAAAGTGATTTAGAATCATCTTTATCAAAAGGAATTGTAAATGCAACCAAAACTCCCGCAATAGTAGCATGAATACCCGAATGTAACATAAACCACCACACAGCAATTCCTCCTATAATATACGGAATCATTGATTTTACTTTCATTTTATTCAGCGCAAAAAGACCGAACAAAATAGCCATTGCAATTCCGAATTGTGTAAAATCTAAAGGCATTTCTGGATTTGGATAAAACAACGCAATCACGATAATTGCTCCTAAATCGTCAATTACTGCCAAAGCAGTTAAAAATACTTTTAGGGACATAGGAACACGTTTTCCCAGCATCGTAATAATTGCAACAGCAAATGCAATATCAGTTGCCATCGGGATTCCAAAACCATGAATGGTATCTGTACCTGTATTGGTTAAATAGAAAATAAAAGCTGGCATAGCCATTCCTCCAATTGCTGCAAACACTGGTAAAATCGCCTTTTTAGTATCGGATAATTCTCCTACAAATATTTCTCTTTTCAGTTCTAAACCTATCAAGAAAAAGAATACTGCCATTAATCCATCATTTATCCAATGTGCGAATGAATGTCCAAACATGTCCATCTGCCAAATAGCATCATACGATTCTGCAAACGGTGAATTGGCTAAGAATAAAGAAAATGCTGTACAAAATATCAAAAATATTCCTCCAGACGTTTGGCTATGAAAAAATTTATTAAAAAGTTTAGTAACAATCATTGTATTTTTTTTAGTTCGGTAAAATTAATGAACTCGTTTTTAACTGCCTAATTATAACTTAAGAATTGAGCTTTATTTAAAACTAAACTTCCTTTTGATATTATTGCTTTAAATCGCTTCGAAAATAACTCCTGAGCAATGATCTTTACTCGCACCAGTTACAGAAGACAAGCAATTAACTTCGTTCTTAATTCGTTTATATCCAAGAAAAGCAAAGATTAAAGCTTCTTTAAAATCGATTAAATTATCGTTTGGAATGATGATTTCAACATCAGATAAATCTCGTAATCTATTGATAAAAAATACATTTCGTACGCCTCCTCCAGTTATCAACACATTGTTAATATCATAAAATGAAAAGACTTCTTGAATTTGAAACAAGAAGTGCTCTGCACAACTTCTCAACTTATCTTGTGTCGAAATAGCATACTTATCAACAATTGTTAAGAACTCTGATTCGATCCATTCGTATCCCAAAGATTTTGGATAAGACAATTGATAAAATGCAAGCTGATTTAACTCTTCAACCAACGCGTGATTTACATTTCCTTGTTGTGCGATTTCTCCATTTTTATCATAATCAACTCCTAATTGATTTGCATAATGATTCAGAACAATATTAATCGGACAAATATCAAACGCAATACGTTGTTGGTTTCTATTCAAGGAAATATTAGAAAAACCTCCTAAATTGAGACAAGCATCATATTGATGAAACAACAATTCGTCGCCAATCGGAACCAAAGGCGCACCTTGTCCTCCTAAAACAACATCTTGTGTACGAAAATCACACACTACTTTTTGTTGACAACGAGAAGCTATTGCAGCACCATTTCCGATTTGTAAAGTAAATGATTTCTTCGGTTGATGAAAAATAGTTTGTCCATGCGATGCCACAAAATCCACGTCTTTTATTTCATATTTTTGCATGAACTTTTTTACTTGTTCTCCCAAAAAACAACCAAAATTAACGTCTAATTCACACAAATTCATTGCAGAACATTGGTAAGCCTCGGAGAGATTTTTTCGCCAATCTGCTGTATAAGTGATGGTTTCGGCATGTAAAATTTCGAAAGTACCTGCATCATCAAACCGAACGTAGCAGATATCCAAACCATCTAATGATGTTCCAGACATCAAACCAATACAAAAAGTATCATTTTTCATGAGGTAAATTTAATGAGAGAATTTGATAGTTAAAGAGTCTTTAAGAATATTATAGATTAAAAATCTTTTGTTTGGATTTGTTAAACTCCTCCAAAGATTCGGAATAAGAAAAGAATTATCTTATATTTTTTTAGCGCCTTTCTATTGAAAAGTCAATTTGAATTCGTTTGAAAAATAAATTATTTTTTAGATTAAAATAAGTAGACTTTATATAAAATAACAACTACTCTTTTCTCAATCTGCGTTAGGGATAGTAGTGGAAATCCTTTTTTGGTGTGGAGCTTGTCTACACACCAAAAAAGATTGCAACGGATAGCCCGCCCGAAGGGAACGCCCAAAATAAATAAAACATAGTGTTGATAATTCTCTAAGTTCAACAAATAAGTGCAACTCAAATTAAATCATTGGGGGCTAGCCCCCAATGATTAGCCAAGTGCTAAATTTGATTTGTGAAAAAAATATATAAACAACTCGACCAGGAACAAAGATACCAAATTGGAATACTTTTGACAGCAGGAAAAAGCAAAAAAGATATTGCTGATTTAATAGGCGTACATAAATCTACCATCACGCGTGAATTACAAAGAAATATTGGTAAGCGTGGTCTACACGCAGGTAGCTATATTCCTGATTTGGCGCAAGAAAAAACAAGTTTAAGGCACAAACAAAAAAACAAGGCAGTAAAATTCACAGAGTCGCTTAAAAATCAGGCAGCTAATTGGTTAAAGAATGAACAACTAAGTCCAGAATTGATTGCTGTAGAATGGAAGTGCATGGGCGTTCAGGGTGTTTCTCTAGAATGCATCTATCAATGGATATGGGACTGTAAAAAGAGTAATCGCAGAGCTGACGCGCCCTATAAAAATCTGTATAAATTTTTAAGACATGGCAGGCGCAGATTCAAAAGAGGCAACTATAAACAAACCCGAGGTATAATCAAAGACAGAGTATCCATTGAGAAACGTCCAAAAGTAGTTGAACAGCGAGAAAGATTGGGAGACATCGAAGTCGATTTAATGATGGGGAAAAACCACAAATCAGCTCTATTAGTGATGACAGACCGAGCAACTTTGGTAACCACCTTAGACAAATTGCAAGGAAAAGACGCTCAAAACATTCAAGAATTAATCAATAAAAGAATATCCAGAATAGGTAGCAGCTGGATCAAAACCATGACTTTTGACAACGGAAAAGAGTTTGCCGGACACAAACAAATAGCCGAAAAACACCATATCAAAACCTATTTCACCCGACCCTACACCTCGCAAGATAAAGGAACTGTTGAGAACAGAATAGGCTTGATAAGAAGATTTTTACCAAAGAAAACAGACCTGAATTTAGTAAGTAACCTAAGAATCAAACAAATAGAAAAATTAATTAACAATAGAAGAGTAAGAAAGTTTGGCTATATTAGCCCTATCGAAAAACTAAAATCTACTTGGCCAGTTGCACTTATAACTTGAACATGGCTTCTTATTTTATAGCGAAAACATCGTATAGAAATTAGACGATAAAATCTTATATTTGAAACACAATAAATACAAACAATAAACATGGCACAAGATGTAATCTTTGATTTGATCGAAGAAGAAAAAGAAAGACAATTAAATGGAATTGAACTAATCGCGTCAGAAAACTTTGTATCTGACAATGTAATGCGCGCGATGGGTTCTGTTTTAACGAACAAATATGCAGAAGGGTACCCAGGAAAGCGTTATTATGGCGGGTGCGAAGTTGTAGATGAAGTAGAAACTATTGCAATAGAACGTTTGAAAGCATTGTTTAATGCAGAATATGCGAACGTACAACCGCACTCTGGTTCTCAGGCAAATGCGGCAGTTTACTTAGCTTGTTTGAAACCTGGAGACAAAATTTTAGGCTTCGATTTATCGCATGGTGGGCACTTAACACATGGTTCTCCCGTTAATTTTTCGGGAATGACTTACCAAACTTCTTTCTACGGTGTAGACAAAGAAACAGGATTGATAGATTACGAAGCAATGGCAGAAACGGCTCGCAAAGAGAAACCTCAAATGATTATTTGTGGTGCATCGGCTTATTCTCGTGATATTGATTACGCAAAATTCCGCGAAGTTGCAGACGAAGTTGGCGCTTTGTTATTAGCAGATATTTCTCACCCAGCAGGTTTGATTGCTCGTGGCATCTTAAACGACCCAATGCCTCACTGTCATATCGTAACAACTACGACACATAAAACACTAAGAGGCCCAAGAGGTGGCGTAATTATGATGGGAAAAGACTTCGAAAATCATTGGGGATTAACTACTCCGAAGGGAGAAATTAAAATGATGTCTCAAATTTTGAACGGAGCAGTCTTCCCAGGAACACAAGGAGGTCCTTTGGAGCATGTTATCGCATCAAAAGCAGTTGCTTTCGAAGAAGCGTTATCTGATGGATATATGGACTACATTGTACAAGTTGTGAAAAATGCAAAAGCATTAGCTGCAGCGTTGGTTGCAAAAGGATATAACATTGTTTCGGGCGGAACAGACAATCATTGTATGTTGATTGACCTAAGAAACAAAGGAATTTCTGGTAAACAAGCAGAAAATGCCTTGGTATTGGCAGAGATAACTTGCAACAAAAACATGGTTCCTTTTGATGACAAATCACCTTTCGTAACATCAGGAATTCGTTTAGGTACAGCGGCAGTTACAACGCGTGGTCTTATAGAAGCAGACATGCAAACAGTAGCAGATTTGGTTGACGAAGTGTTAATGAACATCGATAATGAAGAGGTTATTGATAATGTAGCAGATCGTGTAAACGAGTTTATGTCGTCACGTCCATTATTTCAAATGAAGTAATTCACAATTAAATCTAAGCAATTAGAATATAGTAAGCCTTGACATTTGTTCAAGGCTTTTTTTGTTCATATAAAAATGTCCTGACGTTTTAAGTAAAACCTCCTTAGGTTTTATGTAAAACCTAACTACGTTTTAATCAAAACCTAACTACGTTTTTAAAGACCTCTCTAAACCGCATTATTAGGGGTACTAATGATTGAATTAATTACTAAAGAGATTTCGCATAATTTCAGTACAACATGTCAATCAATAATAGTTATAAAAAAAGCAACTTCTTGTAAGAAGTTGCTTTTGTATTTAAAATAAGATAAGTCGTTTGTCTTATGCATTCAACGCTTCTGCCCCACCAACGATCTCTAAGATCTCGTTTGTAATAGCAGCTTGACGCGCTTTGTTGTATTGAATCTTTAATGATTTCTGTAACTCGCTTGCGTTGTCTGTTGCTTTATGCATTGCCGTCATACGTGCTCCGTGCTCAGAAGCATTAGCGTCTAACACAGCTTTGAATAATTGCGTTTTTAACGTTTGAGGAATTAAGTCTTTTAAGATTTCTTCCTTCGAAGGATTGAAGATGTAATCTAACTCTGCTGTATTGTTAGTTTCGTCTTCTTTTTTCTCTAAAACAACTGGTAAGAATTGTTCGTCTTGAACGATTTGTACGGCTGCATTTTGAAATTGGTTATATATGATTCTTATTTGATCATATTGACCTTCTTCAAATTTTGCAACTAAATCATCCGCAATCTCAGCTACATCTGCAAAGTTTAAATTATCCCAAATGCTTGATGCATTTTTATAGATAGTTTGTGTTTTACTAAAAGTATCGTTTGCTTTTTTACCAATTGTTAAAAGCTCTATTTCTTTACCAGCTAATTCACCAGCCAATAAAGCATTTACTTTTTTGATGATGCTCGAGTTGTATCCTCCACATAAACCTCTGTTTGAGTTAATAACGACTAATAGTACTTTATTAACTTCGCGTTCTTCTGTTAATGCACCTCCTACTTCAGCTTCTAAAGTAGAACTTACATTTTGTAAAAGTTCACGTAATTTATCTGCATAGGGACGTAACTGTACAATAGAATCTGTAGCACGTTTTAGTTTTGCAGCAGATACTAATTTCATAGCACTTGTAATCTGCATTGTAGAACCTACAGAAGTAATACGTGTACGTATATCTTTTAAATTTGCCATAATTCTATTTGAGATGAAGGATTAAAAGAAACTTAGAGATCAGAAACCTCTAAGTTTCATTTATATTTTATTAGTACTTAGAAGTAGTTTCAGCTACTACTTTCTTCAATACGTCTGTAATTTCGTCAGTCCATTTACCTAAACGGATAGATGTTAAAGTGTCTGCATATTTGTTTCGCATTAGCTCAACAAAATCAGCTTGCCACTCTTTCACTTTGTTTACTGGAACGTCTTTCAACATACCGTTAGTACCCGCAAAAATAACTGCTACTTGTTCTTCTACTGGAATTGGAGAGTTAACATCTTGTTTTAATAACTCCACGTTACGTTCACCTTTTCCAATTACGTTCATTGTTGCTGCATCTAAATCAGAACCAAATTTTGCGAAAGCTTCTAACTCGCGGTATTGAGCTTGGTCTAATTTCAATGTACCAGATACTTTTTTCATTGGTTTTGTTTGTGCAGAACCACCAACACGAGATACAGAGATACCTACGTTAATCGCTGGACGAACACCAGAGTTGAATAAATCAGACTCTAAGAAAATTTGTCCATCTGTAATCGAAATTACGTTTGTTGGAATATATGCAGAAACGTCACCAGCTTGAGTTTCGATAATTGGTAAAGCAGTTAAAGAACCACCACCTTTTACGATACCTTTCATAGATTCTGGTAAATCATTCATTTGAGATGCGATTGTATCATCTTTAATTACTTTCGCAGCACGCTCTAATAAACGAGAGTGTAAGTAGAAAACGTCTCCAGGGTATGCTTCACGTCCTGGTGGGCGACGTAATAATAAAGACACCTCACGGTAAGCAACTGCTTGTTTAGATAAATCATCATAAACAATTAACGCTGGACGACCAGAGTCACGGAAGAATTCACCGATTGCAGCACCTGCCATTGGCGCATATACTTGCATTGGAGCTGGATCAGATGCATTAGCAGCAACTACTACTGTATATTTGTCTGCACCGTGATCTTGTAATGTTTTCATAATACCAGCAACTGTAGACCCTTTTTGTCCTACTGCAACATAGATACAGAAAACTGTTTCACCTCTATCGTAAAATTCTTTTTGATTTAAGATTGCATCTAAAGCAACAGAAGTTTTACCTGTTTGACGGTCACCAATGATTAACTCACGTTGTCCACGTCCAATTGGAATCATCGAGTCAATAGAAACGATACCTGTTTGTAAAGGCTCGTTTACTGGTTGACGGTAGATAACTCCTGGAGCTTTACGCTCGATAGGCATTTCGTATAATTGTCCTTCGATTGGTCCTTTACCATCGATCGGATTTCCTAACATATCAACAACACGTCCTAACATTCCTTCACCTACGTTAATAGATGCAATCTTGTTTGTACGTTTTACTGTATCACCTTCTCTAATTCCTTTTGAAGGTCCGAAAAGTACAATACCTACGTTATCTTCTTCAAGGTTTTGTACCATTCCTTCTAACCCGTTTGAGAATTCTACTAATTCTCCGTATTGAGCATTGTCTAACCCGTAAACACGAGCAATACCATCCCCAACAGTTAGAACGGTTCCAACTTCAGCTAATTCAACTGCTGAATCAAAGCTTGAAAGTTGTTGTTTTAATATAGCTGAAACTTCAGCTGGATTTATTTCTGGCATTTCTGAAATATTTAAAATTTAGGAATGTATTCGTTTTTCGAAAAATCTTTTTTAAGCGTAGCTAACTTTGTTTTGATTGAAGAATCTACTTGATTGTTTCCTATTTTTAATACGAAACCACCAATTAAAGATGCATCAATTTTGTTTTCTACTTTTACTTGACTACCTGCTGCTAAAGTTTGTTTTGCTTTTGCAACAATGTTATCAATTGTATGTTGATCTAATTGTACTGCCGAAGTAATTTCCGCTGTTACAATATTATTTGCTTGATCATATAATGTGATAAACTGATCAGCAATTTTAGACAAGATATTTTCTCTACCATGTCTTACGACTAATGAAATGAATGTTTGAGAAGTCTTCGATAAAGATTTAAAAATCTCACTCAATACGACTTCTTTTTTCTTCGCATCAATCACTGGAGAATTTAAGAAAACTTTTAAATCTTCATTCTCTTTAATGATTTTGCGAACATCATTCATTTCAGCATACACTTCATTTGTTTGATTTGCTTCAAGTGCAAATTCCATCAAACCTTTAGCGTATCTATGTGCTGCTCTGAATCCTGCCATGATTAATTGAATTTTACTTGATCAATAACGTCATTAACTAAAGCTTCTTGTGCAGATTTATCTGACAATTCTTTTGTTAAGATTTTTTCAGCAATTTCAATTGACAACTGTCCAACTTGATTTTTGATATCAGCCATTGCTGATGCTTTTTCGTTTTGGATAGCTGTTTTAGCGTTTTCAATTAATTTGTTAGCTTCTACAGTTGCAGAATTTTTCGCCTCGTTGATGATATTTTCTTTCATTTCACGCGCTTCTTTCAAGATTGCATCACGTTCTGCACGAGCTTCTTTCATGATTTTCTCGTTTTGAGCGTTTAATAAAGCCATCTCTTCTTTCGCTTTTTTAGCTGCGTTTAATGCATCTTCGATAGATTGTTCTCTTTCTTTAACTGCAGATAAAATTGGTTTCCAAGCTAATGATCTTAACAATACTAATAAGATGATAAATACGACCGCAGTCCAAAAAATAAGACCAACTGAAGGTGTAATTAAATCCATTGTGTGTATGTATTAAATTTTATTTTTTACTAATTAATTTTTTAATGAATTAGCTTCAACAACCAACCGTTATTGAAGCTAATTTTAATTCAAATATTATCCGTTACCTAATAACGCAACTACGATACCGAATAAACCTGCACCCTCGATTAAGGCTGCTGCGATAATCATAGCTGTTTGAATTTTTGAAGCCGCTTCTGGTTGTCTAGCGATTCCTTCCATAGCTGATCCACCGATTTTACCGATACCTAAACCAACTCCTAAAACTGCTAAACCTGCTCCGATTGCTGCAATACTTCCTGTCATGATAATTGTTTTTAATTATTAAAAAATTATTTTATTGTTTTTTCTATTTATTCTTAATGATGATCGTGTTCTGCTACTGCTGTTCCGATGAATAAAGAAACTAACATTGTGAATACGAAAGCTTGTAATGCCGCTACTAATAACTCTAAACAGTAGATAAATAAAGCTAAAGGAATAGAACCTCCTGCCATTGCTTCTGTTTGGAAGATAAAGATTAACGAAATTAACGACATAATGATGATGTGACCTGCTGTAATGTTCGCAAATAAACGAATCATTAAGGCGAAAGGTTTTGTAATAATTCCGATCAACTCAATTGGAGCTAAGATAATTTTTACAGGAACTGGCACACCTGGCATCCATAACATGTGTCCCCAGTAATCTTTATTTCCTGAGAAGTTAATTACGATTAATGCGATTAATGCTAAAACAAATGTCACTGCGATATTACCTGTAACGTTAGCCGCACCTGGTAACAAACCTAATAAATTGTTGATCCAGATAAAGAAAAATAACGTTAGTAAGTAAGGCATAAATTTCGTGTATTTTTTCTCACCAATGTTTGGAATCGCTACTTCATCACGCACAAAAATAATGATTGGCTCGATGAATCCTGCGATACCTTTTGGTACCATATTTCCTTTTTTGTAGTTCGATGCAACTGCAGAGAAAACTAAGATTAAAATCACGAAAGAGATTAACATTGACGCTACATTTTTCGTAATAGAAAAATCTAATGGTTTTTCATTATCCAAGTGATACACTCCTTTCTCATCGATATGAGCTTGGATTGTTCCTTGTGCATCTGTTTTATAGATTTTTTCGTGGAAGTTGATGTAGTAATTTCCATTACTTTCAGCAACTGCCTCATTGTGATGAAATTTAGAAGACATGAAAACATGTAAACCATTATCCCATAAAATAACAGGTAATGCAACACCTACACTTTTTTCACCTTCTCCCCATAAATGCCAATCGTGTGCATCTGCAATATGATGCATAATACCAGGCACGGGATTAAACGTAGACTCACCAGATTTCACTTTAGCAGCTTCCTCTTGACTCTTTGCTTGCTCGATTTTAACTAACTCCTCAAACGTTTTTGGAAGATTCTCTTGCGAAGATGCTGCGTGCTGAGCAAATCCGAAATTGAAAAGTAATAAAAACGCTAATAACGCTGAAAATTTCATGTATAATTCCTTTGTTTCTAAATTGCGTGCAAAATTATAGTAAATTAACCACTTACCAAAGTCAAATGCTAAAAATCATTAAACTTTTTTTAACTTTAAATTAATTAAGCGAATAAACACTAAAACTTCGGCAAGCAAAATTACAAAATAACTTATAATTAATTGCACTACATTTGATTTAATTTGCTCATTCACAACAACCAAAGCTAAGACAACTGCCATCTTCGCTATCATCCCTCCCATAAAGGCAAAGCCTACGTATTCGGGAAATTTTATTTTCACAAAACACCCTACTTGAAAAATCATTAAGGTGATTAAGCCAATTATCAAATACATTTTGGGAACAATTAGCGGATTTTCGCTAAAACTATAGTGAGTAACAATTGTGTAATGAATCCCACAAAAAATTGTAACCATTACAATAAAAGCAAGTGCTAAAAGAATAAATTTCTTGATCATTTTATTATTTTTTTGGTAATTGCTTCAACATCAAATATAATCCTGCAAAAACACCCAGCAAAGATAAGCCAGCCGTCCATAAAGGCTGCGTTGTTTCGAACTTTTTATCTAAAAAAGTGCCCAACCAAGCAAACAAGGCAATCACAGCTGCCATCTGAATTCCCATAGCAGAAAACTTTAAATATTGATTTACACCTTCGGTCTTTCGATCTTGTTTCATAAGTTTTATGTAATTTTGCAAAAAATTATTTCGTGGTAAAGATAGGAAACATAGAATTACCAGACTTCCCTTTATTGCTTGCTCCAATGGAAGATGTAAGTGATCCGCCATT
Source organism: Empedobacter stercoris (assembly GCF_025244765.1). Classification (NCBI taxonomy): domain Bacteria; kingdom Pseudomonadati; phylum Bacteroidota; class Flavobacteriia; order Flavobacteriales; family Weeksellaceae; genus Empedobacter; species Empedobacter stercoris. The sequence goes on along the minus strand of NZ_CP104209.1, from coordinate 2,441,551 downwards.
TCGTCGACTATGTAAAATGCATGGTGCAGACTTGATGTATACAGAGTTTATTTCTTCTGAAGGATTGATTCGTGATGCAATAAAAAGTCGTCAAAAATTAGATATTTTTGATTACGAACGTCCAATTGGTATTCAGATATTTGGTGGAGATGAAGAAGCAATGGCCATGTCTGCTAAAATTGTCGAAACCGTACAACCTGATATCGTAGATATTAACTTTGGATGTCCTGTAAAAAAGGTAGTGTGTAAAGGAGCTGGAGCTGGCGTATTAAAAGATATAGATTTGATGGTACGTTTAACAAAATCTGTTGTCGAAAGTACGCATTTACCAGTTACCGTGAAAACTCGTTTGGGTTGGGATTCCGAATCAATTAACATTTACGAAGTTGCAGAACGTTTGCAAGAAACAGGTATCAAAGCATTGTCTATTCATGGTCGTACACGCATGCAAATGTACAAAGGAGAAGCAAATTGGGAACCGATTGCAAAAGTAAAAGCAAACCCAAATATTGAGATTCCGATTTTTGGAAACGGAGATATTGATTCGCCACAAAAAGCAATTGCATACAAAGAAAAATATGGTGTAGATGGTGTGATGATTGGTCGAGCAGCAATTGGCTACCCTTGGATTTTTGAGCAAATCAAACACTATCGTGAAACAGGAGAATTGTTAGCAGAACCTACTATTATAGAACGAATGGAAGCTGCAAAAAACCACTTAAATTGGGCAGTTGAATGGAAGGGTGAGCGCACAGGGATTTTAGAAACTCGTATGCATTATACCAATTATTTCAAAGGAATTCCAAATTTCAAACCTTATCGTACAAAATTAGTTACGCATGATAACTTAGTTGATTTGGAAGCAACTTTCAAAGAAATTGAAGAAGAATTTATTCCGAAATTAGAAGAAATATAATTATTTCATTAATTTATCCAATAATTCTTTTAGATAAGTATTTTCTTCTTCTATTTTTTTTATTCGAAGTTCATATTGCTCTATAAGTTTTTCAGGTAATTGGTTAACTACATAACCATTATTTGTTCCTTTATTTTTTTGATAAAAGGATAAATTGTTATCTCCAGTTAAAAATTCTAAAACACTTACTCCTAATATTTTTGAAATTTCTTCAATTTGAGAAAAATTAGGAGTTGTTTTATTATTTTCAAAATTTGAGTATGTTTTTTGTGAAACTTCTAACATTTCAGCCATATAATCCTGTGAGAAATTCTTCTGTAATCTTGCTTTTTTTAATTTTTCTCCAAGTATCATAGTAATTATTTATTTTTAATAAATTCAAAGATAGGTATATTTATTCTTTTAGTAATATTTTTCTTGAATTAGTAAAATTCTATTATCAAATATAAGTTATTGCTTAATATTATTGAATAATAATTAATTAACTATAATTTGAAAACTAAAAATTTATCTCTTCAAGAAATTATTTCTTATGATTCACCAGCTCTAACAGCCATTATATACCATTGGAGAGAATACGACCAAGAAAGTGTTATACTTTCATATTTAGAATTAACAAAAAGGGATTATCAACTTTCTGACAGAGGTCATTTAAAAAAACTACATCAATTTGAGGAATTTCATAAAAAAACAATTGATGCACTCTCAAAAGAATATCTTGAAAATGAAGATATTGACAACTATACTGAATATAGTACAAAGTACAAAAAATTACTAATAGAAGAAGATAGAAATAAACCAAAAAATACTCTAAAAAACAATAAAACAATTTTTTCGCCGCTTAATATTTGTTTATTTATTGGGTTGTGTATAGGATGTTATTTACCTGTTAGTTTATTAATCAAAAACAATAGCACACCTAAATGCTCTGATAAAGAAGTTGTTTTAACTGTTCAAGAGTTATTAAAGGAGAAAGTTTCCTTCATTGACGATGGTAGAACCTTAACAAATATTGTAACCATTGAAAATAATACTGAAATGAATAATTGTACATGCAAAGCGACATTACCTGGTGTTGCAGTGAGAGCAACTTCAAGAGAATACAACGAATGGAATGATGGAACAATTGTTTATACTATTGAAAAAACAGATGATGGAGAAACTTTAGTAAGTTTAATTGATTTTTTAAAATAATGACAAATAAAGAATATATAAGCAAACTTGCTGATTTTTTAATTTCAACTAATTCTACAATGAATGTTAAAGCTTTGGCTGATTTATTAAATTGGAATAATTACAATACTACTTATGGAACAGAATACAAAGGCGAAAGAGGAACTTATACTCTGATTCATCATACGTATTATTGGCTAAAAGATCAAGGGTTACAAAAAGAAGCTGACAACGTAGCATTTGCCTTTAAAAAACCTGACGGTGGCTATGCATACGAAAAATAATAATCAAAAAAATCCACCAATTACTTGGTGGATTTTTCATTTAAACTTGAGACTATAATTAATTACAATTATCTACAAGCAACACTTCTTCTGAATTCAACGTATCATATTTCATCAATACAACTTCGTCCACGTCTGCTCTAGATCGTAAAGTAACTTCATAAACTTCATCATTTACAGGATATTGTATAGTTGCTTTCGGACGTTTAAATGTTCCGCTAGTTTCCACAACAACACCTTCTACACATTTCCCTGTTTTAGCCAATTGATCTTCTAATTGTCCTTTCGAATATTGACTATAACCAAAAGCTATAATGCCTAAAACTGCAAATATGATGTAAAAATATTTTTTCATAAAATTCAATTAATGTTTATTATTTGTATTTGTTTGAAACAAATTTAGAAACAATTCTACTTCAATAAAATCCCTATCATTAGCTAATTTTAGATGTGAATTCCTATACCTCCAGCTTCGCAAATAGGATTTGTATGCCAATCGGCATCATCATCAAAAAGTAGATCAAATTGGTGTTCTTGATAAAATTCCAATTTATCTTCACTATCGGTATAAATAATTTTATCCACGACACCCAATGTAGTCGCATCTGCAATTAAATCTGCATTACGACCTTCCAATTTCAGTTGAATATTCATCTTTAAACAATGCTTTACGTATTGCTCGTTACTTGTCCTAACCGTCATGATCCAGACATCATGTCCTTTTCGAATCATTCGTTGGGCTAACTGAAACAAAACGTCATCTGTCAACGTATCATCGTAATCAAACGCTACTTTCAATTTATAATTTCCGTCCTGATCCTTAAACATTATTTTATTTTTAGTTCTTGTTTTGTTTTCAATGCATAAAGTGCAAAAGTACCCAACCAATGACTTCCCATGTAATCGTCATTTGAAATATTATTTAATGAATAATTGAGGTGATTTTCTGCAATTTTATTCAACTGTTTTAATTCGGGTAATTTATGTTCAATTTGATACAAAGCTGTTGCACGACTAAAATTTAGTCCATCTAAGTGCACCAAATGACCATCTGTACGATCTGAAACTATTCCAGGATTCAATTCAAAATTCTTTTTAAATAATTGAGGTAAAAAATCTTTTAACCATTCTTTATAATCCTCTTTTTGTTGAATTTTTGACATAATCAATGCTTCTTCTAAACAAGCAGATAAAAAATCGGAACCACTTGGCTCGAAAGCAATGTTACATTTTGTATCTTTTCCATACAAACGATTTGCATGAGTTACAATCACTTTTTCGAACGATTTATCATTGACAGAACGTGCATAATCTATCGCTAAACTCAAACCAAAAGCCGTATTATCATGCGTTCCTGTACGAATTGGATAAACTAATTTCGGTAAATACTCTTTGTATCTAACAATAATCAAATCACTCAAAGGTTTCAGATTTTTTGTCCAAACTTGCGCATCTTTATCTTGCCAATTATTCAATTCCATTTGCAATTGTAACAACCAAGCCCAACCATAAGTACGCTCAAAATTCTTGTTATTTTTATCATTAAAAAAGGCCATTTCGACCGCAACATTTTCGGCTGTAATCAATTGATTTAACTCATTTCTAACTTCATTATTTTGATCCAATTCAGGAAAATTTTTCATCAATTTCACAATCGACCAAAATCCATGCACAGACGAATGCCAATCAAAACAACCATAAAAAATTGGGCGCAATTGCTTTGGCGTTTTCAAATCCTGATCACTTCCCAAAACATTTCCTAGTTTATTCGGATACTCAGTCTTGATACAATGCGTTGGTAAATCGAAAATTTTCTTTGCTTGATCTAAATTCAAATCTTGTGCAAAAGCAGTCGTCGTCAATAAAGTTGTTAAATAGAGTATTTTTTTCATCAAAATGTTTTTACCAAATTACTAATTTTTATTCGAGTCCAAGAATTTTTCTAACTCTTCTTTTGCTTGTAAACTTTCAGGAAAATTTTTCACATTTTGTTCAAAAAACTGTTTTGCTAAATCATTTTTCTTTTGTTTTACCAGATAATTTGCAACATTATTGATATACGTTTCTGTTGGTTGAAAAGAATAATTCAATTTTCTAGAAATCGTTTCAAAAGAATCCTTCACCAAATTTGGTTGATTCGGAATCTCTTTAATATTCACACGATAACCATCAAACTGCCAACGCAAATAATCAATCGAGCCAATCATCGGAACCGAACCATGTTCTTCGTCAATATATTGTTTGTAATGATAATTCAATGATTTATTCTTTGATGATTTCAAACGTTCGTCCACCTTTTTTATACTTTGATAATGGTCTCGTAAATGATCTGCATTTTGACTTTCACCAACTTGTGTTATCATGAAGAATCGATTCTCGAAAGAATGATTTTCTAAATTTTGATAAAGATTCAATAATTCTTTGTCATTAAACCAAACACTTGGATCGTGCGCAACATATCCATTGAAAGTTTTGGGATGGTTGTACAATGTTTTCAACGCAAAATATCCACCTAAAGAATGTCCAATTAACAAACGAAAATCATTCACACGATAATTTTTCTGCATAAAAGGAAACAATTCATTTTGAATAAAATTCAGAAAATTAACATCATTTACATGTGTAAAATCTTTTGTTCGATCACCATTTTTATTAGTAATTCCGACAATGATCGATTCAGACATTTCTGGATAAAATCCCGATTGAAACTTAGAAACTACGCCTGTTAAAAACGTAAAATTAGATTCGGCATCTAACACATAAATCACAGGATAATTTACTTTTTGAAGTTTATTATTATAATACGATTCGGGAAGATTCACCCAAATTTCTCGTTCAGTATTTAAGATTTTGGAATTTATTTTTTGGATTTCAGCAATTGATAATTTCTCTTGAGAAAAACCGATTTGAGAGAAAATCAAACAAAATAAAAGTAGGAATTTTTTCATGTATAAAATTTTTCTAAAAATAACTATTTAGAATTATTCTACACAAATGATTTTAGACAAAAAAAAACGACCTCATCTTGAAGTCGTTTTTCTATATAATTTGTAATTATTTTAACTGAAAATATTCCATTTCAACCCAAGTTGAAATTTAAAATCTCGGTACGGAACATTTGGTGCGGCAAAATATTCTGGTTCTTTAGTGAAAGAAGCATTGATATGTTCACCACGAATGTAGAAACGCATATTACGAACCTTGAAATTGATAAAAACATCCAAAATAGGATAACCTCCAATCTCTTGAATATTAGTTGGGTCTTGTATGGCAAATTCATTAAGTATCGGGATGTAACGTAATCCATTGTATTTCGTAAAATACGTTGCATTAATACCCGCTTGTAATTGTGCATTTTTATTAAATAATTCTCCTTGCCAATATAACGTTTCACGAATCAAGAAGTCTGGCAAAGGCATAATATTTTCATTCTTGGTTACTTTTTGATATTGAGCTGTCGAAACCAAATTTATTTTTCCGAAACGTAAATGATTTTCACCTTTTATTTTGAAATAATTGATATTATCATTTAGCTGTTTGTAAACTAAATCTGAATCCAGGTACACTTTATTGTCGAGATTGTAAAGAGATGCTTCTACTGTCGTATTTACTTTATCTAATTTTAATTTTGCAAATAAATTTTGAACATTTTCTGTTTCAAACTTGTTTGCGTAATTAAAATCGGCAAAAAAACTTTGATTATAAATGGCATTCAACGATGGAATCTTTGACTGTATAACCGCTCCTGCACTTAATGTATAACCTTCTATTGGCGTAATATCTAAAACGGCATCCACATTGTAGACACTTTTATAATTATCCGATTGCAGATACTCTACATTTCCGTAAAGTTTTAACTTTTCATTCCAATCAAAATCCACTTTTCCTACAACTCCAAAAAGATTTTCTTTTATTTCTTTAGGATTATTTACATTATAAATTATGTTGTCATCTTCATCCACTTTAGAAAAAATAAAAGGCTCTTCTGAAAACACACACAAACTCTGTAATTTAACTCCGGCCTCAATTTTCACACGATCGGTCCAAAGAAAACCAGCAGTTGTTGTATTCGACAAATCAGTAAAACTCTTTTTATTTCTGTTGTCAAGTCCTGTTATCAGAGGTGTATCATACAAATCACCATTTGGAGAGGAATCTTCGTATCGATATTTTTGTTTTTCGTAGGAAAACTTGTTCTTTAATTCGATCGGATTATAAAAAGTAGAATCTTTTTCGTTCAACTTTTTTAAAATTCCATACGACGCATTCAACTCAATTCGACGTGCATCAAATTCAGATTTTGCTGTTTGGGAATTTACATCGATATTACGAATATTTGTCTTTCTACGTTCATCTTGTAAAATAAAATCGTAAATATCTTTTATTCCACCGTTTTCATTATTTTTCAAATTCTGCGCTGCATAATTCCACCACAACTTGAAACGTTCTGATTTTGTTTTATAATTTGATGAAAATACGAATGTATTATTCTGTGCCTTTTCGTGTTTATAACGACCTTCAGAAATTAAACCTCGGTAATGAAAAGTGTAGTTGAATTGCTTGTTGATATTATGCGAAAATGTGGAAGACAAAAAGTTTCCTTCTTTTACGCCATTTTCGTAAATAAACTCAGTATAAGGCGATTTTACATCGTAATATTTGATCTCATTCGCATAATAATAGTTATACTTTTTACCTGTTGGCAACATCGATGGATTGAAAGGTGAATTTTGATATTCTAAATCCACAACAACACCTCCAACATTAGGATAAAATAATTTCCCAAACGCATCCTGCTTTATAAAGTTTTGGTTGTAATAGTTTTTGATATGCAATGTTGTATCAATAACTTCTGGCTTTCTGCCATTTGTCCAAAACTTATAATCGTCGATTTTAGTTTTAAAATACGTTATAGAATCATTCCCTGACGATCCTTTTAAAGGTTTTAAACTTTTTATCGAATCTTCTTGAGCTTGTGCTATCACAGCTCCCAATAAAAATAAACCAATGATTGTTTTTTTCATCCTGTTGAATAAATCGTTACAAAAGTAATCTAAAATTGAGAGATACAAAAAAACCCACTTATTTCTAAGTGGGTAAATGTTATAAAAAATTCTTACAACTTACTTCCAAAGTGGATGTTGAGTCATATTAGGGTTCAATAATCTTTCAGATAGTGACATTGGTAACACAAAAAATTTACTATCAGCTGGTATACTACAAGTATTGTTAGAAGAATTACAATTATCTCTCTTATCATACCCTAAGTTATTACGTTTTAAATCGTAAAAACGGTGTCCTTCTGCAATAAATTCTTTTTGAGCATCTAACAAAATTGCAGTAAGAGCATCACCTGTGTATGGTTTAGCATTTCTTTCTGCTGCGTGCTCATTAAGTTTTGCTAATGCTCCAGCATTATCTCCCTTTTTCGCCATGGCTTCCATGATAACATATTTAGCTTCTGTCATACGAAAGACTTTGATATTTCCATACCAATTCCCTCCCACACTACGAGGGTATTTTCTTGTCCAAACTCCACTCGGTGAGTCAGTATCAGGAGCCCCTGCTGTGTTCATTAAAGCTACACGCGCATCGTCATCATCTTTATTTGGTGTATCAACTCCGTCAAACAACTCATAAACCCATTTTCTAATTAATAATCCTTTATGAGTCCCTTGATTAGAATAGAATGTTGCAGGATGTGCATTAATTTGCAATGAGAATCCTGACTTTTGCTCTATCTCATAAATAGTTTCTGGTTGTTCTTCTGATTTTGCTTCAGATGTTCCTGTAAAGTAATCATATAGCTTATCATTCGTAATAACTTCAAAATTACTTGGAGATTTTTCTAATACTTCAGTTGCATATTGTATTGCTTTATCATAGTCACCAGAAGCACCTCTTGTCAAATAAACTTTAGATAAAATCAGTCTACCTGCAGTTGGAGAAAGAAATGTTTTAGAAGATCTAGCGCTTGGGTTCATTTCATTAATACCTTCTGTTAAATCTTTAATTATTTGATCATAATTTTCAGATACAGTATTTCTAGCAGGATAGTAATTTGGTGTTTCATATTTCATTAACATCAATGGTACTCCATCTTCTTGGTATTGACCTGACGTTGGATTAGAAGCGTACAATTGCATTAAATAGAAATAGGCTAATCCCCTTGCTATTTTCGCTTCTCCTTTGAAACTTTTTACAACATCTGTTTCAGGTAAATTATCGTCTAAAATTACAAAATTTGCTTTTTGTATCACATCATACAGTCCTCTCCAAGATCCAAATCCAGAATCTCCTGACCAGCCCATGCTCTGCATATTCTGATAATAGCCACTTGTTAAACTATTGCTAACGAAGACATTGTCTGACATTAAATCAGAATGAATTAGTAAATCTGCTCCGAATAATGAACCTGATGCTAATGATGTGTATATACTGTTTGTAGCCCACAACATTTCTTGTTCATTTGTTAAGTCTCCTGTATATATTTCGTCTAAAATAGGTTCTAAATCTAATCTATCTTCACTACATGAGTTTAACCCTAAAAGTGAAGTTGTTACAATTATACTTAATAATATTTTTTTCATAATGTGTTTCTAAGAAAATTAAAAATCTAATGATACTCCTAATGAAATAGATTTCATAATTGGTGAAGTATAGTCATATAATCCTTTACCTGCAGCACCTCCATAAGCATTAGAGTTTGATTCTGGATCAAAATCTAAATTTTTGTCAAATGTGTAAAGCCATAGATTAACACCTTTTGCATAGATTGTTAGATTATCTACTCCTGTACTTTTCTTAAACAAATCATTGAAAGTATAAGCTATTTTCACTTCTTTCAAACGAATATGATCTCCTTTTCTCACCCAACGATCTGAAAGTAATTCTGTTTCGTTTCCATGACCTGCAATCGGTTTTGGATTTTTAGCATTTCGATTATCAGGTGTCCAAGCGTCATATAATGCAGATTTAATTTGGTTATTCCCCATTTTAGATCCGTCACTTAAGATAAAGTTTTGCCACATATTGTGTACGTAGAAATCAAATTGTCCTGTGAAAAAGACTGAAAGCGTAAATCCTTTATAAGAAAAGTCATTTTTTATACTTGCCAAATACTTAGGGAAACCAGATTTTCCTAACCAAGCACTTTTTGCTTTAGTTCTATCTGTTGTCATTTCAGTTTTGGTTTCATCTGTCCACCATCTTCCTGCTCCTGTTTCTGGATCAACACCTGCCCATAAAGGAACATAATACTCACCAAATTCTCGCCCTACACTCAACGCTCTAATTCCGTTTCCTGAAATTCTTTCGATTGCATCAGGGCGATCAGGGAATAATGAAACTACTTTATTCTTGTTATAAGAGAATGTTCCAAAAATATTCCATTTGAATTCTTTATTAATAGGTTTAGCATTAATTGTAGATTCTATACCTTTATTTGAAAGTTCTCCAATATTTGCATAATATGAAGATGGATTTCCATGAACACCAATAATTGTCGTATTGTAAATTGCGTCGATTGTTCGCTTATTGTATACGTCTAATGTAATATCAAACTTGTTGAATAAATTAAAATCAACACCTATATTTAATTGTTTACTAATCTCCCAACCTAAATCTGGATTCCCTACCCTGCTTAAGCCAAGTGTGGTATTTGTTCCATACCCTGCTGGATTAATACTTTGTAAAAAGTATGTGTTATATTGTGGCCCCCATTGGTCTGCATACGGTATATTTCCGATCTCTCCATAGTTTCCTCTCAGTTTTAATTTTGATAATACATTACTATTTCCAAAGAAAGATTCTCTTGCTATATCCCAGCTACCTCCAATAGACCAGAAAATTCCACTTTTGTCATTCATACCTAACGTAGAGTTGGAGTCTCTTCTTAATTGTCCAGAAACCGTGTACTTACCATCATAAATATAGTTTAATCGACCAAAATAAGAAATCTGAGTCCATCTTAGGATATCATCACCAACTGATTTAGCTTTTGGATTTCCTCCATATGAAAGATATGGTAAAGGTTTAGTCAAACCAACAACTCTCGCCCATTCTTGTGTATATTCGTGCTCTTGGTATTCCATACCTACCCACGTTTGTAAATCATGTTTATCGTTGAATACTTTTCTGTAACTCAAAGAGTTTTGCCAGTTCCAATCAAAAACATTTGAATGTGCTACCGTCACAATACCTCCAGGTAATCCATCTGGTAAATCTTTATCATCCGGATCTGGTGCGATTTCTTGATTCTTACCATCTCCTACAGAAGGATCCCAATATTGTTTCTCTTTTATTCTTTGATTTTGAACACCAAACATCGAAAAGAAATACAAATTTTTTGCTAAGGTATATTCTGCATTAATCGAAGCTAAATACGTTTGAATATTTCCTTGTACAAAATCTACATTTTGAATGGCTAAAGGATTGAAATTCGAATTCCCTGCTCCTAAATTATCCATATTGTAAGATCCGTCTGCATTATAAATTGGATAGATTGGCAATACGCTAAATTGAGTTGTCCAAGGGTTACGATAAGCTCCTCCATCATCAAATGTTCTTCTTTTAACATTCGAATAATTCAGGTTAAGTCCTAAAGTTAACTTATCATTAATTTTATGATCTAATGCTGAATTTATACTTAGACGATTAAACTTTGAATTTATAATCAACGATTTATTGTCGTAGTACGATCCTCCAATACGGAAAGATGTATTTTCACTACCTCCACTCGCTGAAAAATTATACGTATTGACAGTAGACTGAGAACGTTGGATAGCTTTTCTCCAATCTGAATCTGTAACACCATCATATTTATATTGTGTATTAACAACATAATCTCTTGCAGCATCCATTGAAGAATAAACAGGATTACCATTTTTATCTACAGTATTGAAATAAGCTAAAGTAGCCCAATCAATAAATTCAGATGAAGTCATAAATTTTTGCTCATCGTATGCTATTGACTGTACTCCTGTATCACTTGATAAATTAAATCTTGTTTTCTGATTGTATCGTCCTTTTTTTGTCGTAATTACAATTACTCCATTTGCGCCACGTGCTCCATATAAAGCAGTAGCTGAAGCATCTTTAAGGACCATCACATTTTCTATTGCATTTGGATCAATTGAAGCCAATGGATTCCAAGACTCCATAATTCCCGCATTGTCTGCTCCTTTACCAACTACAACTCCATCAATTACATATAATGGGTTTGGAGTTCCAATAAGCGAGCCAACCCCACGAATTGTAATAATATTTGCAGAACCTGGATCTCCTGAATTAGATGAAAATGCTAACCCTGCAACACGTCCATTTAATACCTCGTCTACTGAAGCTGTAGGAGCTAATTCAAAATCCTCTTTCTTTACAATATCATAAGCACCAATTTTTTGTGCAGCATCCATTTTGATCCCACCAACTAAATTTACTGTACTTAATTCGATATTTTCAGATGCTTTTGAAGCGAATTTTACATCACCAAGCATTGTTGAAGTAACTTTAATTATCTTTTCTTCTCCCATAGAATCGATAATCTTCAATGTATCTCCTACTTTCGCGTCTACATTAAAATTTCCATCTCCATCTGTATAGACAGAAGCTCCTGTTCTTGTAACAATCACCTCTGCTTCTTCCATTGGAAATCCATTCGAGTCTTTTAAGACTCCTTTAACTTGAGCATAAGCCAAACCTCCCATCAAAAACATTGATAGAATGCCCAAAGAAGTAAATCTTCTCCTCATATTGTGTTAATTTTTAGTGCTAATTATTACAAATATGATAAATAAATATTTACAATGCAAATATTTTGTTAAAATTATTTAAAATTTACACAAAAAAACCACTTATCTCTAAGTGGTTATATATTAGTAAATAATAAATTATTCTACTTTATCAAAAAGAATAAGTAGTGCCTTCTGCTCCATCTTTTAGTTGAATTCCTAAATCACTTAATTGATCACGAATTTGGTCAGATAAAGCCCAATTTTTATCTACACGTGCTTGATTACGCATTTCGATTAGCATTTTTACAACACCATCTAATTTATCAGAACTTTCGTTAACAGCTTCAGTATCTAAACCTAAAACATCATGAACAAAACCATTCATAATTGCTTTCAAGCGTTCTAAATCTTCTGTTGTAATATTTTCGAAGCTATCTTTGATCGAGTTGATCATTTTCACGGCATCAAATAAATGAGCGATCATAATTGGCGTGTTGAAATCATCATCCATTGCGGTATATAATTTCGCTTCCAACTCATCAATGTTAACAGTAGATATTTTCTTCGGTGTAATATTTTCTAACGTTTTTAAGGCTTCAACCAAACGGTTATACCCTTTTTCCGAAGCCAACATCGCTTCATTCGAAATATCTAACACACTGCGGTAATGCGCTTGTAAAAAACAAAAACGAACGACACTTGGATGAAACGCTTTTTCGAAAAAGTTATTTTCGCCATTTACCAATTGCATTGGCAAGATGTAATTCCCTGTCGATTTACTCATACGTTGTCCATTCATCGTCAACATATTAGCATGCATCCAATATTTTACTGGTTCGTGGCCATTAGAACCTTTTGCTTGTGCAATTTCACATTCGTGGTGAGGGAATTTAAGATCCATTCCTCCTCCATGAATATCGAAAAAGTCACCAAGATATTTTGTACTCATCACTGTACATTCTAAGTGCCAACCCGGAAAACCATCTCCCCAAGGCGAAGCCCAACGCATAATGTGAGCAGGCGAAGCATTTTTCCAAAGTGCAAAATCTACTGGATTTTTCTTCTCTCCTTGTCCGTCTAAATCTCTTGTGTTATTGATTAACTCTTCGATATTACGGTTACTTAACTCACCATAATTAAGTCCTTTTTTGTTGTATGCTTCTACATCAAAATAAACTGATCCATTTACCTCGTAAGCTAAACCTAAATCGATTAATTTTTCTGTTAAAGCAATTTGTTCTAAAATATGTCCTGTTGCTGTAGGTTCGATTGTTGGAGGTAGTAAATTAAATTTTTCTAAAACTTGATGAAAATCTACCGTGTACTTTTGCACGATTTCCATTGGTTCTAATTTCTCTAATTTTGATTGTTTTACAAAACGATCATTTTCTACATTTCCGTCATCTGTTAAATGTCCCGCATCAGTAATATTACGAACGTAACGCACTTTGTAACCCAAAAATTTTAGGTAACGATAAATCATATCAAACGACATAAATGTACGTACATTTCCTAAATGCACATTACTGTAAACCGTTGGACCACAAACATACATTCCAACATTATCTTGATTGATTGGTTCGAATGTTTCTTTCTGTCCCGTTAAGGAGTTATGTAATTTTAATTGATTTTCTTTTACCATTTTATAGGATTTATAGTTTTAAACATTGAAAGGAGTTTTCATTCCGATATACGAAATAAACTCTTTTCTTAATTGCTCACTTTCTTTAAAAGCTCCACCAAATTCAGCTGTTACTGTACTTGATTCGATATCTTTGATTCCGCGCGAATTGACACACAAATGTTTCGCATCAATAATACATGCGACATCGTCTGTCCCCAAAGCATCTTGCATCGCTTTCACAATTTGCATTGTCAAACGCTCTTGTACTTGTGGACGTTTTGCATAATATTCTACAATACGATTCATTTTAGACAAACCGATTACTTTCCCTTTCGAGATGTAACCAACATGTGCACGACCAACGATTGGTAAAAAGTGATGTTCGCAAGTCGAATAAACCACGATATCCTTTTCAACCAGCATTTGATTGTAGTTATATTTATTTTCGAAAGTTGACATTCCAGGCTTACGCTCTGGTAATAAACCACCAAAAATCTCTTTTACGAACATTTTCGCAACACGTTTTGGCGTTCCTTTCAAACTATCATCTGTTAAATCTAAGCCTAAAGTTTCCATGATATTACGGAAATCCGCTTCAATCTTTTCCACTTTTTCTTCAGCAGACAACTCAAATGCATCAGCTCTCAAAGGCGTTTCTAAGTTTGCTGACATATGGTCGTCCCCCATTTCGTCATGAAGATGTTTATCACACATTACATAAAAATTTCTGCAAATTTATAAAAGTTAGTCATATAAAACCTTATCAAACCTCAATTATTCAATTGAAATGATTTCTATCTTTTATCAAATCAATGAAAAGATTATCTTTGATGTATCACAAATTCGAAAAAATGATCAAGAAAACTTACGGTATCGATTTTCTTTCGTTCGAGGATTACAAAGGAATCAAAGAAGGAAATATCGAAATTGAGCTTAACGAAGCAAGTAAAGAACAAATCTTAAAATCTCAACAAAACGTTGCTAAAATAGTTGCTTCTGGACAAACAGTTTATGGAATAAACACTGGTTTTGGACCTCTTTGCGACACAAAAATCTCTGAAGCAGAAACGCGTCAACTTCAACACAATCTATTAATCAGTCATGCAGTTGGTGTGGGAAATCCGATTAAGAAAGAAATTTCTAAAACCATGTTAATTGCAAAAGCACATGCTTTATCAAAAGGCTATTCAGGTGTGACTTTAGATGTGGTGGAACGAATTTTAGTAATGGTTGAAAAAGACATTATTCCAGTTGTTCCAGAAAAAGGATCCGTTGGTGCATCTGGAGATTTAGCTCCTTTATCACATTTATTTTTACCCTTAATCGGCGAAGGAAAAGTTTGGGATGGCGATACAATTGTTTCGACAAAAGAAGCTTTAGCCAAACATAATCTACAACCATTAAACTTATCCGCAAAAGAAGGTTTAGGATTAATCAATGGAACACAATTCATCTTATCTCATGCCTTACACGGATTAGAGAAATTTGAATATTTATTGAATTTAGCTGACGTCGCAGGCGCTTTATCATTAGAAGCTTACGAAGGTTCGCCTCGTCCATTCGAAGAAGAATTACACCAAGTTCGCCCATTCAAAGGAACATTGTTGGTTGCAGAACGTATGAGAAATTTATTAAAAGGTTCTGAAATTGCTTTCTCTCATGCAGAATGTGGTCGTGTACAAGACCCCTATTCGTTGCGTTGCATGCCACAAGTTCATGGCGCGTCACGAAATGCATTTTTCCATTTACAAGAATTAGCTGAAATCGAATTAAATTCTGTTACGGATAATCCAATCGTTGTTTCGGATAAAGATGCTATTTCAGGTGGAAACTTTCACGGACAACCATTAGCAATGGTGTTAGATTATGCGACAATTGCAGCCTCTGAATTAGGAAATATTTCGGATCGTCGTCAATATTTATTAATCGAAGGAAAATATGGATTACCAAAATTATTGACAGAAAGTTCTGGGTTAAATTCTGGATTTATGATTCCTCAATACACTTCTGCCGCGCTTTGTACAGAAAACAAAACGTTGTGTTTCCCTGCATCTGCTGATAGTATTCCAACATCTTTAGGACAAGAAGATCACGTTTCAATGGGAAGTATTTCTGGACGAAAATTCAACCAAGTCTTAGACAACGTAGAACGTATTTTAGCAATCGAATTAATGTACTCTTGCCAAGGTTTAGAATTTAGAAGACCACGTAAAACAAGTGCTTTCTTAGAAGAAGTTTTCACAAAAGTTCGTTCGGTTTGTCCAAAATTAGAAGATGATCGCTTAATTGGTGATGATATCAATGCTATTATCGATTTATTACAAACTAAAGATTTCAAAAAATTAATCATGAAGTTTTAGATTCTTCGACAAGCTCAGAATGACAGATTATGGATATAATTCAAGCTATTTTAGATTTTATTTCAGCACCAAATTTTAATAAAGAAAATACTCAAAAAGATAAGGCTGGATATTTTTTATTTATTACAAGCTTAATATCAATTGCTTTATTTTTTCTATCATCTGATTTATTTGAAAATCAACACTTCTTCTTAATTTTAATTTCTATAATAGGAGTTAGTATAATTTTGAATATAGTTTTAATTTTCATATTGATAAAATTCAAAATAATTCAACCTACTACTTTCAATAATTTCATTTTTTATTTAATAGGATTGATTTTACTTGTTAGTAGTTTTGGGTTATTTTTAATTGATTATTTTAAGATTATATCTAATTAATGCGATTCTGAAATGAGTTCAGAATGATACTCAAAATTTCATTAGGAATTCTTTTTCTGAATTAAAACCAAATGTCAAGCTGAATTTATTTCAGCTTCTCATCTTAAAAGAGAAAATATGTTCAAACTCGATAAAAAATCATTCATAATTGCAATTATTATCTTTTTGATTGAAGTAATTATTGCATTGTACATCAAAGACAAAATCATTCGTCCTTTTGTTGGTGATATTTTAGTCGTGATTTTTATTTACTATTTTATCAAAACATTTATCAACACAAAAGCAATTAACATTGCCATTTTTACGTTGATTTTTTCTTTTGTAGTTGAAATTTTACAATATTTTAATTTTGTAGAAATGATTGGTCTAGGACATAACAAAGCAGCTCGAATAATTATCGGAACATCATTTTCGTGGATTGATTTACTTTGTTATTTTGTCGGATTTATCCTATTATTTTTTATTGATAAAGATTTGAAGAAAGAAATGTAATTTGAACGAGATTCCTCGACAAGTTCAGAATAACAACAAAAAATCGTAAAACTTATAGCGTTTAACGCAAAACATAAAAACACAAAAAAAATGACTTTTCAAGAACAAATAAAACAAGGTATTCCTTCTGTTTTACCTCAAAAAAAAGAGAGAGATCCTAATATAAGTCACGCACCAAAGCGTAAAGAAATATTATCTAAGGAAGAAAAAAAATTAGCACTTAAAAATGCTTTACGCTATTTCGAGCCTATTCATCATGCTGAATTAATTCCAGAATTTAAACAAGAATTAGAAGATTTCGGGCGTATTTATATGTATCGTTTGATGCCTGATTACAAAATTTTTGCACGTCCAATTACAGATTATCCAGGAAATTCGGAACAAGCAAAAGCAATTCAATTAATGATTCAAAATAATTTGGATCAAGCAGTTGCACAACATCCAGAAGAATTAATCACCTATGGTGGAAATGGTGCAGTTTTCCAAAACTGGGCACAATATCTGTTAACAATGAAATATTTGTCTGAAATGACAGACGAACAAACATTGGTCATGTATTCTGGTCATCCAATGGGATTGTTTCCTTCACACAAAAATGCGCCTCGTGTTGTCGTTACGAATGGAATGGTCATTCCTAATTATTCGCAACCTGATGATTGGGAAAAAATGAATGCATTAGGCGTTTCTCAATACGGACAAATGACGGCAGGAAGTTACATGTATATTGGTCCGCAAGGAATTGTACATGGAACAACGATTACTGTTTTGAATGGTTGTCGTAAAATTGATGATAAAGGAACAGCAGGAAAATTATTTGTTACGGCTGGTTTAGGCGGAATGTCTGGAGCTCAACCAAAAGCAGGAAATATTGCAGGAGTGGTATCTGTTACTGCAGAAGTTAATCCAGCAGCGACTTGGAAACGCCACGAACAAGGTTGGGTGGACGAAGTAATTTCAGACTTGGATGAATTAGTCGCTCGTGTAAAAAAAGCTAAAGCAGATAAAGAAGTTGTTTCGATTGCTTATGATGGAAATATCGTTGATGTTTGGGAAAAATTTGACCAAGAAAACGTTTATATTGATTTAGGATCAGATCAAACTTCTTTGCATAATCCTTGGGCTGGTGGTTATTATCCGGTTGGATTAACATTAGAAGAATCAAATCAAATGATGGCCGAAAACCCAGAGTTATTCAAAGAAAAAGTCCAAGAATCTCTTCGTCGTCATGCTGCTGCGGTTAATAAACATACTGCAAAAGGAACGTATTTTTTTGATTATGGAAATGCCTTTTTATTAGAAGCTTCTCGTGCTGGAGCGGATGTTATGGCAGAAAACGGAATCGATTTCAAATATCCTTCGTATGTACAAGATATTATGGGTCCAATGTGTTTCGATTACGGATTTGGACCATTCCGTTGGGTCTGTACTTCTGGAAAACCAGAAGATTTACTAAAAACCGACGAAATCGCTTGTCAAGTTTTAGAAAAGATTATGCAACATTCTCCTGCTGAAATTCAACAACAGATGCAAGATAATATTACGTGGATAAAAGGTGCGCAAGAAAATAAATTGGTTGTTGGATCGCAAGCTCGAATTTTATATGCAGATGCAGAAGGACGAATCAAAATTGCGAAAGCCTTTAACGATGCAATTGCGAAAGGCGAAATAGAGCCAGTTGTTTTAGGTCGTGATCATCATGATGTTTCGGGAACAGATTCTCCTTTTCGCGAAACGTCTAACATTTATGATGGTTCAAAATTTACAGCTGATATGGCGATTCATAATGTTATTGGGGATAGTTTCCGTGGCGCAACTTGGGTTTCTATTCACAACGGTGGTGGCGTTGGTTGGGGCGAAGTAATCAACGGTGGTTTTGGAATGCTGTTAGATGGATCTTCAGATGCTGAAAACCGTTTAAAATCAATGTTACATTGGGATGTGAACAATGGAATTGCTCGACGTTCTTGGGCAAGAAATGACGAAGCTATTTTTGCGATTAAACGCGCTATGGAAGAAGAACCTTTGCTAAAGGTTACACTTCCTAATATGGTTGATGAAAATTTATTATAAAAGCTTATGAATACTATTGAAAATTTACTCAAATTAATTTCTTCTCAAAACAAAAGAGATATTAAAAAACTCGAAATTAGAGAATTAGAAGAAGAAAAAAAAGGGAACTTTATTGCTTTTGTAGATGACCAGTCAAATAGTTACGATGTAAATATAGTAATCAAAAATAAAGAAGTTACTTCCCATTCTTGTGATTGTGGAAGTAACGAATCTTGGTGTATTCATCAAAAAAAAATGCTAGAAGAAATCGTAAAACTTACCTCTTTAAAACCTGTTAAAAAAACTCGCATAAAAAAAGAAAAAGAGAGCGAAACTTTACTTAAACTAATTGAAGAAGAAGATTTAAGAAAATGGTTACTTGATTTTTTTAATACAAATAGAGAAGCTGAACAATATTTCATGTTATCATTTTCTCAAAAACAAAAAGAGTATTCTCTTGATGAAGTAGAACAATTAATAAAAGATACAATAACCTCAATAATAGGTAAAAAAAGGAAAGTAGAAATATCCGAAGTAAAAAAGATAATCGATTTACTACAAATTGCTCTTGAACCTGTATTTGCTTATATAGATTGCATTATTAAGACGACAGAAATCGCAAAACCACTAATTATAAGAATATGTGATTTATTACTTTCTTTTCATTTTAACTCGGGTACAACAAGTAAAAGATTAGAAAAATATGTTTACGCTATTATAGAAAAATATGCTTTTAGGATCAATAAAATAGCAGTAGAAGAACAATGGAAAAACGTTGTACTTGATCATTGGAGCAACTTCCTTAATATGGATAATATAACTGTAAATGATTTTGAAATAAATAAAGAAATATATTATCAAGCGACTACAGAGAGAAAAAAAATTATCGGACAACACCTTCTAAATTACCTAAAAAAATGGCATAAAGAAAATATAAATTATAACATAGAGATTCAGACATTCTTTCTACAAATCATGATAGAGACAGAGTTGTTTACAGAAATAAAAGATTATTTCAAACCATCAATTTATCAAAATGACTATAATTTAATGATTTTAGAAGAACTAATGAAAACTGACCATATTGCTGTAGAAGCTTATTGTAAAGATATTATTTCAAACAATTCTAAAGAAAAATACAACTACCCTTATTACAATATTCTAGAAAAACTTTATAAACAGACAAATGATTTGCCTAAATATACAGAAATAAAACTTTTAAAATTCCCTTACAATCCATCATTAGAAGATTTTCTTTTTATAAAAAATCATTTAAATGAAGAAGAAAAGTTTAAAAAATTCAGAACGAAAACACTTACTAATCTTAAAATAAATTTTTACGAATCAGATGATTGTATTGATTTATATTTTAAGATATTAGATGCTGAAAAGGAGTATAAAAAAATGATCGATGTAATAAGTAATTATGTTCCAGCTGAAATAATTTTATGTTATTTTGATCAACTCTTTTTATTTAACAAAAATACCTTCTTAATAAATTTACTTAAACGTTTAGCTTATCTCTACAGTTATTCTTCTCAAAAAGATATGGAACTTGATTTAATCAATAAAATTAAAAAATCATACGGCGATATACTTATTAAAAAATATTTAGATTTTTTAATTAATAGCGATAATTTTATAAAAATTAGAATTCAGAATAATGAATTTATAGAAAAACTACTTGACTAATTTATTTGTTTAATTGTGATCTCATAGACCTGAAATAAACAGTTGAATAAAATTCTGATGCTGAAAACAGTTTAAAATCAATATACATTGGGATGTGAAACTGAAACGATGAAGCTATCTTTTCGACAAAACGTGCCATGGAAGAAGAGCCTTTGCTAAAGGTTACACTTCCTAATATGGTTGATGAGAATTTATTATATATAACTAAACCCACCTCAATTGAGGTGGGCTTTATACTTCTATAAAAAGAATATTAAGAATGTATAGCTACAACAGTAGCTACTGCAGCTCTTACACAATCTTCGATATATGTTTTGATTGCATCACGATCCTCAACATTTATTTTACTGTCTTGATAAGCTTTTTCAACATCATTTTTCAAATCAGTAATTTTCTTTTCATATTTCTCTATTTCTTTTGCGTCTTTTACATTAATACGATCAATCAACGCTTTACCCAAATCACTTGCTAATTTTTTAGCTTTATCATTTAACAATGCAGGCATCGGAATTTTAGCAACAGCAGCATTTGCGGCAGCAATATCTGTATAAATAACTGTTGCAATATCTGATTTTACTACAGCTTTGTCGCAACTTGATTTGCTTCGTTTGCATCATACGCTTTGTCTAAAGCTTTCTGTGACTCTTTTTGCGCTTTTTCTTGAGGTGTTTCATTTTTACAAGATCCTAATGTAACTAATGCAAATACACCTAAAACTATTGAATTTTTTTTCATTTTTATTTATTTTGTTAGATAGATACAACCAAATATAAAAAAACAATAATTAGACAAACATCGTTCATCTATATTTTAGAACTATTTAAATTTAACAGATCATACAAACCATTGATATATGTTAACTTATTCAATTAAAACTTCTTACCCTACATCAATACAATCAATACATTGGAATTGTAAATTTGTATAAGAAAATAAAAAAACATCATTATGAACACAAAAAATATAGAAGCGGTTATCGCTCCAAGAGAGCCTCATTTCGTAGGAGATGGATTTAGAGTTCATAACTTTATTCCGAGCGGTTATCATTTAGACATGAGAAGAATGGATCCTTTTATTATGTTGGATTACAATTCAAAATTTGATTTTCTTGCAACGGACAAACCAAAAGGTGTTGGTGTACATCCGCATCGTGGTTTCGAAACCGTAACAATCGCTTATCAAGGAAGTGTTTCTCATCATGACAGTGCTGGCGGAGGTGGAACAATTCATCAAGGCGATGTACAATGGATGACAGCTGCGTCAGGAGTTTTACACAAAGAATATCATGCAGAAGAGTTTTACAAAAAAGGAGGAATTTTTCAAATGGTTCAATTATGGGTAAATCTCCCTGCAAAGGATAAAATGAGTGCGCCTAAATATCAAGCCATTGCACACAAAGATATTCCAACTGTTGAAGTTGAAAATGGATTTGTAGAAGTTATAGCTGGTGAATATAACCAAGCAAAAGGTGCTGCATCTACTTTTTCTCCTGTTCATATGTTGAATGCAAAATTAAATGAAGGTGGTAAAGCGAATTTTAGTTTCCCAGCACATTACAATACAGTTTTATTGGTTATTGAAGGTGAAGTAAAAGTGAATGAGCAAGAAATTGTTCCAACAGATCATTTGTTATTGTTTACTAATGAAGGAGAAGATTTTACAATCGAAGCGACTGAAAGTAGTGTGGTACTTATTTTGAGTGGAGAACCTCTAAATGAGCCAATCGCATCATACGGTCCATTTGTAATGAATACACAAGAGCAAATTCGTGAAGCATTTGACGATTACAATCACGGAAAATTTGGTACATTAGAAGATTAAATATTCAACTTAAAAATATATTAGATGGAAATTAAACAAATTGATGATAAAAAAAATGGCGCTTTTGCCATTTTAGATGGCGATAAAAAAGCTGGAGAAATGAGTTATGTTTGGGCTGGAGATGATAAAATCATCATCGATCATACAGAAGTTGATGAAGCTTATGGCGGACAAGGTATTGGTAAAAAAGTTTTATTAGCCTTGGTTGATTGGACAAGAAATAATAATATTAAAGTTATTCCTTTGTGTCCTTTTGCAAAAGCACAATTTGATAAAAACACAGAAATTAGAGATGTTTTATCTCAATAAAAAAAGGAACTCGATTTAGAGTTCCTTTTTGTTTTTAATATCCTATTGCTTTATCATCACCGCGTGGATCTGCGCCTGCTTGATATGTCCCGTCAGTATTAACTAATATTCCATCTACTCGCCCATAAGGTTGACGTTCTTTCAAAACATAACCTTTTTGTTTTAACGATTCGCGAACGTTTTCTGAAATTGCATTTGGTTCATAATCGATTTGATCTGGTAACCATTGATGATGAAATCTTGGTGCAGCAACAGCTTCTTGCATTGTCATTCCGAAATCAACAACATTTACAATTGCTTGAAAAACCGAAGTAATAATCGTAGAACCTCCAGGTGTTCCCACAACCATAAACAATTTACCATCTTTTTCTAAAATAGAAGGCGTCATCGAGCTTAACATTCTTTTCGAAGGTTCAATTGCATTTGCTTTTCCTCCAACTAAACCATATAAATTTGGTGTTCCTGGTTTTACAGAAAAATCATCCATCTCATCATTCAACAAAAATCCTGCACCTTCCACAACCACCAAAGAACCATACGAATTATTTAAAGTTGTCGTAACAGAAGCTGCGTTTCCATCTTTGTCAACAATAACATAATGCGTAGTTTCCAACGATTCTTTTGCAAATATTTCTCCTGCTTTAATTGCTGAACTCGGTGTTGCTTTATCAAACGAAAAATCTTTCATTCGATTGACATTATAATTTTTATCTAACAATTGTTTTTGAGGAACGTTCACAAAATCTGGATCACCTAAATGTTCTGCACGATCTGCATAAACACGACGCTCGGCTTCTACCATCACTTGCATTGTAGAATCTGCCTGAAATCCCCATTTATTGATTGGATAATCTTCGATAGATTGAAACAACGAAACCAATGCAATTCCTCCACTTGATGGTGGTGGCATCGAAATTACTTTAAGATTTCTATAATTTCCCGCAACTGGCGTTCTCCAAACCGATTGATATTGTTTTAAATCTTCGTGAGAAATAATCCCGTTTCCACGTTTCATTTCTTTTACAATCAGATCAGCCGTTCTTCCTTCATAAAAACCAGCGCGACCTTTTTGTTGAATCAGTTTTAATGTATTTGCTAATTCTTTTTGAACCAATAGATCTCCTTCTTTCCAAGAAGCTTTTGCAGTTAAAGCATTTATTTTTGAATTATATTTAACAAAATCGTCATACTTATTTGTCAATTCACTTGCTTGTTGCTTCGTAATTTTAAATCCTTTTTGAGCTAAATCAATTGCAGGTTGCACTAATTCTTTCCAACTCAATTTTCCGTATTTCTCGTGAGCTTTAACCATTCCATCGACTGTTCCTGGAACTCCTGCAGCAAATTGTCCATACAAACTTAGATCTGTAATCGCATTTCCATCTTTGTCCCAATACATATTCTCAGTCGCTTTTAAAGGTGCTTTTTCACGATAATCTAAGGCATCTGTTTTTCCTTTTGCATCTCGGTAAACCAAAAATCCGCCACCACCAATATTTCCTGCATTTGGGTAAACAACAGCCAAAGCAAACTGAACTGCAACAGAAGCGTCAATTGCATTCCCTCCTTTTTTTAGGATTTCTACTCCAACTTTTGAAGCTTCGGGATGAGCAGTCACCACCACTCCATTTTTATAAGATTCTTGCGCATTTAGTTGAATAATGGCAAAGAACGAAATTATTATAAATGATATTTTTTTCATAAAATCGATTTAAAACAAAAATATCAAAGTTTTAAAAAACTCCATCAACTAACATCGCTTTTAATTCATAAAAAAAGGAGCTCTAATTGAGCTCCTTTTTAAGATTATTTCTAAAAAATTGATTATTTCAATTTCTTTTTAACTTCTACAGTTTCGTATGCTTCGATGATATCATTTACTTGAATATCATTAAAGTTTTTAATGTTAAGACCACATTCGTAACCTTTGTTTACTTCTTTAACATCATCTTTAAAACGTTTCAATGAAGCTAATTCACCATCATGAATTACAACACCATCGCGGATAATGCGAACTTTAGAGCTTCTATAAACTTTACCGTCCAATACCATACATCCTGCAATTGTACCAACTTTCGTTACTTTGAATGTTTCACGAACTTCAATATTACCCGTTACTTGCTCTTTCAACTCTGGAGATAACATACCTTCCATTGCTTCTTTAATCTCTTCGATCGCAGCATAGATAATAGAATAAGTTCTGATTTCTACTTCTTCTTTATCAGCAATTTCACGAGCAGATACACCTGGGCGAACATTAAATCCGATAATAATTGCATCAGATGCAGATGCTAACAATACGTCAGATTCTGTAATTTGTCCAACACCTTTATGTAAGATGTTAACAATAATCTCCTCTGTAGAAAGTTTTTGTAATGAGTCTGTTAATGCTTCAACAGAACCATCCACATCTCCTTTCAAGATAATATTTAATTCTTTAAAGTCTCCTAAAGCAATACGACGTCCAATCTCATCAAGTGTGATGTGTTTTTGTGTACGAATAGTTTGCTCACGTTGTAATTGATCTCTACGAGATGCAATTTGTTTCGCTTCGCGTTCATCTTCGTAAACTTTAAACTTGTCACCTGCAGTTGGAGCTCCGTCTAAACCTAAAATTGTTACTGGAGTAGATGGACCGGCAACTTTAACGTTATTTCCTCGTTCATCTAATAATGCACGAACTTTACCATGGTGTGATCCTGCTAATACATAATCACCAATGTGTAATGTACCCGTTTGTACAATTATAGTCGAAACATATCCACGTCCTTTATCTAATGCAGCTTCTACAACTGTACCAGATGCTTTACGTTTTGGATTTGCTTTAAGATCTAATACTTCGGCTTCTAATAAAACTTTTTCTAATAAATCATCAACTCCTAAACCAGATTTAGCTGAAATCTCTTGAGATTGATAAGTACCACCCCAATCTTCAACTAATAAGTTCATTTGAGCTAATTGCTCTTTTACTTTTTCTGGATTAGCTGCTGGTTTATCAACCTTATTGATTGCGAATACCATTGGTACTCCTGCTGCTTGTGCGTGAGAAATTGCTTCACGTGTTTGTGGCATGATTTGGTCATCAGCAGCAATCACAATAATTGCAATATCCGTTACTTGTGCACCACGAGCACGCATCGCTGTAAAGGCTTCGTGACCTGGTGTATCTAAAAATGCTACACGTTTACCACTTGGTAATGTTACGTTGTACGCTCCAATATGTTGTGTAATACCTCCTGACTCACCAGCAATTACGTTTGCTTTACGAACATAATCTAATAAAGATGTTTTACCGTGGTCAACGTGTCCCATTACAGTTACGATTGGCGCGCGAGTTACTAAATCTTCTTCATTATCGATTTCTTCTTCTTCCGTTGAGATTTCTTCTTCAGCATTAGCAAATTCTGCTTCGAATCCGAAATCATCTGCAACTAACTGAATTGTATCAGCTTCAAGACGTTGGTTCATGGTAACCATGATACCTAAAGACATACATGCTGAAATAACTTCTGTAACAGAAACATCCATTAACGAAGCTAATTCGTTAACTGTTACAAATTCTGTTACATGTAAAGTTTTGTCCATGTCCATTGCTTCTTGCTCTTGCTCAGCAAATTCACGACGTTCTTTACGTTTATCTCTTCTGTGTTTAGCCCCTTTAGATCCTTTTCCTTTATTCGTAAGTTTATCTAAAGTGTCTTTAATTTGTTTTTTAACATCTTCGTCAGAAAGTTCTACTTGAGGAACTCTTGGTCCTCGGTTATTACCTCCTCTAAAGTTTCCACCTCCTTGACGGTTTCCACCTTGACCTTGGCGATTTCCACCTCCTTGTCCACCTTGGCGATTTCCACCTCCTTGTCCTTGACGGTTGTTATTATTTCCTCCTCCGTGGTTGTTGTTTCCACCTTGGCGGTTGTTATTGTTTCCACCTCCGTGGTTGTTATTTCCACCTTGGCGATTGTTATTATTCCCTCCGTTTTCACCAGCTTTTGCTACATCTTCTGGTTTAACGTTTTTCTGGATACGTTTGCGCTTTTTCTTGTCAGCAGCGTTATTAGCACCTTTCTGATTCCCCTTTTTATCGTCAGATTTTTTCTTATCAAATTTAGATAAGTCAATCTTTGCACCTGTAAAATTAGGTCCATCTAGTTTTGTGTAGACAGTTTCAATTTTTTGAGGTTCTACTGCTACTACGTCTTCAATTTCTTCTTTCTTCACTTCAGGCTTCGCTTCCGTTTTTACTTCAGGATTTTTAACCTCTTCCACCTTTTTAGGTTCTTCTTTCTTCACCTCTTTTTTAACTTCCGCTTTCGGTGCTTCCGCCTTTTTAGGTTCTGCTTGCTCTTTTTTAGGAGCTGGAGAATCTTGCTTTTTAGGTTTACCTGTATTATTTATTTTATCAAGATCAATCACTTTAATCACTTTTGGACCTTTAGTTTCCTCTCTTGATTCAGTTTTCTTTTCAGCTTTTGGCGCTTCTTCTTTCTTGATTTCTTCTTTTTTCACTTCTACCTTCACCTGAGGTTTCACCTCTTTGGCTTTCGGTTTTAAAGCATCTAAGTCTATTTTACCAACAGTCTTTGGCCCTTCCAATTCAACCTTAGTCGTTTCGATCATTTCAGGTTTCTTTTCAACTGGTTTTTCAGTAGCAGCTTTTGCTTCTGCTTCTTTCTTTTCAGCTGCTTTGATTTCTGAAATTTTGTTAATGACTACTTCACCGGAAGCTTGCTTTTGTTTAGCATCAGATCGGAATTCATTAACTAAAATATCGTAAGTTGGCACATCGATTTTAGAGTTCGGATTTTTCTCTACAGTTTTACCTTTCCCTTCTAAAAAGTCAACAGCTCTATCTATTGATATATTTAATTCTTTTAATACTTTACTTAATCTTATTGTTTCCGACATATGAAGCTAATCTCTTATTTTATTGTTTGCAAATGTATGAATTGTTTATGACTTGAGTATGAATTAATCTTCAAACTCTTCTTTTAACACACGAATAACGTCTAAGATTGTCTCTTCTTCTAAATCCGTACGTTTGATTAAGTCATCCACGTCTTGTTCTAAAATACTTTTGGCTGTATCTAACCCGATAGCACTAAATGCTTCGATTACCCATGCATCGATTTCGTCTGAGAATTCTGATAATTCTACGTCTTCGTCTTGGGCTCCTTCTCTGAAAATATCAATTTCCATTCCAACTAACTTAGAAGCTAAACGAACATTGTATCCACCTTTACCAATTGCTTTCGAAACTTCGTCTGCATTTACGTATACCAAAGCTTTATTTTCCTCTTCGTTAATTTCGATATTCGAAATTTTAGCTGGGCTTAAAGCTCGTTGAATGTATAAACTTTGGTTGTTAGTGTAGTTAATTACGTCAATGTTTTCATTACGTAATTCGCGTACGATTGAATGGATACGAGATCCTTTCATTCCAACACAAGCTCCTACTGGATCGATACGATCATCGTAAGATTCTACTGCTACTTTTGCTTTATCTCCAGGGATACGAACTACATTTTTGATGGTAATTAATCCGTCTAAAATTTCTGGAATTTCTTGTTCAAATAATTTCTCTAAGAATTTTGGTGATGTTCTTGATAAAATAATTTGAGGTTTTGCTCCTCTTAATTTTACATCATCTACAACAGCACGTAATGTATCTCCTTTTCTGAAAAAATCTGATGGTATTTGATTTTCTTTTGGTAAAATCATTTCGTTTTGCTCGTCATCCATTATAATCACTTGTTTGTGACGTACATAGTGAATTTCTCCCGTAACTACTTCTCCGATTAAACCTTTAAATTTTTCGTATAAATTAGAATTATCATGCTCCATTACTTTAGAAACCAATGTTTGGCGCAAAGTTAAAATAGCACGACGTCCTAATGCTTCGATCGGAATTTTTTCCGATACTTCTTCACCTACTTCAAAATCTGGCTCAATTTTACGTGCTTCAGACAATTCGATATCTGTTGCATCGTCTTCAGAAAAACCGTCTTCTACAACGATACGGTTATGCCAAATCTCTAAGTCTCCTTTATCAGGATTTACAATAATATCAAAGTTATCATCTGTACCATATTTCTTTTTCAAAACACTTTTCAATGTTTCTTCTAAGATGGCCATTAGCGTGATACGATCGATATTTTTATCGTCTTTAAAATCTCCAAAAGATTCGATTAATGCAAGATTGTCCATTAAACTTTATTTTTTTAAAAGGTGACTTTTATTATCGCTTTCTTGATGTCAGCGTAATTTATTTTTTCTTCGTGTTCTACTGTAATTTTTCCTTTTCCTAATGGCTTCGGCTCGCGTGCTTCCCAAAAAACTGTAACACCTTCATCATCGGCCTCTACAATTTCGCCTTCTATCACTTTATCATTTAATGTAGCTTCTAATGTTCGACCTACATTTTTTGCAAATTGACGTGGCATGGTTAATTCACTACCTACTCCAGGAGAAGAAACTTCCAATGCAAAATCACACTCTTCTCTATCAAGATTGTGTTCTACATGTCGGCTTATTCTTACAATTTCTTCGACTGAAAGACCTTCGTCTCCATCTGCTAAAATAATAATTTTATCATCTGGAGTGATTTTCCAATCGATTAGAAACAATGACGGATTCTCCGCGATTGCTTCATCTATTAGCTGTTTTACTTTATTTGAATCCATATACAACGAAAAAGAGAGCTATAACCAGCCCTCCTCCATTTATTTCTTTAAATTCTCTGCAAATATAGGTCATTTTTTTTTATTGACCTAATTTCAATCATTTAATCTGATTAATTCATGAGTTGATAAACGAATATTCCAATAAAAATTAAAGTCAATATCACGTCATACCCCGTCGTTAAAATAAAGCCTGTAAATGAACCAAATGCAGATTTTAAAGCAGATTTCGGGTTTGAGGCACTCAAAATTAATTCAGCCAATAGAGCTCCCAAAAAGGGTCCAATGATAAAACCTACCGGAGGAAAAAATAATCCGACAATTAACCCAACAACAGAACCCCAAATGCCATACTTCGTTCCGCCGAGTTTTTTGGTCATATAAATGGGTAATAAATAATCTAAAACAGCACCGATCAAAACAAATGAACCTGCAATAATTATTGTTCCCCAACCAAAGCTACAATCTCCACTAAATTTAAACACTAATAATCCTACCAATGCCAAAGGGGCTCCTGGTAATACTGGTAAAACTGTTCCAACTAACCCAACAACCAATAAAATTCCACTGATAAGATTTAGTATACTATCGTTATCCATATTTTTCAGTATTTTTTAAAACTGTAAATTTGCAAAATAAAATCTATTTAAAATTCAATTAACAGCTTATGCAAGATAAATCTTTTTACGAAGAAATTTCTGATGGTGTAAAATATTTTTTCAATCAATACTTCAAAATTGATCTGTCTGAAAATCTGTTCACTTTTTTAGAAGTTGTCATCTGGATCGCAATTCTATTTATATTAGATTTTATTCTAAGAGCGATTATTCTTCCTATTCTTAGAAAGATAAAAAATTTCATCGAAAACGATTGGATGATATTTTTGTACCGAAATAAAGTATTCGTTTCGCTTATTCATCTTATTCCAATCAGTTTTGCTTTAAGTATGAATCAAATTTTATTTAGAGATGACGGAAATGTATATATTGTTATTCAACGCATTACAGAATTAATCTCTTTAATTGTTTTCACTCAACTTATTTTTAGAGTAATTAATACAATAATAGATATTTACAATGTAGAAAATAGTTATACCACAGTTGGCGTAAGAACTTTTGGTCAAATGATGAAATTTATGATCACATTTTTCTCGATTATCTCTGGAATAATGATTTTATTCACCGTTGACAAAAATACAATTATTACAGTACTTGGAGCCTTAACTGCAGCGGTATTATTAATTTTTCGTGATGCTATTTTCGGATTCGTTTCTGGTTTACAAATTTCTTATTCTAAAATTGTAAAAGTTGGTGATTGGATTACAATTTCGAAAGGTGATATTGAAGGTATTGTAAAAGAAATTAACATCAACTTGGTAAAGATTGAAAAGTTTGATAAATCGATTGCAACTGTACCAACAGTGGATTTAGTTTCCTCTCAAGTAACCAATCATATGCCTATGATGGCAACAGGTACGCGCCAAATAAAACGTTCAATTTCATTTAATGTTAATTCGTTTCAATTTTGCAATGAAGATATGTTAAACCGTTTCGAAGATATTGCTTTAATTCACCAATATATTCAACAAAAAAGACATGAAATTTCGATTTACAATCAAAATATCAAAAATTCTGATCTTGATATCAATGGTAAAAACTTAACCAATATTGGTGTATTTCGCATCTATGTTGACTGTTATTTGAAGAGTTTAAAAACTGTATCACAAAAAGACCCAATCATCGTCAAACAATTACCTGTTTCGCCACTTGGAATGCCTTTGGAAATTGGTTGTTTTACGACTTCAGCGAATAATTTAGAATTCGAACGAATTCAATCCGACATTTTCGACCATTTATTAACAGCTTGTCGTAAATTTGACTTGGAAATTATGCAAAGCTTTTCGCTTTCTGACTTTAAAAAATTATAATATAAAAATCATGACTAAATTAAGTGTTAACATAAATAAAATTGCTACTATTCGTAATGCGCGTGGTGGAAATACGCCAAATCTTGTAGAAGCAGCTATTAAAATTCAAGAATTTGGTGGACAAGGCATTACGATTCATCCTCGTCCTGACGAGCGTCATATTCGTTACCAAGATGTCTATGATTTGAAACCTGTGATCACTACAGAATTTAATATCGAAGGAAAACCAATTGATAGTTTTATGGAATTGGTTTTAAATTCGAAACCAGAACAAGTTACCTTAGTTCCTGATGCAGAAGATGCAATCACTTCTAATGCTGGTTGGGACACAATCAAACATTTTGATTATTTGACAGATGTGATTAAAACGTTTAAAGATGCTGGAATCAGAACCTCTATTTTCTTAGATCCAAATCCTGCATTAATTGAAAGTGCTGCTAAAACTGGTGCAGATCGAATCGAATTGTATACAGAAGAATTTGCTACACAATATGGGTTAGGAAATCTTGAAGCGATTAATCCATACAAAGAAACCGCAAAATTAGCGATAGAAAATGGATTGGCTGTAAATGCGGGTCACGATTTGAGCTTAGATAACATCGAATTTTTTATTCGTGAAATTCCTCAAATTTCAGAAGTTTCAATTGGTCACGCACTAATTTCAGAAGCTTTGTATTTAGGTTTAGAGAATACCATTCAAGCATATTTACGTAAAATTGAAGTAGCAAATTTGTAGAAAAATGACAGAAATCTTACACAGTAAAATTGTTGGTTCTGGTGAAAAACATTTGTTGATTTTTCATGGTTTATTCGGACAATTGGACAATTGGAGTACATTGGGAAAACAATTTGGAGAGCATTTTACAACTCATCTAATTGATTTGCGCAATCATGGACGTAGTTTTCATAGCGAAGATTCGTCTTTAGCTGCCATGACGCAAGATATTGTGAATTACATGGAGGCTCATTCTATCGAGAAAGCTCATTTATTGGGACATTCTTTGGGTGGACGAATTGTTATCGATTTTGCTATGATTCATCAAAATAGATTAGATCATTTAATTGTCGCTGATATGGCTCCAAAAGCTTATCAACCTCATCATAATGCAATTTTTAAAGCCTTGAAATCTGTCGATTTTGATCAAGTTGAAACACGAAAAGATGTGGAAAAAACATTGGAACAATATATTCCAGAAATGGGTGTCCGTCAGTTTTTATTAAAAAACGTTTACCATGCTGATAATGGTCAATACGCATTTCGTTTCAATTTAGACGTTTTGGATAATTTTTACCAAGAAATGATTGGAACAGATTTATTAAAAGGTGAATTTGATGGACCAACTTTATTTTTGGGCGGCGCAAAATCAAATTACATTATGCCAGAAGATGAAATGATCATTTGCGAACGTTTTCCGAATGCAAAAATCAAGAAAATTGCAAATGCAGGACATTGGTTACATGCAGAGAATCCGAAAGATTTTACAACAGAAGTTTTAAATTTCTTATTGGATAAATAATAATAGAAAAGCGAAATTCGATGTAGGGTTTCGCTTTTTTTTAAAAAAATAAACTTAGTAAGTCATTCTAAACTTCTCGAAGCGCAAAATCACATCAAATTTAAATCTCTCTAAACTTTTCTACATCAAACTTTATCAAATCATTTGATTGAAGTTTTTGATTAGAAAAAGTCAACAATTCTAAATTTTGATAAGCAAAACGAATTAAATAATCTCGTCCTTGAAATTTAGATGAAATCACTTTTCCTTCGAAATTTCCATTAGCTGAAATAACAATTTCTTCGGGATAAACAACAACCGTAGAAGAGGAAACTATTCCCAAATCTTGCGAACGCTTTAACAGATTCACATAACCAAAAAGCTTGGCAACATATTCTGTTTTCGGAAATTCGCGCACGTTTTCTACCCCATTAAACTGAATCATTCTTCCGTTCTGTAAAACTAAAATTTTATCCGACGTATAAAATGCATCATTCAAATCGTGTGTTGTAAAAATGACAGTAATTTGATGCTCTTTACACCAATCCATTATTTTTTCGCGAATGCTAAGTTTCAAGGTTTGATCTAAATTAGAGAAAGGTTCGTCTAATAACAAAATCTCAGGTTGTTGCGCCAAAGCTCTTGCAATAGAAACACGTTGTCGTTGACCACCACTTAATTTATTGGGTAAAATATGTTTAAACTCTAACATTTCAACCACCTTTAAGGCTTCATCAATTTGTTGTTGTTTCAATTCTAAATCAAAATTGCTTAAATGTTTCCCTACATTTTCACCGACCGTAACAAAATCTAATAAATCATAATCTTGCGCTACATATTTCATCATTTTATGACCTGGAATGATATTATAAGCTGGACCACGCAACTTTTTTTTATTATATTTAATTTCGCCTTTATCAAAATCAAACAAGCCATAAATCAGCTTCAGTAAGGTCGATTTTCCACTTCCACTTTCACCAATAATACTAATCACTTCCCCTTTATTAACCTCGAAATTAATATCATCTATTACTTGCTCTTCGAAATCTGGATAATTGAAACTGAGTTGCTTTATGTTTAGCACGATTAAATAAATTTTCTTATTTTTGGCTAAGGTATTTAGAATTATTCAATATTAAATAAATGTTTAATTATTTACTTTATTGATATAAGTCAATACAAACAATCAATTTATATTATAATTTTGTATAAAATTTAAAATAAGCAATATGAAAAAATTATTTTTAGGATTAGCTGTTGTTTCTGCTGTTGTATTAACATCTTGTGGAGGAAATACTGAAACTAAAGTTGCTACAGAAGCTCAAGAAGGAGCTACTGCATCTGAAGGAGCTGCGGAGTTTGCTGTTGACACAACTACGTCAATTGTAAACTGGAAAGGCGGAAAAACTTTTGATGATATCAACAAACCAGAAGAAGGTCACTACGGAGTCGTAAAATTACAAGAAGGAACTGTTAATGTAAATAACGGTGTTTTAGAATCAGGTAAATTTATTGCTGATTTTACTTCTTTCGAATCTAAAGATTTAGACGCTGATGCTGAAAGCAAAGGAAAATTAGATGGTCACTTAAAATCTCCTGATTTCTTAGACGTTGAGAAATTCCCAACTGCAACTTTCGAAATTACAGAAGTAAAAGCAATTGAAGGAGGTGATTACAATTCAGAAATTTCTGGAAACTTAGATTTCCGTGGAGTTCCTAAAAATGTTACGTTCAAAGCTAATGTAACTGTTGATGCAGATGGTGTAACAATCAAATCTGAAGAGTTCGGAATCAACCGTAAAGACTTCGGAATTACTTTCGTTGGAGGAGCTGGATCTATCATCAAAGACGAAGTTTTATTACAAGTAGATTTATCTGCTAAAGCTACTGCTGCAACAGAAGAAGCTGCAAAATAATCGGATTAAAAGTCAATCATTATTATAAAAGTCACCTATCCAAAATAGGTGACTTTTTTAGTTAATCACAGAAAATAAAAATTTCTTAACTATTTTTTGTGAAAATTAAATGAACTTAATTATATTCGTACTCATAATTAATAACATACATTAACAAAACAATGAAAACAATTAAGTTCTTCCATCCGGATGAAACATTTAATTATAATATTGAAAAATCTTTATGTAAAGTGGTTTTTCAAGGAAATAAAAAATGTTTGTTGGTAGAAATACATTCCACTGATGACTTAGAACATGTAGAAGGAGATTCGTTACAAAATGATTTTCCACAACTTTCTCTATTTATCGATGATTTCCCTTTAGATGTAGAATCTGTAGAAGAATTAAATGGTAAAAAAGTATCTATTCCTTATGGATTCGCCGAGGAAGAAGACGAAGAAGGTGAAATCGTAGAAGTTTATTACACCTCACTAAATGTTTCAGAAGAAGATTTTGAAACTGTTAATAACGACTTAGCATTTAGTGTAAATGAAAAAGGGGTTTTGACACTTAACTGGAAAGGTGAAGTGCAAGATTTCACAGAAGAATCTGATGGAGATATTCCATTTGAAATTAATTGTTCATTCGAAGAATTCGATTTTAAAGAAGATGATTACGAATAAGTACCATACCAAAACCTCTCAAATTTGAGAGGTTTTTTTAATCACTATGAATTATGAAAAAGTTTACATTAACGCACCGATTATTACATTGGACAATAGGAATTGGCATGCTGATATTATTTATCACTGGCTTTCTACGTATGGAGTGGATGAGTAAAAAGAAGCTCTCTTCACTTATTGTGCAAGAAACATCTAAAGAAGGGGTAAATCTTTCGGAAGCTACCTTAAAAACGATTGGTAAAAATTCTTTAGAACCAATGTGGGAATGGCATGAGCTGTTTGCCTACATCATTTTAGGACTGTTTGTTCTACGAATTGTATATATGGTTGTAAAAGGAATTCGTTTTCCAAATCCATTTAAACATTCAGCTCCTAAAGAAAAATTTCAAGGATTGATCTATCTAATTTTTTATGGATTAGTGTTGATGAATCTCGTTACAGGTTTTTACTTAATGTGGGGAGACGGAACATACAAAGAACAAATGGAAGAATTACACAAAACTGGAATCTATTGGTTTCCTATTTTCTTCCTGATACATCTTGCAGGAATTGTTTATGACGAAATCAGTAAAAAATCTGGTATTGTATCGAAAATGATTAATGGAAATGATTGATAATAAAAAAGGCGCTTCTACGAAGCGCCTTTTATCTATATATTATATTATCTTCCTTTCATAAAAATCCAAGCTAATAATCCCCAACCGATAATCATAAAAAGACCTCCAAGTGGTGTAATTGGCCCTAAGAATTTAAGATTTGCATTCCAATAATCTGCAAACGATAACAAGTAGATACTTCCTGAAAAAACAAATGTTCCGGCAATTAAACACCAAGCTGCAGAGCGTTCTAAACCACTGTTAAACTGGAAATACATTCCGACAGCTAACAACACAATTGCATGATAAATTTGGTAACGTACACCAACTTCAAAACTTGCTAATTTTTCAGCAGGTAAAAACTTTTTGAATGCATGAGCACCAAAAGCACCTAATATAACTGCAGTCATCCCATATAATGATGCAATTGTCAACACAAGATTTTTCATAATTATCTCTTTTATATTTATTCAGATTTCTTTTTTCCAGCCACAAAATCTTTCAGATAATAAGGCTCAAAATATGCAACATCTTCAAATGATTTTTGAGTAAATTTTTCTTCCGAAACACGAATCATATCCTTTGCAGATGGAAAAGCTTGCACAAAAGTAGCGTTTAAATGCGACAATATTTCTTGACATTTTTCTGCTCCATCACCAACAAAAATAATTTTCTTTCCTTTCAACTCTTCAAAAGAAGTATCGTCAATTACTTTTGCTTCGGTTTCTGTCAATTGATTTCCTTGTCTATCAAACAAAGCTGTATAAACCTCCATTCGTCTTGCATCAATCATTGGAATAATATAATCCACCTCTTGGTTAAGTTGTGATTCAGCTAAAATTTGCAATGAATTAATTGCCATCAACGGAATATCAGAACCATATGCAAATCCTTTGGCAGACGAAACACCAATTCGTAATCCGGTATAAGAGCCTGGACCTTTTGACACACAAACAGCGTCGATATCTTTCCAATTTATTTCCGCACCTTGTACACACCAATCTACAAACTGATTCAGTTTTTCGCCATGTGCATAGTTTTCTTCATTTTCTTCAACCAGACAAAGTTGAACGCCATCTTTAGCAATCGAAACTGAACAATTTTTTGTTGAAGTTTCTAAATTTAAGATTGTTGCCATGCTGCAAAGATACATCACGAAAATTAGATGATTTGTGTTTGATAAGATGATTTTCTATTGGAAATAAAGAAAAATTGAACTCTAATCCAACGTAATTGGAATTCCTGCATAGAAATCCAGTACTTTTTGTTTGAAAACGTAATTGTATTTTGCTTGTAACATTTGTGATTCTGCAACCATCAAATCATTACGTGATCGGTTAAAATCATATTGATTAATCACTCCTGCATTATACGATTTTTGTGCAAAATCGTACGAAATCTTAGCATATTTCACCGCTTCTTTCGATGAATCATACGAGGCATAAGAACTATTGACTTCGAAATAGGCAGATTGCACATTTTTCAAAATATCTTGTTTAGATTGCAGAAGATTAATTTTCATCAAATCTTCGTTAATTAATGCTTTCTGAATATTAATTTTGTACGAATATTGGTTCCAAATCGGAATCGAAACTCCTACGCCAAATACTGCTGTTACATTATGCCCCAATTGATCTAACAACGCATCTTGACGCAATCGCTTGTTGAAATATTGCAAATAATTTGTACCAAAATTGAAAGTTCCTGTTATTTTTGGGAACAATGATGTTCGTGCAATTTCTGTTTCTTTCGTAGCAACATCAATCTGTAATTCGGCATACTTAACAGCAGGTTGATTTTGATAAGCCGTTTCTACGACATCTTCTAAATGATACAATTGTGAATTGATATTATCTGGAATTTTAACATCCGTTACACTAAAATCACGGTAATCGTTAAGTTGTAACAACATTGCTAAATTGAATAAAGCACGTTCTATTTCGATTTGTGCATTGACTACTTCGCGCGTATTTGTCGCAACTTCAGATTCGGATTGTGCTACAACTGATTGTGCAACGCTTCCTGCTTTTAATTTCTTTTTATTCTGATCTAATAATTGTTTGGAAATATTTAAGTTTCCGACTGCAACCTGTTTCAATTCTTTGTTTAATAAAACAGCCAAATAATAATTTGCTATTTGAAGCGAAATATCATTTACTGTTATTGCCGTTTGAACTTTTGACGCTTCTAATTCCAAAGCTGCTTTATCTTTGTTCAATTGAACAACTCCTCCGCTGTAAATATTGATGCTTGATTGCACTCCCAACGAATGTGCAAATTGATAATATCCTTTTTCGATAACAGGATTATAGGTTCCAATTGTAAAATTATTATCCACATATCCCGAAACCGTAGGCAACCACGCATTATAGGTTTGTTCTAAATTTTTGTTGAATAATTCTTGGTTGATGGTATTTTGCTGAACAGTCAAATTATTTTTTGAAGCATATTCAATACACTTTTCTATGGTCCATTCTTCTTGAGCAAATGAATGAATTGAAGCTAAAAATGTTAAAGCAAAAAATAATTTTTTCATAAACTATTCTGATCAGAGATTTAAAGATATAAAATAAGTCGAATTTCTAATCAAAATGTTACGAAATCCGACTTAAAGTTTTTTAGGGTTAAATTATTTTAACCTTTAATTTTAGAAGCAATTGCAAATTCTTCTGCAAAAGCAGCAATTCTTTCTGCCACCTCTTTTTCCTCTGTTGCTCTTTCGTACGAACTTGACATCGAAATTAGAATTTGATGAAAGAAACGTTTCATATCATCTTGCGTCATATCTTTTGTCCACAAATCGATACGTAAAGCTTCTTTCGATTTATCATCCCAAACAGAAAGTAACATTGCTTTTGTTTCTTCGTGACTAATACCACCATCTGGCGCATTCCAAGTCATTTTTTCTGGCACGTGATTTTCGTCCAATTCAATCTCTACAGTAATATTTGTTGTTCTCATAACTTCTACTTATTTAGTTTATTTCACAAAATGGTAAACTTTACCATCAATTGTTTTTGTTGTATAATTTGCTGAATTATTTCCTTCTAATGCTGGTTTGTATTTCGAATCCTTGAAGATTTTCTGCCCATCCATATCATCTAATAAAGCTTTCAGTTCAACTTTAGGGTTCTCTTTCATGTATTGACGAATAATTTGCAAACCAATCCAAGCCGCAATTCTACCAGGAGAATCTTGTTCTATTTCGTTGTTAAATTTTGAAAAAGGACTTAATGCCAAAAATCGTTTATCTAACGAAGCATCTGAACTAAATACATAATTTTGTTCGACAAAAAAGTTCCAAATTTGTCCTTCATTGTCAATACACCATTGTATTTGTTCTGGCGTGTAACCAACTTTATATTCGTCTGCAGTATCTACTAATAAAGCATCTTGCAAAATTAATTTTTTCCCTTCGTAAATCATTTTATCAATAAATAATTGATTTCTTGGGCTAAATGTTACCACATCATTTGCTATCGCATCAACTGCCTGAGATGGTAAACGATTAAGATCTAAATTAATTCGCAAATAACGTTCAACACCAATACTATCATACAGCTTATTTTTTGAGCCTAAATAGGCATCCATTGCGATAAACATTAAGCCAGATTGCTGACTAAACATCACAGGATAATCGATATTTTGCAAACCTGATGAATAGGTATAAATAGTTGGAATTTTATATTCAGGAAAATAAAATTGGTAACGTTGAAACATTGGAGTCAACATTTGATTTAATTCTTTAAAATCTCCAAAAACTTTTCTTGATTGTCCATAAATACTCAATTCTTCTTTATTACGACGTTGGTTTTCCCAAATACTATCCGTTGTTTTAGCATCAAAAAAGAAAGGATAATCTTTTCGTAAAGTCGTTAATGGGATAGAGTCATTAAAAAAATCTTGGCTGATATCATGAATGTTTAATTGAACATTTTGTTCTTCAACATCTACTTCCCACGATTTCTCTTTTTTGCACGATGTAAATAAAATTAAACTCGCAAAAGCTAAGCCATATACAAATTTCATTGCTTGGTTATTTAGCTAACAAAAATAGTAAAATAATCGGTAGTATTTTCAACCCTAATTTTTTTCATAATCTGCTATCTTTGAAATAAATTATTACACTATGCAAACTGAAAAAGTTGTAGAATATATTGTTACTTGGTTGAAAGATTATTTGGAGACAGCACACCAAAAAGGCTTTGTGATTGGAATTTCGGGCGGAATAGATTCGGCTGTAACCTCAACACTTTGTGCGATGACAGGTTATCCTTTACTTAATTTGGAAATGCCTATTCACCAAGAAAAAAATCAAGCAGATAGAGCTAAACGTCATATCGAATGGCTGAACGAACAATTTTCTTCACCAATTGATTCAATAGAAGTTGATTTAACAACCACTTTTGATGCAATGGTCTCGGCTTTACCAAAAACGGAAACAACAGATAAAGTGAATTTAGCTTTAGCTAATACGCGTGCTCGTTTGCGTATGACAACACTTTATTATTTTGCTGGTTTACACAATTATTTGGTTGCAGGAACTGGAAATAAAGTCGAAGATTTTGGCGTTGGTTTTTATACAAAATATGGTGATGGCGGTGTAGATCTTAGTCCAATTGCTGATTTGATGAAATCGGAAGTGTATGAAATTGCACGCTTTTTAGGAATCAATACGGATATTCAGAAAGCTAAACCAACCGATGGTTTGTTTGGTGATGATCGTTCGGATGAAGATCAATTGGGAGCAAATTATGATGAATTGGAATGGGCGATGAAAGCGAAAGAAGCTGGACAAACTGCAGATGATTTTGAAGGTCGAGAAAAAGAAGTTTTCGAGATTTATTCGAGATTAAATCGAATCAATCAACATAAAATGGTTCCAATTCCGATTTGTGATATTCCTGAGGAGTTGATGAAGTAAGTTGCGGTAAGCGGTAAGCGGTAAGCGGTAAGCGGTAAGCGGTAAGCGGTAAGCGGTAAGCGGTAAGCGGTAAGCGGTAAGCGGTAAGCGGTAAGCGGTAAGCGGTAAGCGGTAAGCGGTAAGCGGTAAGCGGTAAGCGGTAAGCGGTAAGCAAAATTATTTTTTATAGTTTAAAAGCAAGCGAGAGTTTGCTTTTTTTATTTTGATGTGATGTTGAAACAAGTTCAACATGACTTCTACTTATTTATCATTCTGATTTCTATGACAAAACCAAGTTATTTTTATAAATATTTTGATTTTTAATTAGTGCATAAATCCGATGAATAATTTTATTTCTAACAGCATTTAAAACAGACATTTTATTTTTCCCTCCTCCTACCTTTCGATGATAATAAATAGCCAAGTCATTGTCTAAACGAATAGCACTCATTGCAGCTAAATGCAATAGTTTCTTCAAATCTTTATCAGCCATTGATGAAACTTTCGGTTTTCGCCTTATGGAAGTTCCAGATTGAAAATCAAATGGGGCTATTCCAGCATAGCAAGCCATTTGTCTTGGCGTATTTATGGTTGTAAAACCATCCGTTTTAATCAACATATTAAAAGCTAAAACTTTTCCTACTCCAGGGATTGATTGTATTCTTTTATAATGGTTATAAAGCTGTTCATCATTACAAATTAATTGATAGATTCTATCTTCGATCTCATTAATTTGTTTCGTTAATACATCGATTAGCTTAGTGTTTAAACGTAAAACAGCTTTGTCAACAATTGATTTTAAAAATAATTCATCTTTTGCTTGAGCTAGTAATCCAGCTCTTATTTTAACGCGATGTTTTCTTTCAGCATTCAATAATTTAATTTTTTCAATCACTTGAGAATTAGGTTTCCACTCTTGAAGATCCATATAGTTTTTCAGTAAAAATACAGCAATACGTTCGCTGTCAATTTTATCATTTTTACCTCTAACTAATCCCATACTTTTTTTCAAATGCAAAGGATTGATGACATAAACAGTAAAAGAATAGTTGACTAAAACGCTGTAAAGAATAGCGTTAAATCGACCTGTATTCTCCATTCCAATCAGAATTTCTTGTTTTTTATCAAACTGTTTGAAAAAATCTTTTATTGCTTTTTCAGTATTAGAAATGTTCTCAAAACGATTCTCTTTATTTACTTGAATACAGATGTCTAAAGTTAATTTACTCACATCAATTCCGATAACAATTTTTTCCATAAATTTGAATTTAATGAGAAGAGAAACTTATCAATAACTCGATTCCTTACTAATGGGTTTTAAGCCCGAATTTCTATTTGAGAATTTGATAAGAAAGAGTTGAGTCTTAATCAGAATATGAGATTATATAGCTCTGAACTCGTTATAGTGTACTCAAACTCTATTCTCTTCTTTTTTTATTACAATTTAAGATTTTCAAATCTAAAGGATCTTGTTGACAAATCTAATTCTGCGCCATTTGATCTATAAATTTTTAATTTACCACCTTTTAATTTATCAAATATTAATGTAGGATTAGTCCCTCCTAAAACAATTCCTGATGAATTTGAACTCTTATCTGCAACCACTCTTTGAATGTCATGCTGGATTTCATGGAGTATCGTTTCTCGAATTCTTTCGTTAACTCCTTCTTGTTCAAATTGTATCTTTCCAACATTAATTGCAATAGTTCGCTCTCCGTTAGTTGATTGATGGCTTCTTCCGTAAGTATCGTCTGTTCTGTTTGCATAGAATGTAACTTTTACTTTAGCTAAGTTAGGATAATTTTTAAATACTATCTCCAATAGAAGAAATATTCATAACTCCTCTAGAAAATGAAATATCCAAAATTGTATTTTGATTTTTAATCTTTAAAAATATTGGAGGCGTATCTCTGGGAGAATATTTTTCCATTATTATTCCTGAAAAATCTTTTTGTATTTCTTTAATTACGGCTTTTCTATTAGTAAAATCATCAAATAAATCACAGCCTTTCCAAAAAATGGTTACAAACAAAACAAATAATAGAATTTTTTTCATCTATCTAAAATAAACAAAAAACTCAGTATTGCTACTGAGTTTTTTTATGTTGTAAATAATAGGTTATTGCAATGTAAGCAAGTGCGATTCCGGATAAGTTTGCCATCAAATCGACAAAATCAAAACTACGATGTAATGATGTTAAAACGCCTTGTAAAATTTCGATAAGGAAACTAATCAAAAACGGAATTATCATCAAGCGTAGGTTTGTTAATTTGTAGCTGACAAATAATAATATCGTCATCAATCCAAACATTCCACAATGTACAACTTTATCTAAATTATCAATCTCCAAGAAGATTTCTAATTCTTTGATTGTACTTAATTTTGAGAAATTCTCTTGTGGAAGCAAGGTCAAATAAAACACCAAGCCTACATAAGCAAAGAATATTATTTGTTTTGTCTTATGCACCGATTAATTCACCGTAAGCAGCTGCGTCTAATAAAGCATCTAATTGAGAAGCATCTTCAATTTTCACTTTGATGATCCATCCTTTTCCGTAAGGATCAGTGTTAATTAATTCTGGTTCTCCTTCTAATTCTGTATTGAATTCTACTACTTCTCCACTAATTGGCATAAATAAATCAGAAACTGTTTTTACTGCTTCTACTGTCCCAAAAACTTCTTCTTGACCTAAAGTTTCTCCTTCAGTTTCTACATCAACATAAACGAT
Source organism: Empedobacter stercoris (assembly GCF_025244765.1). NCBI lineage: Bacteria > Pseudomonadati > Bacteroidota > Flavobacteriia > Flavobacteriales > Weeksellaceae > Empedobacter > Empedobacter stercoris. The sequence goes on along the minus strand of NZ_CP104209.1, from coordinate 2,397,813 downwards.
ATCTCCTAACTCTCCTTGTGCGAAAGCTGTAATACCGATAGTTGCTACGTCTCCTTCTACAGAAATCCACTCGTGATCTTTACTGTACTTTAAATTGTTTGGAATGCTCATACTGTTTGTTTTATTGTTTTTAATTTCCGAATGTAAAGGTAGCACTAAATCCGGCACGAATTTGAGAAATTGGAAAAGCTGTTGAAATTTTATATTTGCTCATCATCTGATCCCAATAGAATCTCAAGTTCAAATTCTTGCTCACATTATAATCTGCCGTCAACTTGAACGACATAATTCGTTGTCCACCTGTTATTTGCGAATCACCATAAATACTTGTTGGGGTATCTGGATTCTGTAAATCGTCAAAGTTATAAATTACTTTTCTGATTGTTGTTTGATTATCTCTTAACGAAAAATCTCCTCGAATATTCAAATCTCCTTTTACCGTTTTTTGACTTCCTTGGTAACGAATCTTCATCTTGAAATCTTTGAAAATATAACCAAATCCTATAATATATTCCGATCCATAATCTTCTGTATACGTATAATTTGTTGTACTTAAAGACAATAAACGATCTCTGTTATATTGCGCTCTCAACTGCATACTGTTACGGAACGTTAAATCTACTCCTAACAATGGCGAGAACGATTCGATCATCGTTACAGCTCCATATAAATTCTGCGTATAGAAATTTCCGTTCTCATCTCTTCCTGTCACTTGTCCGCCAGACATAATACCTGTATCTAACATAAAGTTTGGATTCGACTGAACTCCTGTTGCTGTATACGTTGAATTATACGCACTCGAAATTTCGACATTATCAAAATATTTATTGACAATTGGAATAGATTTTAAACCTGTATACGCCACTCTCCAGTTCGGAACTGGAATAGATCGATTGTATCCTAATTTTGAAGAACCTGCATCTTTTCCTTGTACTGCAGCTAAAAAGGCTGGTAAAAGAACATCAGAACTTCTTGCGTTAAAGCCTTCATAATATCCCATTCCATCTTTGTTTCCACTTCCTCTTTTTTGTGCTAAGCGCTCAGAAATAGTTTTGGTATTCGTTAAGAATTGATCAAAAATAGCATCACCATCTTTAAAAGCTGTTTTGATGTTAACTGTCGAAATATTAAGATTTGTTAATTCGTCTATGTAAGGATTTGCCACATCAAGATTAAATCCTGAATGATAAATACGGCGATCTTTCATGCGTTTTGCATTCAAATCTATTCGTAAATCTGGAATTGGCTCAATTAATGCTGTTGCATTAAAATCAGTTCCTTTTGTAATTTGATAAGCATCTGTCATCAACTCATCTCCTACAATTAAACCTCTTTCAACTAACTGACGTTTGATATCGAATTGTGTTCCGTATACAAAACCTAAACTTGGTCCGTTTTTACCATCAACACCAAAGAAACCTGGCTCGTATAATAATCCTGGAATTACAGCTCCGTTGCGTTGATTATACGTAAAATTCGCACGTTTTAATGATGATAAAACCATCCAACCATAATCTTTGGCTGTAAATTTATGTTTGAATTTGTACGCTGATTTCTTATTTGTTCGACGTTTTTTAGAGAATAATGTTGTGTAAACTGTATTCAATGAATCAATCTCTTGACGACGACCTTTCAAAATAGAATCGTAACGTTTGTAACCTTTAAATTCTGGATAGAATTTCGCGAAATCTAAATCTCCAATCAAATTGATTGAATTTGAATTCTGTGCCGTTCCTTTTCCTAAATTAACTGGTCGAGTTGAAGTTGATCCATCTGGATTAATCACTTCTGTTTCGAAATTACGATAAGCTGTCGAAGTTGCCATCCAGTTATAATTTGACGTAAAACCTGTTTCGACATTCATCCAATTTAAATACGGGAAGAATTTCAATGGTAATTTATAATTCACCTGAAATTGCTGATCATATTGCACAGGACGACCAATGGTAAACATGTTTTGCCAAATCATATCTTGATCTGCACGTTGGAAAGTCGTTCCATCATTCAACGTCATGGTTGAAGATGTTAAATCTAAACGCAATGATTTTGTTAAATCAAACCCTAAATTATATTGCCAATTGAACAAGAAATTGTTACTGTACGTTGGACGAATCAAACTTGAAGATCCACCTCCTAAATATTGACTAATATCACGGTATTGTCTTTCGCTGTATGTACGCGCAATTTCGGTACGGAAAGAGAATCGTGTTGGCAATGGATTGATATTAAACTCTCGAATAAATTGTAAATATTTGCTCGATTCTTCTTTTGGTTGAACCATTCTCCATTTTTTAAATGGTTCGTATGATTTCCCTCTAAATCCGTATGTATAATTCAACGAAGCTCTCAGTTGCTGATTAACGTTGTATTGTGTATAGATATCACGATAATAATTATCCGAATACATCATCGACAAAGAGAAGTTCGATGGATCATAAAAACGAACAGGATTATTGTTATTCGTTGATCTAACTTTGCGAACATTGTTAAATGCAAAACTTTTGTATTGCGTATAAGTTCGAACAACTTTTTCTAATTCAGCTTTATTAGGCGCTTCATCAAAAATAATATCGTTGTCTAACGGATTGTATTTTGGATCGACAAAACTTTCTTGAATCGTAAAATCGAACGGAATTTCCATTCCCCATTTCTTCGGTAAGAATTTGTCTAATTTTACTTGTGCATTCAAGGCATATTGCAATGATTCGTCTTGATTACGATTCGCAGGACCTTGATCTATCGCTCCAAATCCTACAGAACTTGTACTTCCCGAAACTTGAACATTGGCAAAATCTCCTAAATTAAATTGCACATTAGCTGCTGCTGCATATCCACCTTTGTTATCAATTTCGCTTAAACGAAGTTCGTTCACCCAAAGTAATACTTCTTTTTCTGAAGAGCCAGAAGTGTTACGTACCCCAATCATAATCGATGATACATTACCAAGTGTTGGACGTCCTTTTACGTAAACTGTTTTGTTTGGATTTTCTTGATCGAACGCAAAATTAAAACGTTGCAATGTACTGAAGCCATCTAAATCCCTTTGTTTTTTTGCATCTGTAAACAAATCTGTATTCAGATCAATAAAGTTTTCATCTGGCCAAACTGCACTTTCTGTTGTTGCGCTTTGAGGGGTGTACTTCAACGGCATTTCGTATTCGTAGTAGTTATCAGTATAATCACTACCTACACGAATAAATAATTTTGTTCCATCATCAACAGCATTCGACGTTCTGTCTAATAAGTTTTGTGCCGAAACAAACATTTGCAATTTTTTGTATCGTCTCAAATCTAAATTCGTATTCTTAAAAATTGCTTTTGATGTACTACCTGGTTTAAACTTCGCTTTCAATGTCATCGAAGCTTCGTTCTGAGATTGATATCCAATCGCTCCTTGCGTTTGCTCGCGATAAACTCCTGGAGGCATCATATATCGTGGACGATCAGTTCCGTTACGTTCAATACTTACTTCACCAACTTCTAAATCGTCGATATTTTTATCATCTTCGTAACCTTCTTGATTACTAATAATATAAGGGTAAATATTTTTTGTGTAACGACGCCATTCCGAACGAACTAAATCAAAAGTACCGAAACGAAGTGTTGTTTCTTCCTCAAACCCACGCATTACCATACGCATAAAACGAGCAGCAGTTAAAACGCTTTCCGCTTGTGCAATAGAGGCATCATTGTTCAACTCTTCTACTCCGTCTCCATCAATATCTAAATCGAAGTTATCAACAGGAATACGAACTTGGTACCATTTTACTTTCTGCGAAGATTTATCTGGAAATTCACCATCAACTTCTTTTCTTCCAACAATAAATTTATTGTTTGGATCTTCTAAACTTTGACGATCAATTTTTAAGGTATACTGATTATAATTCTCCGTTTGATCTAAGTTAAAGTCGCCATTAATATCTTCTGTATCTGGCACTAATGAAGAAGCGTGTAAAGGATTATCCGTTGAATTGTTTCCTTGAGGATTTCTAAAATAACGGTAACGATCTTGGACTGTATTTCCGATAGAAGCTCCTCTAAAACGATCATCTAAGAAGAATAAATAGTTATCATTTGCAGGATCTAATTCCCCTGTAACTAAATTATTACTTGTAATTCCGTATCGTTGAGCTTCTTCTTCATCGGTCAATCCATTGTATCCTAAATCTTGTTGTTTACGTGCTTCTCCTTCTGTATCGAACGCATATAAAATAGGATTCAATTGAGGTGTTAATCCCCATTTTGAAGAAACTGTAGCAGCTCCATTGCCTGAATGTGGCAATCCATTTTCGTACATCATTTCGCCGTCTTTCAAGACATCTTCCGAAACATTTCCTAAATGCACTAACAATTCTCCTTCTCCCCCTTTTCCATCTGCATATGGGTCCATCATCCAAAATTCGATGTATTCAACATTCGAATCCTTGAAGTTAGAAACCGAAATAGGTCGCATCATTGCTCCCCAATTTTTGGTATCTGTTGCATTTGGATTGATGTTATATGGACCACGTTCTTGCGGATAAAATGTCATATCCAATGTACTGATATACGAGTTGGTTCCTGCCATGACATCACGTTGATCAAAAAGTTCTTTCAACTTAACTCGACGTGCCATGTGCGATGACATTTCTTTATCTGACAAAGGTGAACTACCTCCAAGTCCATAAAAACGAGGATCTATCGAATACCATGACATCATACGACGACCATTATTAAAGGATAAATCGTCATTTTTCATTCCATTCGGGAAGAATGGGTGATAACCAGTGGCTGAATATCCCGCAGGTTTTCCTGGTGTAGATCCAAATTTCCATGAACCAACATCCAATAAACTGATACGAGATTGTGCATCTTCAAAATCATCAATGTAAGAATATCCTCCTGTAACATTGTTGACACCTGGCATTAAGTAAGCAGCTTCTGCCTGAACATTAATGTTCGACATTTCATCTGTTTTGATTCCAGGAATTTTATTGGTTAAACGCGTTAACCACTCAGCTTCTGAGTTATATTGTGTATTAAGTCCAAAAATAGTATTATTAACAGGTTCTGAACCAAATTGTGTTTTTTGTGTAACAGGACGTTCTTGGTAATTGATTAATGTACCTCCCAACATAAATTTATCGCTAAAATTATGTTCGACATTAATTCCCATGAAACGTTTTTTCTGTAAATTAAATGTAGATTGATTCTCTAATGCCACATTAATTGGTGCACCAGAGTTTTTCAATTGTTCGTTGATGATTTTTACACGTCCTAATTGATAATCGACTGTATAATCAACACCTTCTGTTAAGGTTGCTCCACCAGAAGTTACTTTTACAGAACCTTGCGGCACATTGAAAGCTCCTAAAGGAATACCATCAGAAACTGTTCCTTTGTAACGACCTTCTAAGGTATAACGATTGGCTAACTTTTCGCCAGAAAGTGTATTTGGTAATTGACGATAAATCTCATTGAAAACGTATTCTTGATTTTGCCCTTGTAACTTATTATCCAAATATTTACCAAAAGGTTCAACAGAAGTAAAAATAATATTTCCTCTTTCTGTGTCAATGGTAAGCCCAGACTCAAAATCGAATAAACCATCTCCTTTACTTCCATCAGGGTTTTGTTGTAATTGTCCGTTCGAATTTAAACGGTCCATATTCAACACTTGTAACAATGATTGTTCTGAAACGGCAGAATTTGGTAGATAATTTAATGTTCCTGAAGATTGTTCTCCATTATCTTTGAAATTTACATTTAACATAAAATCTTCACTCGAAACACCATAAGCATTTAACGAGTAAATATTTTTCATCATCAAATCCCACATTGGCGAAGCCACGTTTACAGCTGAATTTGGCTTAATTAATTTCGCAATAATTGGTTTATCTGTTTGATCAGACATTTGTCCAACGGTATACAATTTTCCAGGATCAGAACTTGTTGTATACTGAAAAGATACCGCTAATAAATCTTCACCATCAATCAAAGGTGTATTCAACGAAATATATCCCAATTTTGGATAGAATGTAAATTCTGATGCATCAAGTTTTCGAACGTTTTCGTTGACGATAAAGTTCTCTCCATCTTGAAATTGTTCTCCATTGTAAGAAAATCCATTCAAATAACTTCTTGCGTCACTAATCTTTGAAAAACCTTGCGAATTGATCGAATTAAATAAAGTATTGCTATCGTTATTTGGAGTTGAATTACTTTCGGCAATATCTCGTAAAGCAATAACCGAACGTCTTGTTTGCTGATTACCTCCAGATTTATCAACTTTCCAAACTTCTATTCGCTGGATATTGATATTACTGTTAACTGCAGGATAATTCGCTAAAGCTCTATCATAACTATTTCTGAAATATTGACCTAAGAAGAAGTGTCTGTTGTATTCGTATTTTTCGGCAGCAACTTTAAAATCTGTCATTACACCACCACCTTGTACCACGATATTTTTCGATTCCGAACGTTGTTCTGAGAAAACAGCCGATACATTTGTACGACCAAATTTCAGATCTGTTCGAACTCCAAAAAGTGATTGAGCACCTGTAATTAACGAAGTACTAAGTGGCATCGAAATATTACCAACCTCTATATTTTGTAAAATATCATCTTCACCAGCAAATGGATCCAACTTAGTTCCTAAGGCTTTGCGCCATTGAAGTTTCATTTGATTTTCGAAACCGAATCCAGCTTGCGTATCATAATTAACTTTCAATTGTAAGTTTTCACCTACTTTTCCCAAAATACTCAACTGCATACGTTGGTTAAGATCCATCGTAAGGGTTTGTCTATTTTGCGGCAAAAGCATCGGGTTATCAATCTTTTGTAAGAAAACCCCTAAGTCTAAATTAGCGTAACCTTGTGGTGTTAAGGAAATTTCTGAACCTCCAAAAATAGTTTCGAAAGCTTTAGACTTGATTCTAAAACTTGGTAAAATATTACTGTCCTTTTTCCCTTCTTTATCTCCAAAACGTTGCTCACGATAATATTGATCATTTGTTTGAGATTTAGTACGGAAGTAATTTTTCATGTCTTGATTCTGAACCAATGTCAAATACTCTTGACGTGTCAAATAAATTGGTTCGGAAACTAAACTTGTTCCTATTTGAGGATATAAGATATACTGACGCTTTATCGCATCGTACTGTACATCGTATGTTATTTGATTATCTAAAAACAATCCACCTTTTTGATCGCGCATAGGAAATTTGAGTGTATCACTTTCCTGTGCCATCACATCGCCCATAGCTCCCATTGCAAAAAGGAAACACAATGCTGCTATAGTAGAGCCTTTACGAATAGTTTTTGGTTCGTTATGAATCTTCATTAAATTTTCTTCAAGGTTTCTTTTACTAAGAATTCTACATCTGCATCTGGTTGATCTTGTAGGATTTTGTCCATGACTTTCTCTGCAGATTTTTTAGGAATTCCTAAAACTTCTAAAGCAGATAACGCTTCATTCTTAGATTTATTTTTGACCGAAGTAGAATTAACATCTAATATTAAACTTTGATCCAGTTTATCTTTCAAATCAATAATAATTCGCTGAGCTGTTTTGGCTCCGATTCCTTTTACGCTTTGCAGCAATTTGGCATCTTCTGTTGCGATTGCTGTAACGATTTCTTTAGACGATAAAGTCGAAATAATCATCATTCCAGAAGCTGGACCAACACCATTAACACTAATTAATTTCTGAAAAATTTCTCGTTCTTCTTTCGTTGCAAATCCATAAAGGATATGTGCATCTTCGCGAACAATCAAATGTGTGAAAATTGTAACCGCTTCTTCGTGTTCTAAAGTAGAATAGGTATTCAGTGAAATATTAACCCAATATCCTACACCATTGCAATCTATTACTGCATTTGTTGGATAAATCTCGATTAATTTACCTCTTAATTGTGTTATCATTTTGACGTTTATTTAGTTACACTATATAGAGTGATAACGTCAAAAATACAATTTATTTTGGAAGGGTGTAAATAGTTTATTTGTTAGAATCTAATTTTAATTGTAAGGATTGTAATAATCGATTTTCGAAGTCAGAAATAATACTTTTTGCCAAGAAATTGACATACCAATTTAATTTAGTAAGGAATATTTATAACTTCTCCTTGATTTTTTAATAAAAAATGATTCTCTGGATTGTTTACATCAATTTCTTGATTAGGATATAAATGATAAATACCTATATTTTTAGTATCTATTACTAATTTCGTATTATTTGTATTTCTATAAATCCATGGATTTAAAAAAGTCCATTCTACATTTTTTATCTTAGCTAAATCATCTAAATCTCCTGTATCACCAGAAATATAAATCTTCTTATTATGCCATTTAATTAAATATGAATAATGTTTATACGAAATACCAAAAACTTTATGTTTTGTCTTAAAAGCTTTAATTTCAAAATTTGGAATTGACTCATGTAACTTCACTAATTTGCTAATATTCCAAGGACCGAACTTCTGTCCATTATATCTTTTCACAATTTTTTTAGAATAATGATCTGAATGTTTATGTGTAAAAATAAAAATAGATTTATTCTTAACCTCTTCAATTTCTTTATCATCATATTTCATATAGTTGTGAGCTCCTGATTTATATGGAAAATCTATATAAAAATTATTTATTCCATCTGTCATATGAAATCCACAATTTCCTATAAACTTGATTTTAATTTCTTTCGACTGCCCAAATCCTAAATTAGATAAAAGAATAAAAACAATAACCAATCCATTCTTAAAATAAAAACTATTCATTTTTAATTACTTATTTATATAAATAAAGCTAAAATAAGCTTATTTAAATATAAAACAACATAGTAAATACAAAATAAATAAAATCCTCTAAGAAAATCAATAAAGTTCTACATACAATGCTCATCCATTCCATTTAACTGAAGTGCTTCTTTGGCTGGTGAGATAAACGGAATATCTAATTCTAATCCGCGAAGAATAAATAATACACCAAGTATTAAGGTGATGATTGGTAAGATTTTTAAAATGGTTTGTCGTTGTTTGACTGATAAAAAATTACCAAATAAAACGGTTGCAAACATTAGTGGTAATGTTCCAAGTCCGAAAAAGAACATGAACATGGCGCTTTTGTAAACCGATCCTAAACCAATAGCTGCAGTTAAAGAGGCGTAAACCATTCCGCAAGGTAATAAGCCATTTAATAGACCAACTATATAAAGTGAAGAAGAATCTTTCTTGATTAAGAATTTACCAAGAGAGATTTTTACTTTTACCATCAAGGCGTTTACTGGACGAAGCTGAGATGCTCCGTTTTCGTAGAATTTCGGAATCATGACCATAATAATCATTAGCACTCCAATCAATATACTTAGGTAGTTTTGTAAACCCACAAATGTAAATGATTCGCCAATTAGTCCTAAAATTGCGCCTAAAATCGTGTAAGTGGTTACACGTCCCAATTGATAAGTGAGATTGCGAAGTGTAAATTTTAGTTTGTCTTGGGATTTTAATCCCAAAGATAAAGCAATAGGTCCGCACATCCCTACGCAATGCAGGGACGATGTAAGACCTATAGATAATGCTATGATAACTATTGTGGAATCCATCGAATGGACTTTTTAATCAAGTATGTTTGATTATTTTCCTTCCAGCTTAATGTTAATTCATATTCTCCGTCTATTAACTTAACAGAAGGTATTAAGAAATTTTTTCGGTCAGATAATCTGATGTTAGTTTTGATATCTTTAGTTTCGTCTGCGTTTCGCATCAAAAAAATATCTCCTTTAAAATCTGCCGCAGTAGTTGCTGGAAATTGAAACAAAAGTCCATTTGCTTGTACAATTACTTCTGGCTTTTCGGCTAAAGCATTTGCACGTTTCTCTGCGTTGATTTCGTCTTGAAAATGTATTTCTTTTTCGTAGTAATTTTCCGTTACCATTCCGCCTGTATCTCCTGCAAAATATAGCAATGATAGGATAAATGTCATAAAACATCCTAAGGCAATTGCTACATAATGTCCCCAATTTAACTTCATATTTATTAATATTTGAATGGAGCTGAGAAGCTCGTTTCGTATTTATCGATTACTTTTCCTTTTTGATTGATCAATCCAATGACCACTTTTTCTTTGTACGATTTTACTTCATTTGTTGGAATTTTCAAGAAGAATTTCCCTTGAATGATTTGACCTTTTTCCATGTTCAATTTATTAACACCTTCGTACATTTCTACTTTTGAATCTTTGTGTGATAATAATTCTATTGATACAATTTGGTCGGCATTTGTTTTGTTGTATAATGTATATTCAAATTGATTGACGTAATATTGACCTTCTACTTTATAATCTGTTCCTGGTACTTTTAGGTATTTAGACTCTACATCTGAACGAGAGAAAAGGAAAGCTGTCATAGCACCAATCAATAATAACAAGGCAAATGTGTAAGCTGCTAAACGTTTTGAGAATTTGAATTTCTCTCCACGTTTGATATCATCTTCAGAAGCATAACGAATCAATCCTGTTGGTAAACCAACTTTTACCATTACTTCGTCACATGCATCGATACAAGCTGTACAGTTGACACATTCTAATTGGATTCCGTTACGGATATCAATACCAGTTGGGCAAACAACTACACATTGTCCACAGTCGATACAATCTCCTTTTCCAGCAGCTTTACGATCTTCATTCTTTTTGAATTTTGCACGTCCAGCTGTAGATTCACCACGTTTGAAATCATATGTTACATTAATTGTATGCGAATCAATAAGTACACCTTGAAAACGTCCGTAAGGGCAAACCAACGTACAAGCTTGTTCTCGGAACCATGCAAATACAAAGTAAAACATTCCAGAAAAGATAACTAATCCAATCAATGTCCCGATATGTTCTGCTGGACCGTCAAGAATAACTGCGTATAAAGCATCTGCTCCAATAATGTAAGCTAAGAATACATTTGCTATGATAAATGAAATGATAGCGAAGATGGTCCATTTTAATAGTTTTTTACGAATTTTTTCTTCGTCCCATTCTTGTTTATCTAATCTCATTTGTTTTGCTCTGTCACCTTCTATGGCATATTCTATTTTTCGGAAAACCATTTCCAAGAATATTGTTTGGGGACATACCCAACCACAAAACAACCGTCCATAAGCCATGGTAAATAATACGATAAAAATAATGGTCGTAATCATTCCGATAGCTAACAAGAAAAAGTCTGAGGTAAAGAAAGGGAAACCGAATAAAATGAATTGACTTTGTAAGACATCAAATTTGAACAAAGGATTTCCGTTTGGTAATTTAAAAAAGGGTGTTAAGATTAATATTGCTAACAATACATAACTAACGTATGTCCTATAATTAGTAAACTTACCTTTTGGTTTTTTAGGATATACCCATTTTCGTTCTCCTGTTCTTTCCATTGTTCCAATGGAAGTACGAACGTCTTCGTTCATTTGGTTATTATCCTCCAAATAATCGTTTAAATTAAATTCATCTTTTGGGTCAGAATTTTGAACACTCATTGTCGTGAATTTTAAATGTATACAAATTTACGACTAAAAATGAAAAGAGAGCCTATAAATAAGCTCTCTTTCAATATGATATTTGTTGTAATTATTTGTTGTTAATTACTTTTGCTTCCAAGATTCTACTAAATCTCCTTGTGGAGCAGCTGCACCTTCAGCAACTGTCTTAGTAGCTTCTTTTTGGTTGATGTAGTACACATAAGAAGCAATTTTCTCGATTGCTAAACCAGATAACTCTTTACGTTGTCCGAATGCACGCATCTGAGGATTTTGTGGAGATCCATCATAAATAATGTGATAGATATTTTTGAATAAACTATCTTCAACATGATTCACCCAGTAATCATCTGTTAAGTTTGGTCCAATACCTCCAATACCATCTTGCATGTGACATTGAGTACAGTTTTGATCGAATAATTTTTTTCCTTGTTCTACAATCGCTGGATCATTCGATTTATCAATAGCACCTGTGATGTCAATATCATTTTGAACTGCCCAAATACTATCCACTTTATCTTTATAAACCATTTCTTCTTCGTATTCTTTGTCCATGTGAGCGAAGTCTGTAAAACTATATGCCATTACATAAACAACCATAAATACAATACCGAAATAGAATAATGATAACCACCATTGTGGTAAAGCATTGTCTAACTCTTTGATTCCGTCAAAACCATGATCTAAGATGATAGACTCTTCTTCTTTATCAGATTGTTTTTTAGCAGCTGAACTAAATAAGCGTTTGAAATAACCTATTTTTCCTTCTTCTAAATACTGTGCTTGTTCTACTTCTGATAATCTTTTGAATCTTTCTACTTCGATTACTTTGTTCAAAGCATTAATAATTAAAAGCATTACCGTTGCAATTGCTAATACTGCCCAGAAAATTCCTTGTGCGAACACATGTTTTAAATGTTCAAGTAAATTGTTTACCATTCCTTGAAAACCTGGTTCTGGCACCACATCTACTGGCGTAACCATTGTAAACGCTAAGATTATAGCTAATAGCGTTAATGGGATAAATATATAGGCCGGGGTACGTTGTCTCATTTTGTATTATTTTTTTCGTTCTCTTCTGGTTCTAAATCTAAAGCTGCAGACTCGTTATCTTTATAAAAATCTTTTGGTTTTTTCATAACCTTAACAAATACTGTTATAAAGATTGCCATAAATCCTATTAGGATTAATGTCTGCAACAAAGATGCATACTCATACTGAGAAAGGAATTCTTTATAATATTTTAACATTAGTTACTCGCTGTCTCTACTTGTTCAGCACTGATATCTGTTCCTAAACGTTGTAAATACGCAATTAATGCAGTAATCTCACGGTCTCTTAACGGAACAAACTCTTTTCCTTCAGCTTTAGCTTCAGCTTCTTTTTTAGCATATAAGTCTTTCAAATCATTAGCATCTTTAAAGATACTTGTTTCGATCGCTACTGCTTGTTTGTTCATAGAAACTTGCATACTATCAAAATCTTCTTGTTCATA